>NZ_AP023287.1:313008-626016 GCF_014218295.1 Mycolicibacterium litorale
TCGTCCGCCGTCAGCGGCATCACGATCGCCGAACGCTCACCCACATCGGTGAAACCCTCGATCGGATACTGAAAGGAATCGGTGATGACCGGCAGCCCTCGCCGGGCGACGCCACCCGTGGTCGACCCGTCCATGGGAACCTGGCGCCCGATCACCTCCGAGGCGTACCGGCCTGCCGTGGCAGCGACGACGAGGGTGTCGACGGTGTCGGCGGGTGGTTCCGGTTCCCGGGGAACCAGCAGGATCGCCTGCTCCGCGTCCGCCAACTCCAGCGCCCGGTTCACGATCAGCTGCAACGGTCCCGTCTGCGGGTTGCCGGACAGCAGGGCGGTGGTGATCTCGCGGCTGGCCTTGGTCCATTTCGCCGACTCACGTTCACGCTCGAAGAGCCGGGCATTGTCGATGGCTGCCGCAGCCGCCGTCGCCAGCGCACGCACGACGCCCTCCTGGGCGTCCGAGAACGCTCGGCCGGGACGGTCGTCGGCGAGGTAGAGGGTGCCGAAGTCGGTTGCCCGCACCGAGATCGGAACGGCCAGCAGCGCCCGGATCGGCCGGCCGGTGGCATCCGCCGGGATGGTCTCCGTCTGAGTGGTCAGGTCGTCGACCCGAAGGCCTTCGCCCACCGGCAGCTCGGCGAGCCGCCGGGCCGCGCTGTCGTCGATACCCGTGCGGACGAACGACGACGTGGTGCCGTCGGATCCGCGTTTTCCCAGTGCGCCGAACCGGGCGGCGCTCAGTTCCATGGCGGCGTCGACGATCCGATGCAGTGTGACGTCGAGGTCCAGGTCGGATCCGATCGCCACGATCGCTCTCACCAGTTGTTCCATCTGATCGCGAGCGGTGGCGAGGTCGTCCAGCTGCTCGTGCATCCGGTGCACCAGCTCGTGCCGGCCGTGCCAGGTGAACGTGGAATCACCCCGTTCATCACTCATGGCCACAAACGTAGCCGCCGATCTGCCGCGACCCGCCGCGGCAGTCTCACAACCGGCCTCGAATCGAGGTGAGCACACCGTGATGGGGGCTTCACACAACGCGACATCGCGGCAATATCGGCTTCCTAGCCTTGCGCCCATGCCGTCAACGAAGAACGTCGTGGTCGTGGGCCACGGCATGGTCGGGCACCGGTTCGTCGAAGCGCTGCGTGCGCGCGACGAGGCGGGCGCCTGGCGCATCACCGTGCTCGCCGAGGAAACCGACGCCGCCTACGACCGGGTGGGCCTGACCGGCTACACCGAACACTGGGACCGCACGCTGCTGGCGCTCGCCGGAAACGACTACCGCGGAGACGACCTGGTCGACCTGCGGCTGGGGCACCGCGTCACCTCGATCGACCGGGACGCCCGCACGGTGCAGACGGCGGACGGGACGACGGTCGCCTACGACGCGCTCGTGCTGGCCACCGGTTCCTACGCCTTCGTCCCGCCGGTCCCCGGCCACGAGCTCGCCGCCTGCCACGTCTACCGCACCCTCGACGACCTCGACGCGATCCGCGCCGACGCGCAGCGCAGCGCCGCCGGCCACGCGCCGGTCGGTGTGGTGATCGGCGGCGGTCTGCTCGGGCTGGAAGCCGCCAACGCCCTGCGCCGGTTCGGGTTGAAGCCGCACATCGTCGAACGATCGCCGCGGCTGATGAACCAGCAGGTCGACGAGGCCGGCGGCCATCTGCTGGGCCGGATGATCAACGACCTGGGCATCGACGTGCACGTCGACGTCGGCACCGACGCGATCGAGGCGACCGACCGCGATTCGGTGCTGGTCCGTCTCAGCGACGGATCGGCCATCGAGGCGGGCCTGGTGATCTTCGCCGCGGGGGTCCGCCCACGCGACGACCTGGCCCGCGCCGCGGGACTCGACATCGCCGAACGCGGCGGCGTCCTGACCGACTCCTCCTGCGCCACCGCTGATCCGCACGTCTACGCGATCGGCGAGGTGGCCGCCATCGACGGCCGCTGCTACGGGCTGGTCGGACCCGGATACACCAGCGCCGAGGTGGTCGCCGACCGGTTGCTCGGCGGTGCAGCCGAATTCGGGGCGGCCGACCTGTCGACGAAGCTCAAACTCCTCGGCGTCGACGTGGCCAGTTTCGGTGACGCGATGGGCCGCACCCCGGACTGCCTCGAGGTCGTGGTCAACGACGCGGTCAACCAGACCTACGCCAAACTCGTGCTCTCCGACGACGCCAAGACGCTGCTGGGCGGGGTCCTGGTCGGCGACGCGTCGGCCTACGGCGTCCTGCGGCCGATGGTCGGCGAGCAGCTGCCGGGCGATCCGATGGCGCTCATCGCACCGGCCGGCTCCGGCGGCGCCGACACCGCACTCGGCGTCGGCGCACTGCCTGCCGCCGCCCAGATCTGTTCCTGCAACAACGTCACCAAGGGTGATCTCACCGGTGCGATCGCCGGCGGCTGCTGCGACGTGGCCGGGCTCAAGGCGTGCACCAAGGCCGGCACCTCGTGCGGCTCATGCGTACCGCTGCTCAAACAGCTGCTCGAATCCGAAGGCGTGGAGCAGTCGAAGGCGTTGTGCGAGCACTTCGCTCAGTCGCGCGCCGAACTGTTCGAGATCATCTCGGCGACGGAGATCCGCACCTTCTCCGGTCTGCTCGACAAATTCGGCACCGGAAAGGGTTGCGACATCTGCAAACCCACCGTCGCCTCCATCCTGGCGTCGACGAGTTCGGATCACATCCTCGACGGCGAGCAGGCCGCCCTGCAGGATTCCAACGACCACTTCCTGGCCAACATCCAGCGCAACGGCAGCTATTCGGTGGTGCCGCGGGTGCCCGGCGGCGACATCACGCCCGAGCAGCTGATCCTGATCGGCGAGATCGCCCGCGACTTCGACCTCTACACCAAGATCACCGGCGGTCAGCGCATCGACCTGTTCGGCGCCCGCGTCGAGCAGCTTCCCGAGATCTGGCGCCGGCTGGTCGAGGGTGGGATGGAGTCCGGGCACGCCTACGGCAAGGCGCTGCGCACCGTCAAGAGTTGCGTGGGCAGCGACTGGTGCCGCTACGGCCAACAGGATTCCGTGCAGATGGCCATCGACCTCGAACTGCGGTACCGCGGTCTGCGCGCCCCGCACAAGATCAAGATGGGCGTGTCCGGATGCGCCCGCGAGTGCGCCGAGGCGCGCGGCAAGGACGTCGGCGTGATCGCGACCGAACACGGCTGGAACCTCTACGTGGGCGGCAACGGCGGGATGACCCCGGCCCACGCGCAGCTACTCGCCGGCGACCTCGACGACGAGACGCTGATCCGCTACATCGACCGCTTCCTGATGTTCTACATCCGCACGGCGGACCGGTTACAGCGCACCGCGCCGTGGGTCGAGCAGCTCGGCCTCGACCACGTCCGTGAGGTGGTCTGCGACGACTCCCTGAGGCTGGCAAGCGAATTCGAGGCGGCGATGGCCCGCCACGTCGAAGGGTACGCGTGCGAGTGGAAGGGTGTGCTCGACGATCCCGACAAGCTCTCGCGCTTCGTGTCGTTCGTCAACGCCCCGGACGTACCCGACCCGACCATCACCTTCACCGAGAACGCCGGCCGCAAGGTGCCGGTGCCCATCGGAATGCCCACCGTCCGACCGCTTCAGGAGACACCGTGACCCTGCTCGACGACCGTACCGACCTCTGCGCACCGGCTGCGACCTGGACGGCGGCCTGCCGCTACGACTACCTGATCCCGTGCCGCGGGGTGGCGGTCCTGCTGCCCGACGGTTCTCAGGCGGCGCTGTTCCGCCTCGACGACGGAACCCTGCACGCCGTCGGCAACATCGACCCGTTCTCCGGTGCGGCGGTGATGTCGCGCGGCATCACCGGAGACCGGGGCGGGCGGGCCACCGTGCAGTCCCCGATCAAGAAGCAGGCCTTCGCCCTCGACGACGGCAGCTGCCTCGACGATCCGTCGGCGGCGCTGCCGGTGTACCGCACCCGGCTCACCGCCGACGGCGTCGTCGAGATCGCGGCGTAGCGCTCAGGCGGCGCGTCGGTACTCCACCGGGTTGCGGTGGGTGACCGCGCGCACCGGTTGCCAGCGGAACATCCCCGCCCCCTGCGCGTAGGACAGGTGCCCGCCGAGCGCACCGCCCACGCTGATCGCGGTCAGACCGAGCAGGCTGTACACCCGCGCCGCCCGCACCCGCTCCTTGCGGTAGGCCCGGTAGGCCAGCCCGAACATCGTCACCCCCGCCGCGTTGGACACCGCGTGCACCAGACCGACCCGCTGCTGACGCTTGTTGAGCAGGGCGTAGTCCGCCCAGCCGGCCAGGATGGTCGGCGGCGTCGCGGCCAGGCCGACCCCGAGGAGGCGGCGGGCCGTCGCGACGTCTTTGAACACGAGGTCGAAGACCACCGACGTCATCCAGGTGCCGATCGGCAGGGTGATCAGCAGCGGATGGACGGGGTGGCCGAGCCAGGACCCCCGCAGGATCCGCCCCAGGCGGGCGCCGTCGACGACCCGGCTCGCGATACGGGCGCTGGTCTCGGCCGGGGCGTCGAGCGACTTCACCTCTTCGACCGCGGAGAGGATGCGATGGATGTTCATGGTGGTCAGGTACCCCGCAGACACGTGTCGAACCGTCCCGTTTGGGGGGTCGGCGCTGGGGTAGTAGGTCGCCATGGCAGTGATCGACGACCGCCTGGAAGGTGCGCTCGAGGAGTACGTGCGCCGCTACGCGCGGCGCGCGCGGGTCGACATGACGACGGCCCTGACCGGTTTCACCAGCCTCGCCGTCGAGTACATCGCCGGCGTCGATCACGCGGGTGTGACGCTGGTGACCAACGGCGGCATCATGCGGTGCCTGGCGGCCACCGACGGGCACCCGCTGGTGCTCGACAACATCCAGCGCACCTACGGTCAGGGGCCGTGCCTGGACGCGGCCGCCGGGCAGCAGACCTTCCGGATCGACGACATGGCGTCCGAGGAACGGTGGCCCGCCTTCGCCGCCAAGGCGGTGGCCTGCACGCCGGTGCGGTCGGTGCTCGCCTACCCGGTGTTCACCGACGGCAGCACGTATGCGGCCCTGAACCTGTACGCGGACCGCACTGGGCGGCTGGACGCCCGCGCTGAGGCCGAAGGCGCATTGATCGCCTCGCGTATCTCGAGCTTCCTCAAAGCGGACCGGGTGCGCACCAGGCCGGTCCGGTCGTCGCGCAGCGACGTGATCGCCGCGGCGAAGACCCTGCTGATGCGACGGTTCAGCATCGATGTCGCCCAGGCCTTCGCGTTGCTGGTGAAGCTCGCCAAACAGGAGAACGACTCCATCGAGGCGGTGGCCAGGACGCTGGTGTCGGGGAACTCCTAGGCGGCGACCGGGATGCGGGCCCGCCGGAATCGGGCGGCGATCAGCCGCACCAACCCGGGGTGGGTGCCGAGCGGTTCGGTGACGATGTCCGCGCCGCTCGCCCGCAACCGGTCCTGGAACAGCCCGTCGGACAGCAGATACGACGCCACCACCACCCGCCGCGCGCCACGGCGGCGCGCCGCGGAAACCGCGTCAGCGATGTGTGGTTCGCCGGTCGCGGCGAACGCGAGGTCGACGCGCGCACCGGTGACCGCCGACAGCGAGGTGGCGGTGGTGTGCAGATCGCGCAGGGCGCCGCCATCGGAGGTCCCCGCGGCGGCGAGGATCACCGAATCATTAGGACGCCAACCGGATTCGGCCAGCCGGTCCGCCACCACCCGCACCAGCCGCGGGTCCGGGCCCAGTGCGGGCGCGACCGTGACGTCCGGATGGTCGCTGTCCCGCACGTGTGCCGGGATGTCGGTGCGCACATGGTATCCGCGGGAGAGGAATGCGGGCACCAGGACGGCCGGACGTTCCGGCATCGCGCGGAGCACCTCGGCGGGGGTCGGGCCGAGGACATCGACGAACGCGATGTCGACCGGTGCGTCCAGGGCGGCCGCCACACGGTCGGCGATGTCGCCGATCAGCGCGACGCCGCTGGCCTTGCGGGTGCCGTGCGCGACGAGAATGCGGTTCACAGTGCCTCCACGAGGTCCTCGTCGACGGCGAGCCGGTATCCGCGTTTGACGACGGTGGACACGATCTGCTTGTCGCCCAAAGCCGTTCGCAACCGCAGTACCGCGGTCTCCACGGCGTGGGTGTCGGTGCCGCTTCCGGGAAGGGCGCCCAGCAGGTCGGTGCGCGACACCACCGCGCCTGGCCGGTGCGCCAGCGCGCGGATGGTGGCCATCCCGGCCGGGGACAGCGATTTCACGACGCCGTCGACCAGCACGCAGGTGCCGCGGATCTCCAGCAGGTGACCGGCCACCCGGACGGTGCGGGCCTGCAGCAGTGGCAGTTCGTCGGTGATGTGGCGGGCCAGCGCGCCGAGCCGCATGCGTTCGGGCGCCGACGTCGGCACACCGAGCCGGGCCAGCGGACGTGCGGTGACCGGGCCGACGCACATGGCGTGCACGTTGGTCCGTAGCGCGGTCAGCACGCGGTCGATGAGGCCCAACTCCGTGGCGCGCATCAGCACCGACGCCACCGCGGGCGCCGAGGTGAAGCTGACGGCGTCGAACTTCTCCTCCGCGATCCCTGCGACCAGCTGGTCGAAGTCTCCGTTGCGCGGCGCGGGCCGCCATCGGTACACGCGGATCGGGACCACGTCGGCGCCCGCGGTCCGCAGTTCGTCGAGGAACTCGGGGAAGGGGTCCCAGTCGTCGGTCGCGCCATGGAGCTGGACGGCGATCCGCATGCCCGCGATGCCGCCGTCGAGCAGGTAGCGCAGCACTTCGCGCGACGATTCGGAATCCGGCGACCACTCCTCGGGCAGTCCGGCCGCCCGCAGCGCGCCGGTGGCCTTGGGCCCGCGGGAGACGATGCGCGCGCGTTCCAGCGCCGCGGTGAGTTCGCCGGCGACACCCCAGCCGTCGGCGGCGGCGATCCAGCCGCGGAATCCGATGCCGGTGGTCGCGACGACGATGTCGGGCGGGTGGTCGATCAGTGCCTGGGTGTGGTCGCGCAGTTCGTCGTCGTCGGGCAGCGGCACCATCTCGATGGCGGCCGCACTGGTGACGGCGGCGCCGCGACGGCGCAGCAGTGCGCACAGTTCGTCGGCGCGGCGGGCGGAGGTCACCGCCACCCGGAATCCGGTGAGCGGCAGCCAGTCGGGCTCACTCATGTGTTCTGTGTAGGGGGGTCGTGTTTCGGTTCTGTTTCTCAGCGGTTGCCGTGCCATTGCCGGCGGGTCGCCGGTGGCGCCGGTGTGAGCAGGGCGACCCCGTTGTCGCCCTGCTCACGGATCCGGTGGTCACGCCCGGGCCAGGTCGGGGTGCGGGGTGCGCTCGACGGCGCCACCTGCGGGACGGCGCACGTACATGACCCAGGTGACCACGGAGGCCAGCACGTAGAAGGCGGCGAAGATCCAGAACGCGGCGGTCGCCGAGCCGCTCGAGAGGTAGGACTGGCGCAGCGCGAGGTTGATCCCGACCCCGCCGAGCGCGCCGACGGCGCCGGCGAACCCGATCAGCGCGCCCGACATGGCCCGCGACCAGACGGCACGCTGTTCCTCGGTGGTGTCCAGGGACCGGCTGCGGGCCTCGAAGATCGACGGGATCATCTTGTACACCGACCCGTTGCCGATGCCAGAGAGCAGGAACAGGGCGATGAAGCCGACGACGTAGCCGATCATCGTCGCCGCGGTCGCCGCGCCCGGGTTGCCGTCGTCGAGGGTGCTGACGGTGACCAGCACCCCGGCCGCGAGGATCATGCCGGCGAACACCGCGAGGGTGACGCGGCCGCCGCCGATCCGGTCGGCGAGCTTGCCGCCGTACACCCGCGACAGGGAGCCGAGCAGCGGGCCGACGAACGCGATCTGGGCGGCGTGCAGTGAGGCTTCGGCCGCGCTCTGGCCGCGGGCGGCGAAGTTGATCTGCAGCACCTGACCGAAGGCGAAAGCGAACCCGATGAACGATCCGAACGTACCGATGTAGAGCAGTGAGATCACCCATGTGTCGCGTTCGCGCAGAATGTCTTTCATCGCGGTGAAGTCGATCTTGTGCTGTTCGAGGTTGTCCATGTACAGCGCGGCGCCGATTCCGGCGACGGCCAGGGCCACCAGGTACACCGCGCACACCCAGTACGGCTGCCGGTTGCCCGCGACGGCGATCACCAGCAGGCCGACCAGCTGGATCATCGGCACCCCGATGTTGCCGCCGCCCGCGTTGAGGCCGAGCGCCCAGCCCTTGAGCCGCTGCGGATAGAAGGCGTTGATGTTCGTCATCGACGAGGCGAAGTTGCCGCCCCCGAAACCGGCCAGCGCCGCGCACACCAGGTACGGCCACAGCGGCAGGCCCGGATTGGCGAGCAGCACCATGGTGCCGACGGCGGGGATGAGCAGCACGAAGGCGGAGAACACCGTCCAGTTGCGCCCGCCGAAGGTGGAGGTGGCCAGCGTGTACGGAATCCGCAGGCAGCCGCCGACGAGGGTGGCGGTGGCGCCGAGCAGGAACTTGTCGCCGGCGGAGAAGCCGTAGACGGCCTCCGGCATGAACAGCACCATGACCGACCAGATCGACCAGACGGAGAAGCCGATGTGCTCGGCGGCCAACGACCAGATCAGGTTGCGGCGGGCGATGTACTTGTTACCGGCTTCCCAGGCTGCCGTGTCCTCGGGATCCCAGTCGGTGATGCGGTGCGACATGGCGGCAACGGTAGGAAGCGTTCATTACCCCGACGCTGCCCGCGGTGACCCCGCCGTGAAATTCCGCTCACCGGTCCGTCCGACGCGGTGTGAGATCACCAGACGTCGCCGTGGCGCCAGTCGCAGGTGAGTTCCGCGGTGGTGTCGAGGCGTGTGGTCCCGAGCGCTGTGGCGACCGGGTAGACGAACACCGACCCGTCGTCCTCTGGGGTGCGGACGCGCCCGCCGGGGGCGAGCACCGACGTCGGGCCGAGCCAGGGTTCCCAGCCGCGGGCCCGGTACATCGGCTGGGCCATGGCGGAGGCCGACAGCGCGCCGAGTTGGTAGGCGCCGCGCAGCACCTGCTCGCAGGCGTCCATCACCGCGCTGCCCAGCCCCTGTCTGCGGCAGTCCTCCCGAACGGCGACGGCTTCGAGGTACCCGCAGCGCAGGACGGTGTCACGGTAGAGCAGCCTGCGCTGGACCACCGCGGCGTGGGCGATCAGCGCGCCGTGGCTGCAGATCAGGGCGTGCATCCCGCCGAGGGCGTGCTCCCAGTCGTCGTCGGTGAAATCGCCGTCGAAGGCGTCGGTCACCATGCGCCGGGCGCCCTCGCGGGTCTCGGCGTCGAGGTCGGCGGTGTGCACCAGCCGCGCGGTGTGGACGTCCCGCAACCGCACGGCGGTCAGGTCTCCGGGCTGCACACTGCCGTTCTACCAGTACCGCGGCTGGCGCGCTGGGGTCTCGGCGTGGTTCACACGGTGGGTTTGCGTGGCCGCGACCAGTGCAGCCGCACCGTCTGCCCGGGGCGGGCCTGCGAAGCCCTGTCGATGTCGTCGTCGGTCACCACCCCGATCACGGGGTATCCCCCGGTCACCGGGTGGTCGGGGCCCAGGATGACCGGAAACCCATTGGGGGGCACCTGAATCGCGCCGCGGGTGGCACCCTCGCTGGGCAGTTGCCGATCGGCCCACCGGTACTCGAGCGGCATGCCGACCAGTCGCATCCCCACGCGGTCGCTGCGGTTGGTCACCTGCCAGTTGGTGCGCACCAGCACGTCCGGGTCGACGAACCAGTCGTCGCGCGGGCCGGGAACCACCGTCAACTCGAGGACGTCGTCGTCGATCGCCGCGACGGGCGCCTGGTCGAGTTCGGGGAAGTCCTCGGTGTGGTCGCCGACGGGCAGCACGTCGCCGGGTCGCAGCGGTCGCGGTCCGATCGCCGACATCACGTCGTAGCTGCGTGACCCGAGAACCGGTGCGACCTCGATACCGCCGCGCACCGCGAGGTAGCTCCGCAGGCCGGCGTGCGGAATGCCCAGCGAGATGATGTCGCCGTCGTGGGCGTAGTGAATGCTGTTGGTCCCGAACGGTTTACCGTTGACAGCGGGGCCGGCGTCGGCGCCGGTGACGGCCACGGCGACATCCCCTCCGCGGACGCGGGCGGTGAACCCGCCGAACGTCACCTCGACGGTCGCCCGGTCCCCCGGGTTGGCCACCAGGCGGTTGGCCAGGGCGTGGGCACGCCGGTCCGCCGCGCCCGAGCGGGTGACGCCGAGGTGCGCCAGACCCGGCCTGCCGAGGTCCTCGACCAGTGCGAGCGGCCCGGTGTTCAGGATCTCGAGTGTGGTGGTCATCGTCGCCTCCTGGTCAGACCGCGCGGAACTCGACCCAGGCGCCCGGGGTGAGCAGCGCGGGGTTCTCCCGGTCGATGTCCCAGAGCGCGGCGTCGGTGTGGCCGATCAGCTGCCAGCCGCCGGGTGATTCCCGCGGATACACCCCGCTGAACTCGCCGGCCAGGCCGACCGCCCCGGCGGGCACCTTGGTGCGGGGCTCGGCGCGGCGCGGCACGTGCAGCCGGTCGTCGCCGCCGACGAGGTAGGCGAAACCCGGTGCGAAGCCGCCGAACCCGACGCGCCACAGCGTCCCGGTGTGGGCGGCGACGACCTGGCCGGGGTCCATCCCGGTCAGCCGGGCCACCTCGTCGAGGTCGGCGCCGTCGTACACGACATCGATGACGACGTCGGCGGTGCGCTCACCGGCGGCTGCGGACTCCTCGACGGCGGACCGGTCGAGGCGCAGGGCGGAAAGCCGTTGCCTCGTGGGCGCCTGATACCGCGGACTGTCGAGTTTGACCAGGACGGTGCGCGCCCCGGGCACGATGTCCACGACACCGGGCAGTGCGGCGCCGCGGACGGTGTCCGACCACGCCAATACCTCGGCGGTGCTGTCGAACTGGAGGAGCACGGCATGGTCGCCGTAGTCGAGCACTGTGCCCAGAACCATCGGGTCCCTCACATCCGGTGCTGCGGTCATACCCAAAGCTACCGCTGAGTAGGGTCGGCGGCAGCTCCCTGAGGCGCTTTGACAGAGGTGTTTTAAAGAAGGCTCAGATCGCGGGTTCGTACGTGGGTTCCCGGCGTTTGATCGCCGCGATCACCCGATAGGTCACCGGCAGCAGCACTGCTTCGATGACGGTCTTGTACACCCAGCCCAGCGCCGCGTAGAGGGTGAACGACCCCATGTCGCCGAACCCGATGATCGGTGCGGCGATCGCACAGAAGACGAGCGTGTCCGCGAACTGCCCGACCACGGTCGAGCCGAGTAGGCGCGCCCACAGGTATTGCTCCTTGGTGCGTTGTTTGATCCGCACCACCACCCACGCGTTGACGAGCTGGCCGACGAGGAAGCCGGACAGCCCGGCGATCGCCAGCCCGGTGATCGCGGAGACGGTGGTGGCCAGTGCTTCCTGGTTGGTGTAGCCGGGGGCCCCGGGCAGGCGGACCGTGGTCCACAGCACGAGCACCGCGAGTGCCTGCATGGCGAAGCCGACGAACACCGCGCGCCTGGCGGCGCGGAAGCCGTACACCTCGCTGAGCACGTCACCGATCACGTAGGTGAGGGGGAAGACCAGGAAGCCGCCGTCGGTCAGCAGCGGTCCGAATGCGACGCCCTTGGTGGCGGCGACGTTGGAGATCAGCACCAGCCCGGTGAAGACCGCGACCAGCGTCGGATAGTAGGCGGACCCGATGGTCGCGGAGCCGCGGTGATCAGTCGCCGTGCCGGTCATCGGCACATTCTCTCAGGCCAGGATCTGCGCCAGCAGTGGCGGCAGCCGGTCGGCGACCAGCGGATAGGACAGCGGGGAGGCGAAGGCGATCGCGCCCGCGAGTTCCTTGTCGGTGAAGATGGTGCGCCCACCGGCGACGGCCTTCAGCCCCGAGATGGTCGGGTCGGACAGCAGGGCGGCCTGTTCCTGCTCGTTGTCGGTGGTCCAGATCAGGACGTCGGCGGCGTCGAGGACCGACGCCATCCGGTCGCGGGGGATCAGGGGCCCACCCGGGTCGGCGACCGTGAAGCCCATCTGGGTCAGGAAATCGGTGCGCCAGCCCGGCGGTACCGCCTGCACGTTGTCGCGGTACAGCGGTCCGCGCAACAGCAGCGCCTTCTTGCCGGCGAACTGCGGGTGGGCCGATGCGGCGTTGGTGAAGCGCTCGTCGACGCGCGCAATCGCCGTCTGCATCGCGTCGGCCTGGAACACGGCCTGACCGATGATGGTGGCCTGGTCCTTCCACGGTTCGAAGAAGGCGGCCGATCCGTTCTGCGCGACTGTCGGCGCGATCGTCGACAGGGTGGCGTAGGTGTCGGCGTCCAGGCCGGCGTTGACCGCGACGATGAGGTCGGGGTTCAGGCCGCGGATCGCCTCGATCTGGATGCCGTCGGCGAGGCTGAGCACGGTCGGTTGGGCCTGCCCGAGTTGGCTTCGCGCCCAGGGCCATACGCCGAACGGCTCACCGCCGAACCACTCCGTGACCGCGATCGGCACCACACCCACGGCCAGCAGGTCGTCCTGTTCGGTGAGCCCGGCGCTCACGACGCGGTTGGGTGGTCCGGGGATGCGCGTCTCGCCGAAGGCGTGGGTGACGGTGACCGAACCGTCCCTCGCGACGGTGCCGGGCTCGTCGCCACCGCAGCCGGCCAGCGCCGTCGTCCCGGCGAGCGCGGCGGTCAGCGCCAGGAAGTCGCGCCGCGACCAGCCAGATGACACGCGGCGAGCGTAACCGCTAACCCACCTCGAAGCCGCTGAACAACACGAGCGCGAGCGCGAGCGCGACCAGGATGTTGACGACGGTGGCCGAGGCGAACACCGCGACCGGCCGCCACCCCGCCTCCCGCAGACCGCGCAGCGAGAACTCGAGCCCGATCGCGACGAACGCGAAGATCAGGAACCAGGTGCGGAGATCGTTGACGGTGGTGATGGCCGACTTGTCGCCGCCCCACTGCAGGAACAGGGTGCCGACGACCGATGCGGCGACGAATCCGAGCACGAATTTCGGGAACCGTTCCCAGAACTGGCCGACGGTGGGACGAGCGTCTTGCGCGCTGCGCCGTTCGACCTTGAGGGCGAAGTACGCGGTCAGGGCGATCGCGACGATGCCGATCAGCGCGTTCTGGGTGGTCTTGACGATGGTGGCGATCTGCAGGGCGTCCTCACCGGCGATGGCTCCGGAGGCGGCGACGGCCGCGGTGGTGTCGATGTTGCCGCCGATCCACGCGCCGGCCACGGCGTCGGGCAGGCCGAACACCCGCGACAACCACGGAAGCAGGAAGATCGACGGCAGCGCGAAAGCGATGACGAGGGAGGCGGCGTAGGCGAGTTGCTCGCGTTTGGCCTGCACCGCCCCGGCGGCCGCGATGGCCGCGCTGACCCCGCAGATGGAGACGGCCGAGGCGAGCAGTGCGCGCAGTTTGTCCTCGAGTCCGAGCCGTCCGCCGAGCCACCAGGTGAACCCGAACACGATCGAGATCAGCAGCAGCGCCTGGACGATCGCCGGGCCGGCGGCGGTGACGAGGACCTTGAGGTTGATCGATGCCCCCAGCAGGACCAGACCGGTCTTGATGAAGAACTCGGTTCGGAACCCTCCGGAGAGCGCGTCGCGCAGTGCGAGCCGGCTCAGCACCACGTTGCCGAACAGGCCCAAACCGATGGCGTAGACCGGGAATTCGATCGACTTGGCGATGCCCTCGAACGCCGTGCCGTCCGCCCACCGTGGTACCTGGGCCTCGAGGAAGCGGGTCGCCGCGCCGAGTGCCAGCACGACCAGCACGCCGGCGACGGCGTAACCGATCCCGGCTGGGCGTACCTCGGTGCCGGTTTCGCTGACCTGCTCGCTCACGGGATCACGCTGCCGGGGATGGCGCCGACCAGTACCAGCGCGAGCAGCGCGAGGCCGACGAGCACGGCCAGCCAATCCTCGTTCATGGATGCGCAACGTACCGGCGCCCGCGCGGGCGGGCACCGGTTGTGCTCACCGTGAGGCCAACGTCAGGAGTGGGCGAGTTTCTTGTTGACCAGCCGGGTCAGCCACGCCGGGGAGAAGCGCGCGCCGGTGGCCAGCACCTTGGACTGGGCGCCGACGGGGAAGTGCACCTGGTGCAGCGCCCGGCGCAGCGCGGAGGGTTCGACCGCGGCGACGATGGCGTCGGCGATGTCCTGCGCGGTCAGCCGGATGCCGAGTGAGTCGGTGGTTCCGGTCCTGATGTTGTCGGTCATCGCCGTCTGGACGTACAGCGGCCACATCGCGATCACGCGGATGCCGTACCGGCTCCACTCGAGGTCGAGGGCTTCGGTGATGCCGCGGACGAAGAACTTGGTGGCGCTGTAGTTGGCGAGTTCGGCCTGGCCGTAGATGGCGCTGGCCGAGGCCAGGTTGACGACGACGGATCCCGGGGTGTCGCGCAGGTGCGGGAAGGCGGCGTGGAGGCCGTTGACCACGCCTTTGGCGTTGATGTCGATCTCCTTGTGGTGGCCGGCGAGGTCGAGCTCCTCGAACCGGCCGGCGCGCAGGATCCCGGCGTTGTTGATCATGACGTCGAGGCGGCCGCCGGTGGCCCGGGTGAACTCCTCGACGCGCTGGGCCATCTCCTCGCTGTCGGTGACGTCGAGATGACCGGTGATGAGGGTCGTCTGCACCCGGTCCAGCTCCTCGGTGAGCGTTTTCAGCCCGACGTCGTCGATGTCGAACGCTCCGACGGTGTAGCCCTTACGGGCGAACGCGATGGCGGTCTTGCGACCGATGCCGGCGGCCGCGCCGGTGATGAGGACGGCTTTGGGGGTGCGCATAAGACATAGTCACCCGTCGACCCGATTCGCAAACGTGCCGCCTGACGCCCGGGAGTCGGACTCCCGGAATCGAATCACCGACGGTGTCAGTATTTGCCCGGACTATAAGTGGTGTTACGTCGGGAGTGACTGATGTTACGGAAGGGGCGGTGCCCTGACCGTCAACAAGCATTGAAATGGCCTGGGACTCCGCCTCGCAGCGCTAGGGAGAACGACCGCTCGGCAGAGCCCCAGGCCTGTTTCCACCGTACGCTCCGAATTCGCTGATGGGCAGTCCTCATCGAAATTCGCGTCGGAAAAGACCGACCGTCAGCCGAGCGCGACCGTGACGCCGAGGGCGACCATCGTGACGGCGATCAGGGCGTCGAGGATCCGCCAGGTCAGCGCCGAGGAGAACCAGCCCGCGAGCTGCCGGGCGCCGAACCCGAGGCAGGTGAACCACACGGCACTCGCGGTGACGGCTCCGACGCCGAACAGCCAGCGCTGATCGCGGTGTTCGTTGGCGAGTGCGCCGAGCAGGACCACCGTGTCGAGATACACGTGCGGATTGAGCCAGGTGAGTGCCGCGCAGGTGAGCAGCACACCGAGGAGGCGGGCGGGCCCCTCCTGGGACGGGGTGAGCGCGGCCGGGCGCACGGCGCGTCGCGCGGCCAACAGCCCATACCCGATGAGGAACGCCGCGCCGCCGAACCGCGCGACGTCGAGGGCGCCCGGATGGCTGGTCACCAGCGCGCCGAACCCGGCGATGCCCGCGCCGATCAGCACGATGTCGGAGGCCGTGCACAGCGCCACGACAGCGGCGACGTGTTCACCGCGGATGCCCTGGCGCAGGACGAAGGCGTTCTGCGCACCTATCGCGGCGATCAGGGTGAGCGACGACAGGAAACCGAAGACGACGGGGGAGGCCACGGCATCGACGCTACGAACCACGGCCGGATCAGTACAGCTAAAGATTCTGAAGATGCATTAGCGAATCTCATGTCGTGAGGATCTCGTTCCCCTCGGGGTCGAGCCGTGGCAGATCCGGACCGTCGACCACCAGGTGCAGGCGATTGCGCACCGTCTTGGGTTCGTCGACGCGGATGAACTCCAGCCAGAACCGCGACTGCTGACGCAGCGAGGCATACACCGGATGCTCGCGGGTGACGGGCAGTCCGGTCAGGGCGGACCAGAACCGGGCTTGCGCGCGCGGATCGCGGGCATCGAAGACGACCGCCGCGAGCGGACCGATGTCGCGGTACTCGTCGCGGGGCTCGAGCACGCAGAACTCGTTGCCACCGGGATCGGCGAGCACCACCCAGGGCACGTCGCCCTGCCCCACGTCCACTCGTGTTGCGCCCAGCGCGAGGGCCGTGCCGACCAGATCGGCCTGGTGGTCGGCCGATGTGGAGGCCACATCGAGATGGAGCCGGTTCTTGATGTGTTTGGGCTCGTCGGTCGCCGTGAAGCGAAGGCGCATCGCGTCGTCGAGGCGCACGGCGGCGTCATCGACCGCCGGCAGCTGCAACAGCTCCGACCAGAACGTCACGAGGGGTACCGGATCGGTGGATTCGACGAGCACCTCGCGTATGCGACTCATCGTCAGAGTGTGGCGTTCCCGGCGGTCCGCCGCCACCACCAGTGGGTCAGAGCCGAGTCAGGACCTCGACACCGCTGGCGGTGAATGCGTCGAGTGTGTCGGCGGGCAGAGCCGGATCGGTGATGATCCCGGACAGCTCGCTGAGGTCGCACACCTTGAAGGGGGCACGCGTCATGAACTTGCTGGAATCAGCCAGGGCGTAGCTGCGCCGACTGTTCTGCAAGACCGTCCGCTTGATGTCGACTTCCTGGAGTTCGAAGTCGGTGAGTCCCGCGGCGATCTCGATGCCGCCGGTGCCCAGGAAGGCGACGTCAGGATTCACATCGCGCAGGAAATCCCTTGCGGTGGAACCGGAGATCGACATGTCACCGGCGCGGACCTTACCGCCCGGCATGAACACGTCGATGTCGGACGCGGCGCTGAGAACCTCCGCGACCCACATCGACGGGGTGATCACCGTGCCGGCGAACGATCCGAGCATCGCGCGCGCGACGGCGATCGCGGTCGTGCCGATGTCGACGAACACCGTGTTCGCGCCGGGGAGCAACTGCGTGGCCAGCTGGCCGATCGAGTTCTTCTCATCCGCGGCCAGGACCGTGCGATCAGTGAACGAAGGTTCTTTGTTGCTGGTACGGACCTCGGCGTGGATGGCCCCGCCCCGGACCCGCTGAAGCTGCCGGGTCTCGTCGAGGGTCTTGAGGTCGCGCCGCACGGTCTCGACCGAAACGCCAAGCGCCTCAGCCAGTTCGTCACTGGAAATCGACCGACGGGCGGACACGAGCTCGACGATCTTCTCCCGCCGAGTCGCAGCAAGCATGTGGCCCTCCTTTTCCACGGGCCGAAGGCGCCGCCCCATCCAGTATCGAAGCGGGCCGATTTATCTGTCAAGAGCGGGCAAGAACGGTCACTGAGTGCGAATAGGCCGGGCTGGACGTCAAGTGGATCGGCCCACAGGTCAATTTTCGTGACTGTAACGCTCCGTTAATGAACTGTCTTGACCGATAGAGACTGTTGTTGCAGACTGTGCGATGTCTCACGTCGTCGGCCGCGTCGCCCATGCGTGGGCGGGACGCGTGCCCTGTGAAGGCGGATGCGCTCAGCAACCCGAGGGCCCTGTCGAAGTTCCATCACATCGGAAGGACAGCAATGCGAAGAGCGAAGAAGTTTTTGGGTGTGCTGTGCGCAGCGGCCGTGGGCTCGGCGTTGGTCGGTTGCGGCGGCGATGTCGTCTCGGAGGTCGGAGGTGGTGGCGACTGCACACCTTCGGACAAGAAGGTCATCGGCTGGGACTGGCCGCTGTCCAGCCTCGAGATCTACGAACCCTTCAACAAGAAGGTGACCGCGATCGCCCAGGAGCGCGGGTACCAGACGGTCACCACCACGAATGACGGTGACCTGCAGCAACAGGTGAGCGACCTCGAAGCGTGGGTGGCGCAGGGGTTGTCGGCGATCGGAACCTACGCCCTCGAGCCGTCGGCCATCGAGCCGATCGGACGGCGCGCTCTCGACAACTGTGTGGGCTTCGTCAGTTACGGCACGAACCTGGAGAACCAGGATGCCGCGGTGGAGTTCGCCTGGGACCGCAGTGGTGCCGAACTCGGCATCAACGCCCGCGAATGGGCCACCAAGAACGGCGGTCCGCTCAAGGCTCTGGTACTCCATGATCGCGACATCACCGCCGGCAAGGAGCGCGACGACGCCCTCATGGCGGAGTTCCCGGGCACCGCAAGCAATGTCGAGGTCGTGAGCCATCAGCGTGCGGTCGACACCGCATCCGGTGAATCGGTCACCTCCACAGTGCTGCAAGCACATCCCGACCTCAATATGGTTCTGGCCTACAACGACGATGTCGCCATCGGCGCCCGCCAGGCGTTCATCAACGCGGGCTTCGCTCCGAACGACCCGAACGTCTACATCGGCGGCCAGGACGGCTCGCCGTCGGCTCTTCGGCTCCTCAAGGAGAACGGCATCTACCGGGCCTCTTCCGCAGTGAACTTCAACGACCTGACGTCCACCGTGGCGAACACCATCGTCGACGTCGCGGAAGGCATCGACCCGGAATACGGTCCGCTGAACTTCTCGGTCCTGACTCCCGCCGATCCCGGTCAGGTCGAGGAGTTCCTGGCCGCATACAACTAAAGATTCGTCACGATGGCCCTGACTCTGACGAACATCCACAAGTCGTACTCCGCTAATCCCGTCCTGAAAGGGGTGGACTTCGAGGTCCGTGCGGGAGAGGTCCACGCTCTGCTTGGACCGAACGGGGCCGGCAAGTCGACTCTCATCAAGTGCATCGGCGGTGCCACTGCCATCTCCAGTGGCACCGCCGAGCTCGACGGCGACGTCCTCGAAGACCTCACGCCGGCAAAGGCTTTCGACGCCGGAATCGTCACAATCCACCAGCACCTGAGCCTGATCGACACGATCAGCGTGGTCGACAACATGTTCTTCGGCGACGAGTTGACGACCTTCGGGATCATCAACCGCGCGAAACAGAATCGCGTCGCGCGAGAACTGTTGGCGCAGCACGGCATCAATGCCACTCCCGGAACGATCGTCGGGGACCTGTCCATCGGTGTGCGTCAGCAGATCGAGATCGCGAAGGCGTGGAACAGGACCTCGATCAAGGTACTGATCCTGGACGAGCCGACCGCGGCGATCTCGGCCAGAGAGACCGAGATCCTCTTCGAGAAGATCAATTCGCTGCGGGACAGCGGCGTCGCGATCATCTACACCACACACCGCATGGCCGAGGTGTTCCGAATCGCCGATCGCGTCACCGTCATCAACTCCGGTGTGGTCGCGCTCAGCGGCCGGACGGGCGACCTCTCCGCGTCGGACATCCTCGAAGCCATTTCGGCGGGGTCCGGTCAGCAGATGGACCACACTCCCGGGCAGGTGCGTACGTTCGAGCGGACCGCCGTCGCCGTCGAAGACGGCGCCGGGCCGCGATTCGGACCGGTGAACTTCTCCGTCGGCGTGGGTGAGATCGTCGGGCTCTTCGGTGCTGTCGGCTCCGGACGAACGTCGCTGTTGGAAAGCCTCGTCGGAGGCTACGGCTCCAGGGCGATGTCCGGTCGCATCGAGCTCGACGGCCGCGCCTACCGCCCGAAGTCGCCGGAGTACGCATTCAAGCGAGGGATCAGGTTCGTCGCGTCGGACCGGGCGACCCAGGGACTGTGGCCCACACTCTCGGCACGGGAGAACGTGCTCATGCCGAGGTACCGGGCGCTCGCCAAGCTCGGGTTACGCAGATCAGCGGCGGAACGGCGCGAATTCCTGCAGATCGCCGAAGATCTGGACCTCCAGCCGCCCGATCCGCGGATGAACGCCGAAGACTTCTCCGGGGGTAACCAGCAGAAGATCGTCGTGGGCCGGACCGGCCTCGGCTCCGCTCCGATCCGCCTTCTGATACTCGACGAACCCACTCAGGGTGTGGACATCGGTGCCCGGGCGCGGATCTACGGCTACGTCCGGGAGCTCATGAAGAAACACGACTGCGGATGCCTCGTGGCGTCCTCCGAGCCCGACGAGATCCTGCAACTGTGCGACCGCGTTCTGGTGATGGGAGACGGGCGGATCGAAAGGGAACTGGTCGGCCAGGAGATGTCGGAACAGAACATGATGCTGGCCGCACACCAGTTCGTGGGCGTGACTGCCCAAGGAGCAGAAAATGAGTAATGACACCACCACGCTGACCAATACACCGGCAGCAGGCGGCCTGCGGGGCGACCTGGTGCAACGCGTGATCCGATACGTGCTCTTCGCCGGCTTCATCGCCATGGTGATCTTCTTCGCCGTGGCCGCGCCCCGGTTCCTCACCTACGGCAACATCATCAACATCGCGCTGTCGAGCGCGATCCTGTTGATCGTCTCCGTGCCGTTCGCGCTCGTGGTGATCACCGGGAAAGTGGATCTGTCCGTCGGCTCGACGCTGGGACTCTCGGGCGTGGTGACGGGCGTACTGATCACCGGCGGAACCGACTGGCTGACGGCAGCACTCCTCGGCATTGTCGTGGGTGCGCTCGTCGGCGCTGCCAACGGCGCCATGATCTCCGTTCTCAACCTCTCGCCCATCGTGGTGACGCTCGGCATGCTGCAGGTGGTCCGCGGTATCGCCGAGCGGGTCACCACGGCACCGCCGTCCGGCTTCGGTGGCGGCATGGCCTTCCTCGGCCGGGGAACGTTGTTCGGCATCCCCGTCCTGGTCGGCATCGCCCTACTCGTCCTGGCCGTCGGCATCGTGTTCTTGCACCTCAGCGCCTCCGGTCGGCACGTCTACGGGCTCGGTGTGAACACGGAAGCCACCTTCCTGTCGGGCATCAACACCCGACGGCTGTCGTTCATGACCTTTGTCGCCGTCGGCGCCGCCGCCGGGCTCGGGGGAGTCCTGCTCGCCGCTCGGCTCGATTCGGCACCGCCGACCACCCTCGGCGAAGGCCTCGAACTCCAGGTCCTGACCGCCGTGCTCCTCGGCGGAATCGCGTTCAACGGCGGACGCGGAACCATGTTCGGGGTCGTTCTGGGCGTCGCCTTCCTCGGCGTGCTGCAGAACGGGCTGCTGCTGCTCAACGTCAACACGAGCGGCCAGAAGCTGGCTACCGGGGCGGTGCTGCTGATCGCTGCCGGCCTCGAGGAGTTCGGTCTCAAGCGCGGACGCCTGCGAGCGCTGGTCAAACGTTCATCGTGACGGGCAGGCCTCCCGTGAGAAGGCGGGGTCGATGACGACGGCGGTGTCGCTCGATTTCGGCACCTCTTCGCTCAAAGTGGCGGTCACCGACACCGACAGGGGCGTGCTCGGCGAAGCCGACCGCGAGTACGCCATCCGTCAGCCGTTCCCCACCTGGGCCGAACAGGATCCCGCCGAATTGTGGGATCTCGCCGGCGAGGCCTGCCGCGAGGCGGTCGCGGGCAGTGCGGTCTCGCCCGATGAGGTGGATGCGGTCGTCATCGTCGCGCCGTGGAAAGCGGTGATCCCGGTCTCGGCCGACGGTGACGTGCTGTGCGACGGCATCATCTGGCTCGACGGCCGAGCATCGGAGGAAGCCGCGGCGGTGTCGGAACGCTACGGCCTCGAATCGATCGGGGGCCAGTCCTACTGGCCCAGGCTGTTGTGGCTGCGCGCGCACCGCGCGGATGTGTGGCGCCGGGCCGCATGGCTCATGGGGTTGCCGACCTACTTCAAGTGGCGGGCCACCGGACAGGTCGTGACCGACCCCAGCGACGACTTCTTCCGGAACCCGGAGCGTCCACTGACCGGCCTGGGTGAACAGCTCGCCCGCGACTTCGAATTCGGGTCCGACGCAGCGAAATTCGCACCGGTGCGGCCGTGCATGGAGGTGATCGGCGAGCTGACGAAGGCGGGCGCGTCCCATCTGGGGCTACCCCCCGGGACCAGGGTGGTCAACGGTTTCGGAGATCTTCCCGCGGTCACGCTCGGCACCACGGGATTCTCGGAGAACGCCGCCCACATCTACTTCGGCACGTCGTCCTGGCTCACCGTGGTCACACACGGCGGACGCAACCTCGACGCCCCACTGTCCTTCACCTTCGACGACTCCCTGGGCGGTGCGGTCTTTCCGCTGCAGACCGGCATGCGCGCCTACAACTGGATCACCGATCAGGTCTTCAAGGATCTGGCAGCACCGGGCACCCCCGCCTATTACGCGGAGATCAACCGGCAGGTCGCCGAGATCCCCGCGGGCTCGGACAATCTGCTGGCAACCCACTGGCTGGTCGGCGAGCTGCCTCCGCTCGCGAAGAGCGCGAAAGGGGCGTTCATCAACCTCACCGCGAACCATGATCGCCGACACATGGTGCGGGCGGTCATGGAGAGCATCTGTTACACCCACCGACGATATGTCGAACAGCTGTCCGCTCAGCACGGCCTCGAGTTGGCGGAGGTGGTCGCCGTCGGCGGTGGGGCGCTCAACGATGTGCTGGTGCAGATGCTCGCCGATGTGATCCAGCGAGATGTCTTGGTGCCGAACGGCGCTCGCCATGCCGGCACCCGCGGTGCCCACATCTGCGCCGAGTCCACGATCGCCGGGGCCGCCGAACCCGTACCGTTCCCCGACCCGGTCGAGGCGCGCAGGTTTCGCCCCGATCCGTCGAAGGCACGGGAGTACGACCGGATGTACCACCTGTACCTGAAGATCTTCCCGGCTTTGAGATCGCTCTTCGCCGAGCTCAACCACACAGAAGGACCGTGACATCATGCGCGTGCTGTTGACCGAATTCCGCCAGGAGAGCAACAGTTTCTCTCCCGTGACCTCCGACCTGCGGTACTGGCGTGCCAACGGCTGGACTCTGACGCCGGCCGAGCTCTACCCGAAGCACACAAGCGGTTTCACCGCGCTCGGCGGCATGATCACCGTGCTGGAGCAGTCGGCGGGTCCGGATCTCGAGATGGTCTTCGGGCCCGGCTTCTACGCCCAGAGCGGAGGGCCCGTAACCCCTGAGGTGGTCGAGGAGTACCTGACTCAGCTCACCTCCGCCCTCGACGAGGCGGGCAGCCTGGACGCCGTCCTGGTCTCGTTCCACGGAGCGCTGCAGTCGACGGTCTCCGACGACGTCGAGTCCGACATCCTGCGGAAGGTGCGGGATCGGGTCGGCCCCAACTGCCTCGTCGGTGTGTCGACGGATCTCCACGGATTCATCACGCCGACCCTGATCGAGCAGGTCGACGTCCTCTGCGGCTATCAGACCTACCCGCATGTCGACGTGGTCGAGACCGGCAGTCGCGCAGCCACTCTCGTACTGAGCCTGTACCGCGGCGCACCGCTGTACAGCGCCTACGCGGCGATTCCCATGATGGTTCCGGCGGCGGCCTACACGACGGGCGTCGGCCCGTTCGGTGACCTGATCTCGCACGCTCACGCTCTGGTGGCCGACGGCACGCTCGAGGACTTCAGCGTCTATCAGATCCAGCCGTGGCTGGACGTGGAGCGGCCGAACTCCGCGGTCGTCGTCTACTCGAAATCCCCTGAGCACGCCGAGGCCGCGGCCGCCGAGCTGGCGACACGGTTGTACGCGATGCGGCATGACCTCGAGGCGGACCTGCACTCGGTCGAAGAGATCGCCGCACGCGCGGCCTCATCCGAGTCGAGCAAACCCGTCATCCTGGTCGACTCGGCCGACTCGTCCAACGCCGGAGCGCCCGGTGACAGCGCAACGGTGCTCGGTGTCCTGGCCGGTTCCTTCCCGGATCTGCGCGCGGCGACGATCATCGTCGATTCGCCCGCCGTGGAGGCGGCGTTCGCCGCCGGTGTCGGTGCGACTCAGACCTTCACGTTGGGCGGCACCATCGACCCACGCGCAGTGCCGGTGACGGTGGAGGGGCGGGTGCGGTCGCTGCACGACGGCGGCTTCGACGTCGAGGGGCAGGGCAGCGCGGGGAAGCACATCGAGCTGGGCCGTGCGGCCGTGCTGCGGGTCGGCCACGTCGACGTCCTCGTGTGCCACACCATTTCCGGCAATGGCGACCCGCAGCTGTACCGCGCCTTCGGGATCGACCAGAAGATGTACGACTTGGTGGTGGTGAAAGCCAATACGTCGTTCCGCGCCGGATACGAGCCGTTCGCCGGCGAGATCTACCTGGCGGATACGCCGGGTGCCGCGGCGTCGGACATCCGGAACCTGCCCTTCACCAAATCGCACCTGCACGCCTTCCCGTGGGTGGACCGTGCCGACTTCGCACCAGAGGTGGTGCTGCACAAGCTGGGTGGGTGAACCGCATCGATGACCGCTGAGTCCATGACCGTGCGCCTGGCCTACGGCGAACGCGGCCTGACGATTCGGACACCGCGCCACCGCTCGGTCGTGGTGGAACCGCAGTACCGTCCCTCGGTCGCCGACCCCGCCGCCGCGCTGCGGACAGCGCTGCGCCGGCCGGTGACGGGTCTGCCGCTGCGGCAGATGCTCCGCAAGGGCCAGACGGTGGCGATATCGATGTGCGACATCACCCGGCCGCAGCCCCGGCATCTGATGATCCCCGCCATCCTGGACGAGCTCGACGGCGTCATCCGGCTCGAGGACGTGGTCGTGCTGGTGGCCACCGGTACGCACCGCGCCAACAGCGACGGGGAACTGCGCCGCATGCTCGGCGACGAGATCGTCGACAGCGTCCGCATCGTCAATCACGAATCCGACGATCGGCAATCGCTGCAGTGGTGCGGATACCACGGCAACAAAGTGCCGGTGTGGCTCAACCGCGAGTGGACCGACGCGGACATCCGGATCACCACCGGTTTCGTCGAACCCCACTTCTTCGCGGGTTTCTCCGGCGGGCCCAAGCTCGTCGCCCCCGGCCTGGCCGGTCTGGACACGGTGCTGGTGCTGCACGATGCGCAGCGCATCGGCAGCAGCAACGCGACGTGGGGCATCTGTGAGGGCAATCCCGTCCACGACGACATCCGTGCCGTGGCCGCCGGCACCGGCGTGCACTTCGCGCTCGACGTCATCCTCAACCGTGACCACGGCATCGTCGCCTGCTTCGGCGGGGAGATCGCGCGAATGCACCAGGCGGCCCGGCAGACGGCACGCACGATCGCCATGCGCGAACTCCCACACCGATTCGAGGTGGTCGTCACCACCAACTCCGGTTATCCCCTCGACCAGAACCTCTACCAGGCGGTCAAGGGAATGTCGGCCGCCGCCAAGGTCGTCACGCCCGGCGGGGTGATCATCTGTGCCGCCGAGTGCCGTGACGGCTTCCCCGACCACGGCTCATACCGTGGTCTGCTGACGTCCGCGCCCTCGCCGCAACACCTGCTCGACGACATCGCCGCCCGCCCCCACACCGTCTTGGACCAGTGGCAGATCCAGGTGCAGGCCCGCATCCACACCTCAGCCGACGTACTGGTCCACAGCGACTACCTGTCGGACGAGGAGTTGCGGTCCGCGCACATCTCGCCGTGCTCGGACGTCTCGGTCGCCATCGAGCGCGCCCTGCACGACGCCGGCCCTGACTCCCGGGTGTGTCTGCTCCCCGAAGGGCCGCAGACCATTCCGTACGTGGCCGGAGAAGCCGCATGACCTCAGCCACGACCAAGCTGGCCGACCTGCGGGCACACCTGCGGGAGGCGGAAGCCGTCGTCGTCGGGTTCTCCGGCGGGGCCGACTCGGCCCTGCTGGCCGCGGTGGCCCACTCCGTCCTCGGTCACCGGGCGCTCGCCGTCACCGCGGTGTCACCGAGCCTTCCTGCGGCAGAGCGCCGCGCCGCGAAGGCCTTCGCCAGGGCCAACGGCATCGCACACGTCGAGGTCTGTACCGACGAGGCCGACCGGGCCGACTACCGCGCCAACAACGGTGACCGGTGCTACCACTGCAAGTCGGCGCTGTTCGACGCGCTCGAGCCGCTGGCTCGGGCGATGGGTGGGCGAATCGCGTTGGGTACCAACCTCGACGACGTCCGGTCCGAGCACCGTCCCGGGCTGCGAGCGGCAGCCGAACGAGGCACCATCGCCCCGATGGTGTCCGCGGGACTGACCAAGAGCGATGTCCGGGAGCTCAGCCGCCGGCTGGGCCTGAGCACCGCCGAGAAGCCGGCGGCAGCGTGCCTGGCATCCCGGGTGGCCTACGGCGACCCGGTCACCCCGGAGATCCTCGCCCGGATCGAGAAGGCCGAAAACGCATTGCACAAACTGGGTTTCGAGGTGTGCCGGGTCCGGTCCCACCACGGCGGCCGACTCGCACGCATCGAGGTCCCGGCTGCCGACGTCGCGCACGTCGCCGAATTCCGTGCCGAGATCGACGGCGCCGTCAGGGCCGCGGGATTCGACTTCTGCGCACTGGATCTCGCGGGCTTCACCAGCGGGCGGATGAACGTCCTGCTGACCGTCGGGGGCCTTCGTGGAGCACCCTGACACCGGCGCCCGAGCGGATTTCGCCGTCGTCGACATCGACCGGGAACGCAGGCAGGGCCTACCCGAGGTCGTGTACGCACCGGGCAAAGACCTGCATGAGATCACCGCGATCGTCGGCGAATTGACGGCGAACTGTTCGGGACCCGTTCTGGTGACACGGATCGAGGCGGATGCCGCCGCCGCGGTGCTCGCCGACGTACCGGACGGCCACTACCATCGCCGGGCACGACTGTTGACGTGGCGACCGGCCGCGCGCCGCCGCTGCCGGGTGTGCGTGGTCACCGCGGGAACCGCCGACGGTCGCGTCGCCGAAGAAGCGCTGCAGGTCTGCCTGGCAGTCGGACTCGACGCCCACCTGGTCGCCGACGTCGGGGTCGCCGGAATCCATCGCGTCCTCAACAGGGTCGACGAGCTCAGGGCCGCCGACATCGTCATCGTCGTCGCGGGCATGGAAGGCGCCCTCGCCAGCGTCGTCGGCGGCCTGGTGGGCTGCCCGGTCGTCGCGGTGCCCACCTCGACCGGCTACGGCGCCGCGCTCAACGGGATGACCGCGCTGGCCGGCATGTTGACCTCATGCGCGTCCGGGATGAGCGTGGTGAACATCGACTCCGGTTTCGGCGCCGCCATGGCCGCGCACCGCCTCGCCTACGCCATCGAGGCCAGAGGATGATCCTCTGGCTCAACCCGACGACCGGTATCTCGGGCGACATGCTCCTCGGCGCGCTACTCGGACTGGGCGCCCCGGTGGCCGACGTGCGTTCGGCGATCGCCTCCAGCGGCCTGACAGGCTGGGAACTCGAGCGGGAATCGGTGTCCACCCACGGCATCGCCGCCACCCGTGCGGTGGTCCGGACCCACGACACGGCCACCGCCCGCCCCGCCGCCGAGCTGCTCGACCTCATCGGCTCGGTGCGGCCCGAACCGGTGGCCGCCATGGCGGCCGAAACGGTGCGGTTGATCGCCGAGTGCGAAGCCCGGTTGCACGGACAAGACCTCGCCGCGGTGCACCTGCACGAGATCGGCGGCATCGACACCGTCGTCGACACCGTGGGGGTCGCGGCGGCGCTCCGACTGCTCGACATCACCGACATCTATTGCGCGCCGATAGGAATGGGTGCCGGGGTGGTCGACTGTGCTCACGGGACACTGCCCGCGCCCGCCCCCGCCACGTTGAGCCTGCTCACGGGAGCTCAGATCACCGGCGTCGACATCGCGGGGGAGACGGTGACGCCCACCGGTGCGGCGCTGCTGCGTGTCGCACGAGCCCGCTACGGCCCGCCTCCTCCCATGACGGTCACCGGCGTGGCCTTCGGCGCAGGCACAAGACGATTCGCGGGCCGCCCCAACATCCTCACCGCGGTGCTGGGCTGGGCACCGGCCCCGATCGCGGACGAACAGATGGTGGTGTTGGAGACCAATGTCGACGACGTGACCGGTGAGGAACTCGCACACGTGATCGCCTCGGCGCTCGATGCCGGCGCCGCCGACGCCTGGTGCACCCCCGCCGTGATGAAGAAAGGCCGCCCGGCCCATGTCGTGCACGTCCTGTGCCACCGGGCGCGGGCAGACCATCTGGGAGACCTGCTGGCCGCGGAGACCGGCAGCCTGGGAATCCGCCGCGCGGACGTCGACCGCCGGATTCTTCCCCGCATCGAGCGCACGGTCGAGGTTCATGGGCACCCGATCCGCGTCAAGTGCGGACCCTGGCGCGCCAAGCCCGAGCGCGACGACGTGGTGGCCGTCGCCGAGAAACTCGGTGTATCAGCGAGGCGCGTGAGCGATCTCGCGCTGGCTCAGACCGTGGACTGGCCGACCGGGTACGCGGCCGCCGACGACACCCGATAGGTGTTCACAGCCCGATCCGTTCACACGCGTCGTCGAACTCCTCGAAGGCCAGCTTGTCGCCCTTGCCCGCGTCGAGCGCGCGCCCGTACACCGCGAGCACCTCGTCCCGGACCTCTTCGAACCTGGCATCCCAGGTCTCGGAGTCGCGGCGCCAGTACCCGGTGACGTCGTACTGGTCGATCGTCCACCCGAGGCCGCGCAGGTGTTTGCGCACCGCGCGGGATTCGGCCGCTTCGCCGGCGAACCAGCAGTAGCCACTCCCCGGCAGCGGTGCGAACGCGCAGACCGCCCGGGCCAGCGTGCTCTCGGCATGGCCGTTGCCGGTACCGACACGGGGGACGACGGCGACGTCGGCGCGCCGCGGCAGGTAGTCGAGGTCCTCCGGTGCGGCCACCTCCACGAGCAGTGTGGCCCGCGCGCCGGCGGGTAGTTCCTCGACGATGCGGGCGGCCGCCGGCAGGCCCGACAGGTCGCAGGCCAACAACTGCCAGTCGGTGTCCGGCCGCGGCCGGTACCACGAGCGGGCATGGTCGAGACGGACCCGGTCGCCGGCGACGGTCGACGACGCCCATGCGGTTCCGGGGCCGTGCGCGTGCAGGACGACGTCGAGGGTGATCAGGGCACCGTCGTGACGACGCACCGAGTAGTTGCGGCCCTCGTCGCCGTCGGCGCAGAAGTACACGCCGACCGCCGAGTCGCCGCCCGGTGCGATGGCGAGAGCCTCCGGTTCGTCGACCTCCAGGACGATCCGCCGCAGGCGACCGCTCAGCTGGGCGGTCTCGACCACCGTGGCATGCGAGAACGGCACTCCGCTGAGGTTACCCAGCCACCTCGGTCCGCGGGTGACTCCCCTCCGGGACGGGCACTTCCGCGTTATCCCGATGGGCGGGACGGGAGGTGTGCCCCAGTTCACTCGAATGCCACTGTTGCCCGTCGAGCGACGTGCCGACGGCACCGAGGCGGTATCGAGGAGGAGCATTGGTGAACCGGGCCGATCTGGATCGGCCGCTCGAGGCGGTCGGCGGTCTGTTCGGCATGACCGTCGATGCGGTGCGGTTCGCGTTCCGGCGGCCGTTCCAGGGCAGGGAATTCCTCGAACAGTCGTGGTTCGTCGCGCGGGTGTCGCTGGCGCCGACGCTTCTGGTCGCGATCCCGTTCACCGTGCTGGTGAGTTTCACGTTGAACATCCTGCTGCGCGAGCTGGGCGCCGCCGACCTCTCGGGCGCCGGTGCCGCCTTCGGTGCCGTCACCCAGGTGGGGCCGCTGGTGACGGTGCTGATCGTCGCCGGCGCGGGCGCCACCGCGATGTGTGCCGACCTCGGCTCCCGCACGATCCGCGAGGAGATCGAGGCGATGGAGGTGCTAGGCATCAATCCCGTTGCCCGCCTTGTCACTCCGCGGATGCTGGCCTCCGGCCTGGTGGCGCTGCTGCTCAACAGCCTCGTCGTCATCATCGGCATCCTGGGTGGCTACGCCTTCTCGGTGTTCGTCCAGGACGTCAACCCCGGCGCCTTCGCCGCGGGCATCACGCTGTTGACCGGAGTCGGCGAGGTGATCATCTCGTGCGTCAAGGCCGCGCTGTTCGGCGTCATCGCCGGACTGGTGGCGTGCTATCGCGGACTGACGATCAGCGGAGGTGGCGCCAAGGCCGTCGGGAACGCCGTCAACGAGACCGTGGTGTACGCCTTCATGGCGCTGTTCGTCATCAACGTGGTGGTGACCGCGATCGGCATCCGGATGACGGCGGGCTGAGCCGATGGGAACCCTCGCGACACTGGGCGCCGCCTATCCCCGCGTCGTCAGCCAGTTCAAGAAGCCGGTCTCGCTGGTGGGCCGCCTCGGCGACCACATCCTCTTCTACGGCCGCGCACTGGCGGGCACGCCGCACGCGGCCATGCACTACCGCAAGGAGATCGTCCGCCTGATCGCCGAGATCAGCATGGGCGCCGGGACTTTGGCGATGATCGGTGGGACCGTCGTCATCGTCGGGTTCCTCACCCTGGCCGCGGGCGGCACGCTGGCGGTGCAGGGGTACAGCTCGCTCGGCAACATCGGTATCGAGGCGCTCACCGGCTTCCTCGCGGCCTTCATCAACGTGCGCATCTCCGCGCCCGTAGTGGCCGGTATCGGCCTGGCCGCCACGTTCGGCGCGGGGGTGACCGCCCAACTCGGCGCCATGCGCATCAACGAGGAGGTCGACGCGCTCGAGACCATGGGCATCCGCCCGATCGAGTACCTGGTGAGCACCCGCATCGTGGCGGGGATGATCGCGATCACGCCGCTCTACTCGGTCGCGGTGATCCTGTCCTTCCTCGCCTCACAGTTCACGACGGTCGTGCTGTTCGGGCAGTCCGGCGGGCTCTACGACCACTACTTCAACACCTTCCTCAATCCGGTCGACCTGCTCTGGTCATTCCTGCAGGCGATCCTGATGGCGCTGACCGTGTTGTTCATCCACACCTACTTCGGCTACTTCGCCACCGGCGGGCCCGCCGGTGTCGGCGTGGCGGTCGGCAACGCGGTCCGCACCTCGCTGGTCGTGGTCGTCTCGGTCACCCTGCTGGTGTCGCTGTCGGTGTACGGCTCCAACGGCAACTTCAACCTGTCGGGATAGGTGTGTCGTGGCGATGACGTCGAATACCGCGCGCCATGTGGCGGGCACGCTGACCGTGGTGTGCATCGCCGCCATCGTCGCGGTGGCGGTGGGACTGTTCAACGGGTCGTTCACCAGGAGCGCGACGGTCACCGTCGTCTCCGACCGCGTCGGGCTGGTGATGAACCCCGATGCCAAGGTCAAACTCCACGGCGCCCAGGTCGGCAAGGTAGCCGCCATCGAGGCGCGTCCCGACGGCCGGGCGGAGATTCACCTCGCAATGGAACCCTCTGCGCTGCAGATCATTCCGGCCAATGTGCTGGTCAACATCGGGTCGACCACCGTATTCGGCTCCAAGGCGGTGGAACTGGTGCCGCCGGCGGACCCCTCGCCCGAACCCCTGCGGGCCGGGCAGGTGCTCGACGCCGGGCACGTGACCGTCGAGATCAACACGGTGTTCGAACAACTGGTGTCGGTGCTGGCGAAGATCGAACCGGCCAAGCTCAACGAGACGCTCGGAGCGCTGTCGCAGGGGCTCGACGGTCGCGGCGAGGAGTTCGGCCGCACCCTGGCCGATCTCGACACACTGCTCGCCGACCTGGACCCCAGCATGGACAACCTCAGCCGCGACATCGCCGTCGCCCCGCAGGTGCTCAACGCGTACGCAGATGCCGCACCCGACCTGCTCACCACGGCCGACAACGCGTCGCGGATCAGTGACACGCTGGTGGAGCGGCAGAGCGACCTCGACGCCGTGCTGGTCAGCGCGATCGGCCTCGCGGAGGTCGGCAACGACGTCGTGGCCACGAACCGCGGCGCGTTCACCGACCTGATGCGGATCCTGGTGCCCACGACGGATCTGACCAACCAATACCACCAGGCGCTCAACTGCGGCCTGGCCGGGATGCTGCCACTGGCGATGGCCCCGCCGCCACCGGTGCCCGGTGTGCTGCTGCTCGACTCGTTCGTGCTGGGCACCGAGCGCTACCGCTACCCGCAGAACCTGCCGAAGGTGGCGGCGCGCGGCGGCCCGCAGTGTGTGGGCCTGCCCGACGTGGGCTACGAGAACCGGGCGCCGTTCGTCGTCTCCGACATCGACGCCAACCCCGCGCAGTACGGGAACCAGGGCATCTTGCTCAACTCCGACGGGCTCAAACAGATGCTGTTCGGGCCGATCGACGGACCGCCCCGCAACACCGCGCAGATCGGTCAGCCGGGATGAGGCGGCTCGGCCCCACGATCGTCAAGTTCGGTGTCTTCGCCACCGTGATGGTGCTGCTCACCGCGGGCCTGTTCGCGATCTTCGGTCAGTACCGGGCCGGATCGGCCAACGAGTACTCCGCGGTGTTCACCGACGCGTCGAGTGTGAAATCCGGTGACTCCGTGCGCATTGCGGGAATACGCGTCGGCACGGTGAACGCTGTCTCGCTGCAACCGGACAACACCGTCGTGGTGGACTTCGACGCGGGCAGTGACGTCGTGCTGACCACCGGCACCAAGGTGGCCGTCCGTTACCTCAACCTCGTCGGCGACCGCTATCTCGAACTCGTCGACGGCCCCGGGTCCACCCAGATCCAGCCGGCCGGGTCGCGAATCCCCAAGGACCGCACCGAACCCGCGCTCGACCTCGACCTGCTGCTGGGCGGACTCAAACCGGTCATCCGGGGACTGAACCCCGACGACGTCAATGCGCTGACCCATTCGCTGATCCAGATCCTGCAGGGCAGCGGCGGCGACATCGAGTCCCTGTTCGCCAAGACGTCGTCGTTCGCGAATGCGATCGCCGCCAACGGTGCGACGGTCCGCCAGGTGATCGACAACCTCAACACCGTGGTCGAGACGATGTCGCGCAGCGGTGACGAATTCTCCGGTGCCGTCGAACGCCTGGAACAACTCGTCACCGGCCTGGCGCAGGAGCGCGATCCCATCGGTGCGGCCATCGAGTCCCTCGACAACGGCACCGCCTCACTCGCCGACCTCATGACCGAGGCGCGCCCACCGCTGGCGGGGTCCGTCGACCAGCTCAACCGCATCGCGCCGCTGCTGGAGAAGGACAAGGAGCTGCTCGACATCTCCCTGCAGAAGGCTCCCGCCAACTACCGCAAACTGGTGCGCCTCGGCGCCTACGGCAGCTGGCTCAACCAGTATCTCTGCGGACTCTCCGTACGAGTCACCGATCTGCAGGGACGTACCGCGTACTTCCCGTGGATCAAGCAAGACACCGGAAGGTGTGCCGAACCCTGATGCTGAAATACCGTGGAAGAAAGCTGATCCGGACCGGTTTCATCGGCCTGGTGCTGATCGTGCTGGTGATCGTCGTCGGACTGCAGCCGCAACAGCTGTGGTCGATGGCGACGTCGGTGAAGTACCGGGCGGTGTTCGCCGAAGCCGGGGGGCTGGCCGCCGGCAATGACGTCAAGGTCTCCGGTGTCACCGTCGGCACCGTGTCGGACGTGGTACTCGACAACGGCAAGGCGCTGGTCACCTTCTCCCTCGACGGGAAGGTGCGGCTGGGCGCGGATTCCACGGCCCACATCCGCACCGGCACCCTGCTGGGAGAGCGGATGCTGACGGTCGAACCCCGGGGCTCGCAACCGCTGGGATCCATGGAGGCGATCCCCCTGTCGCGGACCTCGTCGCCGTATTCGCTGACCGAGGCCGTCAGTGACTTCACCGCCAACACCGCCGACACCGACACGGCCACCCTGAACCAGTCGCTGGACACCCTGTCCGAGACGATCGACCGGCTGGCCCCGCAGCTCGGGCCGACCTTCCAGGGGCTGACCGAGCTGTCCCGGTCGCTCAACGACCGCGACGACACGCTCGGCGACCTGCTGGCCGGCGCCGCCGACGTGACCGGCATCCTCTCCGAGCGCAGCCAGCAGGTGAACTCGCTGTTGCTGTCGGCCAACGATCTGCTGGCCGTCCTCGAACAGCGCCGCTACGCGATCGTCAACCTGTTGGCCAACACGTCGGCGATGTCGCAGCAGCTGACCGGTCTGGTCCGGGACAACGAACAGGAACTGGCGCCGACGCTGGAGAAGCTCAACTCCGTGTCGGAGATGCTCGAGCGCAACCGCGACAACATCGCCAAAGCCCTCAACGGCCTCGCCAAATACCAGGTGACGCAGGGCGAAGCGGTCAACAACGGGTTCTACTACAACGCCTTCATCGGCAATCTGCTGCCGGGCGGGGCGCTGCAACCGTTCCTCGACTACGCGCTCGGGTACCGGCGCGGCGTCAACGCGGGCCAGCCACCGGACAACGCCGGCCCTCGGGCCGAATTCCCGTTCCCCTACAACGGTATCCCGGGTGGTTCGCGATGATCGGCCGCACCAGATTCGCCAAGGTCCTCACCGTCGCGCTGGTGGCGCTGTTGGTCTCCGGGGCCGCGGTCCTCGTTCGCCAGGCCTTCTTCGCACCGCGGATCGTCACCGCCTACTTCACCTCGGCCACCTCGATCTATCCCGGTGACGAGGTACGTGTCGTGGGGGTCAGGGTCGGCACGATCGAATCGATCGAACCGGTGGGCGAACAGACCAGGTTCCGGCTCGCGATCGACCGGGGGGTGCGGATTCCCGCCGACGCCAAGGCGATCATCGTGGCCCCGAACCTGATCGCCGCCCGCTACGTGCAACTCACCCCGGCCTACGAGTCGAGTGGTCCGGTGCTGCCCGACGACGCCGTCATCGGTGTCGAGCGCACCGCGATACCGGTGGAGTGGGACGAGGTCAAGGACCAGTTGACTCGATTGGCAACCGAACTCGGGCCTTCAGGTGGCGTTTCGGGTACCTCGGTGAGCCGGTTCATCGACAGCGCGGCGAACGCGATGGAGGGCAACGGCGCGAAGCTGCGGGAGACGCTCGCCCAGTTGTCCGGGGTGGGGCGTATCCTCGCCGACGGCAGCGGCAACATCGTCGACGTCATCAAGAACCTGCAGGTCTTCGTGACGGCGCTGCGGGACAGCAATGTTCAGATCGTCCAGTTCCAGGACCGCCTCGCGACCGTGAGCAGCGTGGTCGACGGCAGTCGGGCCGATATGGACGCGGCACTGACCCACCTCGCCGAGGCCGTCGGAGAGGTGCAACGGTTCATCGCCGGGAGCCGCGACCAGACGGCCGAGCAGATCCAGCGCCTGGCCGCGGTCACCCAGAACGTCGCCGACAACAAGGTCACCCTCGAGAACGTCCTGCACGTCGCACCGAACGCAATCGGCAACGGCTACAACATCTATCACCCGGATACGGGCACGATGCTGGGCGGGTTCGCGATGGGCAACTTCGCCAACCCTGTGCAGCTGATCTGTTCGGCGATAGGCGCGGTCCGCAATGCGACCGCCCCCGAGACCGCGAAGATCTGTGCCGAATACCTGGGACCGGCGCTGCGCCTGCTGAACTTCAACTACCTCCCCATGCCGATCAACGCCTATCTCAAGAAGTCGCCGAGTCCCCACAACCTGGTCTATTCGGATCCTGCCCTGGCTCCCGGCGGCGCCGGGGAGTCCGACCCCGCCCGAGGCCCCGCCCGCGGTGTCGGCCTACACCGGTGGCGGGGACGTCCCGCCGCCGGCGGGTTGGGGCACACCCCCGGGGCCGCCCGGCGCATACGTGCCCGACGGATTGCCGGCCCATCCCACGCCGGCGCTGTTCCCCGGTGCACCCGTACCGCCGGGACCGGCACCCGCCCCCGCCACCCTGCCCGACATGCTGCTTCCGGCCGAAGCGCCGGCACCCCCACAGGAAGGGCCGCCCGCATGATCGGCCGCCGTTCGACCCGCCGCGTGGCCGCGGCCGCCGCCTGTGTGGCGGTCGCCGCCTCCGGATGCACCTTCGACGGTGTGAACTCGCTTCCGCTGCCGGGCACCGTGGGCACCGGGTCAGGGGCGGCGACGTATCACGTCGAACTCGCGAATGTGGGTACGCTGGAATCGAATTCGCCGGTAATGGTGAGCGACGTGGTGGTCGGCACCGTCGGCAGGATGACCCTGACCGGCTGGCATGCCGACGTCGAGGTCACGGTGCGGCCCGATGTCGTCATCCCCGCCAACGCGGTGGCCACCGTCGGGCAGACCAGCCTGCTGGGGTCCATGCACCTGGCCTTGGATCCGCCGATGGGGGCGACCCCGACCGGGCGCCTGCAGCCCGGAGCCACGATCGGCCTTGACCGGTCCTCGACCTATCCGTCGACCGAGCAGACGCTGTCGTCGCTGTCCGTCGTCGTCAACGGCGGCGGGCTGGGGCAGGCCGGCGACCTCATCCGGGAGTTCAACGCCACCCTCAAGGGCCGTGAATCCCAGTTGCGGGATCTGTTGACGCGGCTCAACGACTTCGTGGGCATGCTGGACGGCCAGCGTGGCGACATCAACGCCTCGCTGGGTGCGCTGAACCGGCTCGCGGGCAACCTGGCGGGACAGCGCGAGATCATCACCTCTGCGCTGCAACGGATTCCCCCGGCACTCGACGTGCTCGTTCGGGAACGTCCCAGACTCACCACCGCGCTGGACAAGCTGCGGACGTTCAGCGACACGGCCACCGGAATGATCACCGACACCCAGGCCGATCTCGTGCGCAACCTGAAGAATCTGGAGCCGACACTCAAGGCGCTCGCCGACGTCGGACCCAACCTGGGCACGGCGCTGGCCTACGCGCCGACGTTCCCCTACACCCAGGGCTTCATCGACCGGGCGATCCGCGGCGACTACATGAACCAGTTCATCATCTTCGACTTCACGATCCCGCGGCTCAAACGCGGCCTGTTCCTGGGCACCCGGTGGGGCCAGGAGGGTACGCCCATGGTGCCCGCGCCGGGAGACCCGTGGTACCTCAACTACACGCTGGATCCGCTCAACGCGCCGGTGACACCTCCGCCGGCGGTGGCGCCGGTACCGGAGTTGACCCAGACCTCCGACGGGATCGACACCGTGGACCCCTCATCGGCGGAAGCCGACCCGGCCACGGACGCCGGAGGTAACTGATGCTGACCCGATTCGTCCGCACCCAGCTGATCATCTTCACGATCACCGCGATCGTGGCGATGGGGGTCATGGTGTTCGGTTACCTGCAGGCGCCCACCCTGCTCGGGCTGGGGCGGATGACAGTGACCGTCGAACTGCCCGGAACCGGTGGCCTGTACCGTTTCTCGAACGTCACCTACCGCGGTGTCGAGGTCGGCAAGGTCACCGACGTCCGCGCCACCCGCACGGGTGCGGAAGCCACCCTCTCGCTGTCCACCGGGACCGACATCCCCGCCGACCTGCACGCCGCCGTGCGCAGCGTGTCGGCCGTCGGTGAGCAGTACGTCGATTTGCAGCCCCGCACCGAAGCCGGACCGTTCCTCCGCGACGGCGCGGTCATCCCGGTGCGGGACACCTCGATCCCGCAGGCGGTCGGGCCGATGCTCGACCAGGTGAGCGCGCTGATCGACAGCGTGCCCAAGGACAAGATCAGCGGACTGCTCGACGAGTCGGCCGAGGCGCTCAACGGTTCGGCCTACGACATCGGGTCCATGCTCGATTCCTCGTCGACCGTCGTCGGGGACGCGAAAGGTGTGACGTCGGAGATGCGTTCGCTCATCGACGACAGCGGCCCCCTGCTCGAAGGTCAGGCCCAGACGGCCGACCGACTGCGCACCTGGGCGCGCAGCATGGCCGGCGTCACCGGTCAGGTCGTGGCCGACGATGCGCAGGTGCGGACACTGCTGAGCACCGGGGCGGCGGCCGCCGACGAGGCGTCGCGGTTGTTCAACGCGGTCAAACCGACGGTGCCGGTGCTCCTGGCGAATCTCACCACCATCGGCCAGGTAGCCGTCACGTATCACGCGTCGATCGAACAGCTCCTCGTCCTGCTGCCGCCGTATGTCGCCGCGACGCAGACCGTGGGCGTATCGCGCAACAACCCGACGGGCATGTCGCTGGGCGACTTCACGCTCAACCTGAACGATCCGCCCGCCTGCACCGTCGGTTTCCTGCCGCCGTCGTCGTGGCGCTCACCCGACGACGAGAGCGACATCGACACGCCGGAGGGGCTGTACTGCAAACTGCCGCAGGATTCGCCGATCGGTGTGCGCGGCGCCCGCAACTACCCGTGTATGGCTCAGCCCGGTAAGCGCGCGGCGACGGTCGAGCAGTGCGCAAGCGACAAACCGTTCGAACCGCTCGCCATGCGACAGCATGCGCTCGGGCCCTACCCGTTCGACCCGTCGCTGGTGGCCCAGGGCATCCCGCCGGACGATCGCGTCGATGCCGACGAGCAGATCCACGGTCCGGTCGGCGGCACCCCGATGCCACCGCCGAATCCCGCGCCGCCGAATCCCGCACCGCCGAATCCCGCACCGCCGAATCCCGCGCCGGCCGTGGCGCCGAGCGCCTTCGCCCCGGCCGACACGGGTGGGCCGTCGGTGGCGATCGCGACGTACGATCCGCAGACCGGGAAGTACGCCACCCCGGACGGGAAGGTGTTCACCCAGCCCGCTCTGGCGGCGAATTCCGATGCGGGACAGGACAGGACGTGGCAGGACATGCTCCCGACGGGGAGCTGAGTCAGCCCAGCTTGACGAGCTTGAACGGCATGGTGATGAACAGCGGCCGGCTGATGCCGCAGGCACCGCTGGGGCCGGTGGTCTGATCCTCGCCGACCAGCGTCGTGGACGCCGGGTCGGTCATGCTGCCGTCGGGCACTGTCGGCACGAACCGGAACACCTGCAACCCGTCGGCCGCCGAACCGTCCGGGCAGGGCTCCCAGCGCGGCACGGTGTGCTTGACGTACCAGATGCCGCCCTTCTTGTAGATCGGTGCCTCCCAGCCCTGGTCGCTGCGCACCGTGCCGGTGCACTCGGTGGGATAGCTGCACACCGTCTCGATCGTCCAGGTGGCCCGGACGGTGGCCTCGTCGCGGAAGACCTCGTTCTTCTTGGCCCATTCGCCGTTCGACGTCGCGGAGTAGGTGCCGTTGAGTCCCCACTCCTCGTCGGATGCCGCCGCGGTCGCCGAATGCGTGAGACTCGCGGCCGCTGCCAGCGCGCCGACGGTGGTGACCATGCGCAAAACCCGCAACGCTCTCTCCTCAGCACTCGGCGATGGGCGACGCTAACAGCGGCACGCGGGAGACAGCCGCCGGGTCGGCCGCTCAGCGGGACGCAAAACTGTCCGCCCAGAGGGACGATGCGCACTCCGAACGCCTGTCGGGTGTCACAGTGGCGCCGTGCGCACGACCGTCCTCGCCGTCCCGCTGGTGATCGCCGGGGCCGTGATCGCCTCGCCCGCCGCGGGTGCGGAGCCACTCCCGTGCGCGGGACCCGAGTGCGTCCCGGGGATCGCCGGGAACGTCGTGCTCGGTGCGCCGTGCACCAACACCACCCACTACGTCTTCGGAACCACGGACTGGGGTCGGTTGGTGTTCTGCGGGTCGCCGCGCCGGTACGCCCCGCGGTATTTCCGCTCACCGCCCATGGAGGGCATCCGCGTCGAGAACACCAACTGCACGGGTTTCGAGAACTCGGTGGCGCAGGCGCCCGACGGGTTGTTCCTCAGCTGCGTGGCCTCCAGCGGCGAGAGCCTGTGGGTGCGCGGAGACAACTCGTGAACCGGGCCGGTGCTGTGGTGACGATCGCCGCCCTCGCCCTCGGTGCGGCGCCGCAGGCAACGGCGCAGGGGCCGGTCCCGCATCAGGTGCGCTACACCGTCACCGCGGATCAGCCGACGCAGGCCGACATCTACTATCGCGCCGTCGATCCACCCACCTGGGCCGACTACAGCCACAACCCCTATCAGTTCAGCCCGAAGGCCGAAGTCGTGCTCGAGCCGGGCCGCCCGTGGGTGTTCGACGCCACGCTCGTCGATCCCAACCGCTGGGCGATGGTCACCGCCACCAGCGGCGTCGGCCCCGACCAACCGACCTTCCGGTGCGAGCTGACTGTCGACGGGGTGGTCGTCGCCACCCATTCAGGGCCCAAAGGGGCCCTCTGTTCCCTGAGGAGTTGGTGACCCGTGACCGACACCATCGAGGCTCGCCGACCGGCCGAGGACGCCGAAGTCGAGGCGGCGGAGGCGCTTGCCGAGGCGGCGCAGGCCCGCGCCGAGCGGATGCGGGCGGAGGAGTCCGCAGCGTCGGAGCCCAGACGCCGCAGATTCCGCAGGCCCGGCCGGCGTACCGTGATCGCGATTCTCGCCCTGCTGGTCACCGTCGCGTCGCTCGCGGCGAGCGGATACCTCACCTGGCATCACCGCGAAGCCACGCGCGCACAACAGCAGTCGGCCGAATTCGCGGCCGCGGCGCGCCAAATCGTGTTCACGCTGATGTCCATCGACGCCGCCAAGGCCGAGGACAGCGTGAAACAGATCCTCGACAGCTCAACGGGTCAGTTCCACGACGAATTCGAGTCCGCCGCCGAGGATTTCGTGAAGCTGGCGCAGGACGGCAAGGTGGTGACCGACGTGAAGGTCAAGGCGGCCGCGGTCGAAACCATGACCGACGATGCGGCGACCGTCCTGGTCACGGCCACGTCGACGGTCACCAACGCCGCGGGCGCCGACAAACAACCACGGTCGTGGCGGCTCAGCGTCGACGTGGTCAGGGACGCAGGCCAACTCAAGATGTCGAAGATGGAGTTCGTACCGTGAGCATTCTTCGGGGGCACTGGCGGCTGGCCGTGGCGATCCTGGTCGCGGCGGCGTCGCTGGGATCGGCCGTCGTCCTCTATGTCACCCAATACCGCACCGATGTGCAGACCGACGACACCGCGGCGTCGTCGGCGGTACGGGCCGCATCCGAGGGCACCGTCGCCCTGCTGACCTACAAACCCGACACCGTCGACACCGATCTATCGGCCGCGAAAACGCACCTGACCGGTGAATTCCTCAAGTACTACGGCACATTCAGCGACGAGGTCCTGCTGCCCGCGGCCAGAGAGCGCGCGGTGACCACCGAGGCCTCGGTCGTCCGGGCCGCCGAAGCCGAGATCCACCCGGACACCGCGAAGGTGCTGGTCTTCGTGAACCAGACGACGACGAGCCGGGAGCGCCCGGATCCCGCGCAGAGCGCGAGCAGCGTCATGGTCAGCCTGACGAAGGTCGACGGGCGCTGGTTGATTTCGGCGTTCGACCCGATCTAGCCCGGAGAGCTCGGCCGGATGAACACGCCCTGAGCCTCGACGGTGGTCTCGCCCGCGCACAGGATGCGGCCCCGCGCATAGGTTTTGCGTCCGGACTCGTGCTCCACCCACGCCTCGGCGCGCAGCCGGCCCAGCGGTGTGGGCCGCACGTACCGTAGCTGCAGGGTGCCGGTGAACGCCGGCCCGTCCGGCCGGTGCGCGGTGGCGCCGAGCAGGTGATCGAGAATCAGCGAGCACACCCCTCCGTGGACGTGCCCGACGGGTCCCTCGTACGCCGCCCCCAGGTCGACCTCCGTGCTGACCAGACCGTCGGCGTCGCGGTCGACGGTCAGCGGGGGAGCGATCGCGTTGCGCTGCCCGATCAGCACGTTGCCGCACGGTGCACTGCGCCCGTCGGGGGTGACCCGAACGCCGAACGAGCCCGGTATCATTCGTTCACCGAGGATCTCGAGGGCCGCGGCGACGTGGGCGTGCGCGGCCCCTATCCGGTCGGGGTCCACTTCAGTGCGGATCACGGCGTCGATCAACGACCGCACCGCTTCGGTCAGCGGTCCGTGCGGATCGCTCACCGCGGCTCCGTGCCCGCCATGTCCAGCGCGGCGAGATGGCTGAACAGCAGGGACGCGCCGATCGGGTTGCCGCCGCCGGGGTACGTCGTGCCGGTGACCGCGGCCATGGTGTTCCCCGCGGCGTAGAGACCCGGGATGGGCCGGCTACCGGTGTCGAGCACGCGGGCGCAGGTGTCGGTGCGCAGCCCGCCCTTGGTGCCCAGGTCCGACACCCCGAAGGCGGCGGCGTGGAACGGCGGCCGGTCGATCGGTACCATCGGCGACCTGCCGCCGGAGAACGCCCGGTCGTACGGTTCGTCGCCCCGGCCGAAGTCGGCATCGCGGCCGTCGGCGACCATCGCGTTGTAGCGGGCGACGGTGGCGGTCAACGCCTCCGCGGGCACACCGATCAGATCCGCGAGGGCGTCGAGCGTCTGCGCGGTGTGCCAGAGTCCGGCGTCCTCGTACCGGGCGGTGTCGACCATCGAGACGTTGGTGGCCTTGACCGGCGGCACTGTCCCCTCGCGGTCGTCGTAGATCATCCAGAACGGCAATGTCATCGCGCCCGAGGTGACGTGGGCCAGGACGGCACGGCCGAGCCGGTCGTACGGCGCGGATTCGTTGACGAATCGCTGCCCGCGCTGGTCGACGAAGATGCCGCCGGTGAACCACAGCGCGAACGCCGAACGGCCGTCGGGATGGGTGAGGCCGGGCGACCACCACGCCTGGTCCATGAGGTCGGTGTCGGCGCCGAGCCGGATCGCCGCCCGGTGGGGGATGCCGGTGTTGCCGGGGCAGCCCATGCTGTCCTCGGACCGGCCGGGGACACCCCACGCCCGGCGCATCTCAGGGTTCTGCTCGAATCCGCCCGCCGCGAGCAGGACACCGCGGCGTGCGCGGATCCTGACGTCCCGGCCGCCGCGGTGGACCACCGCGCCGGCGACGGCGCCGTCGGTCTCGACGAGGTCGACCAGCGGCGCGTCCAGATACGTCCGCGCGTGCGGGAATCGCGCGAGGGCGGCCAGGAACCGGCCGATCAGCGCGCGCCCGCCGGTCAGCAGGTCGGGCTGCGGATGCCCGAGCCGCTCGGTGTCGAGCGGTCCGCGGATCTGCGCGGCCACGGGCCCGAGGTCGGCGGCGGGCAGCGGCACAGGAACGATGTGGCGGCGGCCGTCGGCGCGGGCGTGCTCCACCGCCCCGTAGTAGTCCGGCCAGGGCAGTTCGGCGAATTGGAAGTGGTCGTCGGCTTCCAGGTACTCGATGAGCCGGGGGCCGCCCAGCACGTAGGTTCGCTGCAGGTCGTACGGCGTGCGGTCACCGACGACACGGTGGAAGTACGCGAGTGCGTCGTCGGGGGTGTCGTCCACACCCTTGCGGGCCACCACCGGATTGCACGGGAACCACATCCCGCCGCCGCCGGAGTACGCGGTGGTCCCGCCGAACCGGTCGGTGGCCTCCACCAGCGCGACGGACAGTCCTTCCCGCGCGGCGGTGTAGGCGCCCGCGACGCCGCCGCCGGAGCCGACGACGACGACATCGACCTCTTCGTCGAATGCAGACATGGGCTCACCCTGCCGCGTGGTGGCCCCGGCGGGCAAGCATCGGTCCCGATCAGTGGATCACACGAAGTCGCTGGTCACGGCCCGTTGATACCCTGAACGGATGAAACCCGCCGACAGGCCCAACGTGACCGCCACCGGTTGGGCCCTGCTCGGCGTGCTGTCGTACCAGGACGAACTGTCCGGGTACGACATGAAGAAGTGGACCGAGTGGAGCCTGCGGTTCTTCTACGGCAGCCCCGCCTACAGCCAGATCTACACCGAGCTCAAGAAGCTCGAGAACATCGGCCTGGTGGAGTCACGGGTCGAAACCGACGGGGGTGCCCGCAGCAAGCGCCTGTACAAGATCACCAAGGCCGGCCTGGACGCGCTGACCGACTGGGCCGACGAGGGGCCGGTGGATCCGCCGCAGCTCAAACACAATCCGCTGCTGCGAGTGACCTTCGGGCATCTGACGAACCCGCGCCGGCTCAAGGAGATCATGCAGGAGCACGTCGCCTACGCCGACCGGATGCAGCGGGAGGCCGCCACCGAGGCCCGGTGGGCCGAGGCCGAACCCGCCTGGGCGTACGGCCGGGTGGCGCTGCAGTGGGCCGAACGCTATTACGCCGCCGAACGTGAGCTCGCGTTGAGCGTGATCAAGGACCTCGACGCGGCCGAGGAGGCGTTCGCCAGATCCGCGGGCGGCCAGGACGGCACACCGTCGCTGGCCAAGGACTACTGGTACGAGATCGAGCGCAGGGTCCGGGCCGAAGAGGACGAGTAGCCGCGCTGTTCCGGTGAGCGGACGGCCGGTCCGCCGCACCCGCGCCCCGCTGTTAGAACCGACGCATGGCGCGCGACGTGATGTCCGATTCGAGGGTCGACCCGCTGCAGCCGGCGATGCTCGGTCCGGTCCGGCTGCGCAACCGCGTCATCAAGGCGGCCACCTCCGAGGGCAGGTCACCGGACGGTCTGGTGACCGACGAGCTGATCGCCTTCCACAAGCGCTTCGCCGACGGCGGTGTCGGGATGACCACCGTCGCCTACTGCACCGTGGCGGAGGACGGCGCCAGCGCCCCCGGCCAGATCATGATGAGCGCCCGCGCGGTTGCGGGTCTGCGCAGACTCGCCGACACCGTGCACGAAGCGGGTGCGGCGGTGTCCGCCCAACTCGGCCACGGCGGGGTCGTCGCGACCCGGAAGGTCAACAAGGTCACCCCGAAAGCGCCAAGCCGCTTCGTCAACCCCCAGTCGTTCGACTACTGCCGGCCGATCACCCGGGACGAGATCCGCACCGTGGTGGATCAGTTCGGGGCGGCGGCGCAGGTGGCCGTCGACGCCGGCTTCGATGCGGTGGAACTGCACCTGGGACACCTGTACCTGCCCAGCTCGTTCCTGAGCCCACTGATGAACCGGCGCAAGGACGAGTACGGCGGCACCATCGAGAACCGGGCCCGGTTCGCCCGCCAGATCGCCCACCGCGTCCGGGAGGTCGTCGGCAACCGCATCGCCGTCATCGCGAAACTCAGCATGGAGGACGGGAAGCGGGGCGGGATCGCGCTGAGCGAATCGCTGCGGGTGGTCCAGCTCCTCGACGCCGACCGCAACCTCGACGCGATCGAACTCACCCAGGGCTCTTCGGTGTTCAAGCCGATGTACCTGTTCCGCGGCGACACCCCGGTCGACGAGTTCGCGGCCGTGATGCCGCCTCCGATGAACGTCGGGGTGCGGATGGTCGGCAAGCGGGCGCTGGGCACCTTCCCCTACCGGGATCTGTACATGCTCGACTCGGCACGGCAATTCGTCCCGGTCGTCGAGCACACCCCGCTGATCCTGCTCGGTGGCATCACCACTCGCGACCACATGCAGGAGGCGATGGACGAAGGGTTCGCCTTCGTGGCCATGGGGCGTGCGCTGCTGCGGGAACCGGATCTGGTGAACCAGATTCGCGACCAGCCGTCGAAACGCAGCCTGTGCAACCACAACAACAAGTGCATGGTGACGGTGTTCGCCAAGACGCACTGCGTGCTCGACCCCGATCAGCGCTACGGGGCGGTGGTGAGCCACGCGTGAAGGTGGCACTGCTGGGCCTCACGGTGGCGTTGACCGCGGTGCTGTCGCCGGCGACCGCACAGGCCGAGACGCCGTACGGCAATTTCGAGATGCAGATCCAGGGCAGGTACGACTTCCACACCTGGCTGTGGGCGGTGTCGCGGTGCCCCGGTGAATGTCTGCGGGTGCAGGCGATCGCGCAGCCCGTCGCGAAGGCATTCCCGTTCCGCGGCGACGCCCACCTGGCCGACGGGCGCTACACGATGACCGTCGACGTGCCCGACGGATTGCGTTGCGGGAACGTGTATTACGGTCCGGTGATCCCCACCCGCGACGTGTACACCTGGGATGCGGCCACCCGGGCGGGGACGCTGTCGTCGTCCTTCGCCACCGGATGCGACGGCGCGCCCGGCGGCACGTTCACCTACCCCTTCCGGCTGGTTCGCCTGTAGAAAAGTCCCCATGCGAATCGGTCTGTCGACGCCCGTGGTCGTCCAGGTGCCCGGGGTGGCTTCGGCATGGGAGCGCGACGCCGCGATCGACGACCTGCGGACGATCGCCCGCGCAGCGGATTCCCTCGGATTCGATCACCTCACCTGTTCCGAGCACGTCGCCGTCCCCGAAGCCGAGGCGGCCACCCGCGGTGCCGTGTACTGGGATCCGCTGGCGACGTTGGGATTCCTGGCTGCCTGCACCAGTCAAATCAGGCTGGCCACATCGGTGATCGTGCTGGGCTATCACCACCCGCTGGAGATCGCCAAACGGTACGGCACGCTCGACCGGGTCAGCGGCGGACGGCTGACGCTCGGCGTCGGCGTGGGTTCTCTCGCTGCCGAATTCGACCTCCTCGGCGCAGAATTCGGCGACCGTGGCCAGCGCGCCGACGACGCACTCCGCGCATTGCGCGCTTCCCTGTCCACCACGCGACCGGCCTACGACGGCGAGTTCTACCGCTACGACTCCATGGTCGTCGAGCCGTGCGCGGTGCAGCCCCGGGTGCCGATCTGGGTGGGAGGGCGCACCCGGCGCTCACTGCGACGGGCCGTGGAGCTTGCCGACGGCTGGATGCCGTTCGGTCTGCGCGGTGCCGAGGTCGCGGAGCTGCTTGCCGGGATGAACGTCCCGGCGGATTTCGACGTCGTGCTCCCAGTCGGCCCGCTCGACCCGACAGGACGTCCGGACGAGGCCGCGCGGCGGCTGCGCGCACTCGACGACGCCGGAGCCACGGCCGTCACCTGCTCCCTCGCCGCGACGTCGGCCGGGCACTACTGCGACCAACTCGGCGCGTTGCGGGCCGTCGCCGACGACCTGTAACCACCTCACATGTGGGTGCCGCCGTCGACGCGCACCTCGGTGCCGGTGACGAAGAACGCGTCGGGCGAGCCGAGCATCGCCACCACCGACGCGACGGCGGACGGGTCGGCGAACATCGCGCCGCCGTCGATGGCCAGCATCGGCTGCAGTCTGCCGAACAGCGAGTAGTCGGCGTCGTCGGGCAGCCCCGGGCCGACGCTCTGCCGGGCCTGACCGGTGCCGTCGGTCATTCCCGATGAGATCGAGCCGGGCTGAACGCAGTTGAAGCGGATGCCGTCCTTCGCGAACTCCAGCGCCAAGGTGTGGGTCATCGACAGGATCCCGCCCTTGGACGCCGCGTACGCCGACATGTACGGATGGGCGAACTCCGCCGACGTCGAGCTGAAGTTCACCACAGCGGGGCCATCACCGTTGCGCAGCGCGGGGATGGCCTCGCGGATCGTCAGGAAGGTGCCGACGAGGTTGACCCGCAGCACCTGCTCGAAGTCGGACAGCGTCGTCTGTTCCAGTCGCGCCGACCGCAGGATGCCCGCCGCGTTGATCAGCGTGTCGAGCCCGCCGAGGAGTCCTACCGCCTCGGCCACGCCGGCCGTGACCGACGCCTCTTCTCCGACGTCCATCACGACCGTCGACAGCCGGCCCTCCGCCGACGGCGCCTTGCTCACCGTGTCCTTCAGTCCGGCTTCGCTGATGTCGGTGGCGACCACGCGGCCGCCTTCGTCCAGGATCCGCAGCACGCATGCCTGCCCGATCCCCGATCCGCCACCGGTGACCAGAACGCGACGATCGGTGTAGCGCGTCATGTCGACCAACTCCTGTCCAGCCGTGTGTTCACCTTCTCGCTGCATCTTGTGCGGCGATGTAGCCGTACACAAGACCCTGGGCGATCGTCGCGCCGGCGCCGGGGTATGTCGCACCGAACGCGTTGGCGGCGGTGTTGCCGATCGCGTACAGGCCGTCGATCGGCGTGCCGTCCTCCCGCATGACCCGGGCCCGCTCGTCGGCGCGCAGGCCACCGCAGGTGCCGAGATCACTGAGCACCATCTTGACGGCGTAGAACGGTCCTCGGTCGAGCGCGCGCAGGTTCGGGTTCGGGGTGACGGTCAGGTCGCCGTAATACCGGTCGTAGGCGCTGCGACCACGCTCGAAGTCGGAATCCTGTCCGGCGTGGGCCATTTCGTTGAACCGCTCGACCGTCCCCACGAACCGCGCGTCCGGCACCCCCATCTTCCGGCCGAGCTCGGCCAGGTCGTCGGCGCGGTGGGCGATGCCGGCGTCGTACCAGTTCTTCGGAATCGGCATCCGCGGGAACAGTTCGGCGGCGAAGACGTAGCTGTTGCGGTACTGCTGGTCGAACACGATCCACATCGATTCGACCGGGTTGCCGGCACGCTCCCGGTCGAGCAGCCGTTGGCCGAAGGACATGTAGTCGCACGATTCGTTGACGAACCGGTCGCCCGTCTGGTCGACGATGAGCGATCCGGGCAGTGACCGTTCGGCCAGCATCACTTTCGGGTCGCCGTCGGGCAACGCGGCGACCGCGGGGAACCACCACGACTGGTCCATGAGGTCGATGGCCGCGCCGAGATCCTGGGCCACTCGGATGGCGTCACCGGTGTTGGTCTCCGCGCCGAGGCTCGCATGTTCGCCCAGCCTCTCGGACTGGAACTTCCAGCGCATGTCCATGTGGTGGTCGAAGCCACCGGCGGCGAGGATGACCCCGCGGCGCGCGGTCACGGTGACCTCGCGGCCAAGGTGGTCGACGACCGCCCCCGTCACTCGTCCACCGTCGTCGGTGACGAGGCGTTGTAGCGAGGTCTCGGTCCAGATCGGGATACCGGCGCGCAGCACTCCGGCGAACAGACCCGCCGCCAGCGCCTGACCGCCGGCCGCATACCGGCGCCCCAGCAGAAGACCACCGAGGCCCTGCCCGAGCCGCTTGGCCACCAACGGGATTCCCTTGCGCGGCACCCGCGACATCAGGTTCAGCCAGCGGTAGTCGGCACCGGTGGTGGGCATGGGGATCTTGACCTCCATCACGCCCGGACGCAGCTTCGGCAGATACTCGTCGAGCACCGCGATGTCGAGCGGCCGGCACTCGCACGTGCGGCCCGTCGCGGTACCGCCGGGGTGCTCCGGGTGGTAGTCGGAGTACTCCCTGGCCCAGAACAGCCGCATCGGCGTGGCGCGGCGCAGCAGGTCGACGGTGGCGTCGACGTGTTTCAGGAAGGCCGAACGTCGCGAACCCGGTGCGGTGTCGCCGACCACCGCGTCGAGGTACGTCGCGGCCCGCTCTGGGGTGTCCCCACCCCCATCGGCCTTGATCACCTCGCTGGCGGGGAACCACAGCGCGCCACCGGACCGTGCCGTCGACCCTCCGACGTACTCCGACTTCTCCACGATCAGCACCGACAGGCCGCCCGCGTGCGCGGCGAGCGCGGCGCCCATGCCGGTCCCGGAACCCACCACCAGGAGGTCGACGGTGGTGTCGAGGACGGGCAGTCCCGCCGGAATGGTGCTGTGGTGCGCAGTGTTCACGGCCCGACGCTAAGCGGCGGTCGAGCACGGCTGCAGCGCCTGTCCTGATGAGCGGAACAGCTCGCGCGCCGTTGGCGGTGACATCGCTCTACTGTTGCCGACCGCATCGCGAACGCACCGTACTACTACGAGACCTACAACGCCGGGAACGCCGACGAGCTGTCTGAGCTGTTGAGTGAGTCGGTGACGGTGCGTTCCACCGTCATGGACGGCCGGATCGCAGAGATAGAACTGACCATGGCCTGAGTCTCGGTCAGCGGAACCCCCTGCGGCCGGTAGAGACCCCTCGTGTTGGATCGTCCCCATGACCGACCTCGACAAGTACGGGCCGTGGGCCGTCATCGCCGGTGGATCCGAAGGTGTGGGTGCGGAGTTCGCCCGGTCACTGGCGGCCGATGGCTTCCACCTCGTCCTGATCGCCCGCAAACCCGGCCCGCTCGACGAGACGGCAGAGTCCTGCCGCGAGCTCGGCGCCGAGGTGCGCACACTGTCACTGGACCTGCTCGACGCCGAGGCCACCGCCCGCATCGTCGAAGCGACCTCCGACATCGACGTGGGTCTGCTGATCTACAACGCCGGCGCCAGCACCTGCAACGACCCGTTCCTGGATGCCGACCTCGCCGAATGGCGCAAGATCATCGACCTCAACATGACCCGAATGCTGGAACTGACACAGCATTTCGGCCGCCGCATGGTCGCGCAGTCGCGCGGCGGCATCATCCTCGTCGGATCGCTGTCGGGCTACATGGGAGCGGTGCGGCATTCGGTGTATTCAGGGGTGAAGGCCTTCAGCCGGATGTTCGCCGAAAGTCTGTGGCTGGAACTGCGCGAGCAAGGGGTCGACGTCCTCGAACTGGTTCTGGGCGTCACGCGCACACCGGCGATGGAGCGCGTCGGCCTGAGATTCGACATCCCCGGCTTCATCGTCAACGAACCCGCCGAGGTCGCCCGCGAGGGACTTGATCATCTCGGCGACGGACCCGTGCACGTCGCAGGCGGCAACGCCGACCGGGCGGCGCACAACAGCGGCCCGGACCGCGCGAAGATCGTCCTGGACTCGCACATGGCGATCCAGCGGCTCATCGGGGCCCGGCCGTGACCGAGGACCGGTTGGCGGCCCTCGAGGCGCGGCTGCGTCGCCTGGAAGACGAACGCGACATCCAGCGGGTCATCGCCGGCTACGGCCCCTGCGTCGACGCCGCGAACGCAGCCGGCGCCGCGGACCTGTGGACCGAGGACGGCAGCTACGACGTCGAGGGCTGGCGTATGACCGGCCGCGACGACATCCGGGCGATGGTCGATTCGGACGGTCACCGGGCGCTCGTGGCAGGCGGATGCTGTCACTTCCTCGGGCCCGCGGTGGTCACCGTCGACGGCGACGAGGCCGTCGCCGTGTGCGAATCACTGGTATTGCGGAGGACGCCGGACGCAGCCACCGACTACCTCGTGTGGCGCGCGGCGGCAAACCACTTCCACCTGCGGCGCGCCGGGGGCACGTGGCGGATCGCGGCACGCACGACACGTCTGCTCGACGGCAATCCGGACGCGCACCGACTGCTCACCGCCGGCCTCGCGGGGGAGCGGGTCGCCCTGTCCTGATGAGCGGAACATTCGCTGCCCGGCGGCGCTGGTCGGCGGTACAACAGTCCCATGACGTCCGACATCGACGAAGTTCGGCAGATCGAAGCCGACGCGGCACCGGCCCGGTTCGCCCGCGGATGGCACTGCCTGGGGTTGACACGCGAGTTCGGCGACGGAAAGCCCCACACCGTCAACGCCTTCGGTCAGAAGCTCGTCGTCTTCCGCGGCGGTGACGGCAAGATCAACGTGCTCGACGGCTACTGTCGCCACATGGGCGGCGACCTGAGCCAGGGCGAGGTCAAGGGCAACGAGATCGCCTGCCCGTTCCACGACTGGCGCTGGGGCGGCGACGGCCGCTGCAAGCAGGTGCCGTACAGCAAGCGGGCGCCCCGGCTGGCGCGTACCGCGACGTGGGCCACGCTCGAACAGGACGGCATGCTGTTCGTCTGGAACGACCCCGAGCGCAAACCCCCGCCCGCCGACGTGACGATCCCGCGCATCGAGGGCGCCACCAGTGACGAGTGGACCGACTGGCACTGGTACACGACGGTGGTCAACACGAACTGTCGCGAGGTCATCGACAACGTCGTGGACATGGCGCACTTCTTCTACATCCACGGATCGCTGCCGACGCACTTCAAGAACATCTTCGAAGGTCACGTCGCCACCCAGTACATGAACAGCGCGGGCCGCGCCGACCTGCAGCCGCCGGAGGGACCGAAGATGCTGGGCACCACCTCGGTGGCGTCCTATCACGGTCCGTCGTTCATGATCGACGACCTGACCTACCACTACGAAGAAGCCGATCACCACACCGTGCTGATCAACTGTCACTACCCGATCGACGCGAATTCTTTTGTGCTGCAGTACGGGATCATCGTCAAGAAGTCCGAGGCGCTGCCCGACGACCTGGCGGTGCAGACCGCGGTGGCGCTCGGCGACTTCGTCAAGATGGGCTTCGAGCAGGACGTGGAGATCTGGAAGAACAAGGCCCGCATCGACAATCCGCTGCTGTGCGAGGAGGACGGACCGGTGTACCAGCTGCGGCGCTGGTACGAGCAGTTCTACGTCGACGTCGCCGACGTCACCCCGGACATGGTCGACCGCTTCGAATACGAGATCGACACCACCCGCCCGCGGGAGGAGTGGATGAAGATCGTGGAGGCCAACGTCGAAGCGCGGGCGTCGGCGACGAGCGCGGGATGAGCGTCCGGCCCGACAACCGGCTCGACGACGCCCCGATGGCGCCGGTGACCTGCCGGGCGTGCGGTGCGGACGTACTCGCGCGCAAGAGCAGCTGGGAACAGAGCAGCGTGCAGTGGAACGCCGAGGCGGCACAACGCTGTCCGCAGCGGCGAGACAGCGAGGCGCTCGCCGGTCACGGCAGGCAGACCGTGTTCCTGTCCTGCTCGGAACTGTCCGAGTCGATCGTCGACGCGGTACGGAGCGGTCGGTTGAGCATCGTCGACGAAACGGTGGACGCGGCGCCGTAGTCTCGCCTCGTGACCGAATACATCATCACCGGGAACAGCGATGCGCCGGTGGCCGTCGTGACCGGTGCGAGTCGCGGGGCCGGCCGCGGTATCGCGCGTGCGCTGATCGCGTCCGGGTGGCGGGTGTACCTGACGGGCCGCACCGTCGACAGCCTCGGCGAGGGCTCGGTCGCGGTGCCGCTCGACCACCGGGACGACGCGGCGGTGGCCGAGTTCTTCGCACGCGTGGAACGCGAGGCCGGCCGGCTCGACCTGCTGGTCAACAACGCCGCCGCGGTCCACGATGGGCTGACCGGTCGAGACCCGTTCTGGGCCAGACCCGTCGAGCTCGGTGACATTCTCGATGTCGGCCTGCGGTCGTCGTATGTGGCGTCGTGGTATGCCGCGCCCCTGCTGGTGCGTGGCCCTCGCGGGCTGATCGTCTTCACCTCCTCGCCGGGGTCGGTGTGCTACATGCACGGCCCGGCCTACGGGGCGCAGAAGGCGGGCATCGACAAGATGGCGGCCGATATGGCGGTCGACTTCCGCGGCACGCCGGTGCACACCGTGTCGATCTGGATGGGCATTCTGCTGACCGAGAAGCTGCGCGGTGCCTTCGACGGCAATCCGGAGGGGCTGGCGGCGTTGGCCGAGCATGCCGAGACGCCGGAGTTCACCGGCCGCGTGATCGATGCGCTCTACCGCGACCCGGCGCGCGAATCCCTCAGCGGGCACACGGTGATCGGGGCGGAACTGGCGGCGCGGTACGGAATCACCGACGAGGATGGCCGCCAACCGGTGTCGCACCGCGACATGTTGGGTGCACCGCGGACGCCGAGCGATGTGGTGGTGCGCTGAATTCGTCAAGACCCATACCCGGCGCCTGTGGATGAAACTGGCGATGTGGATAACTGGGATCGAGCCGCAGTTGGTGTCGGGGCCGGTGCTTAGCGTCGGGGCATGGTCGAAGAAGAGGAGGCGGCGCTGATCGAGCGCATCGCGGCGCTGGAGCGGGCGAAGTCCGCGGCGGCGGCTGCGCAGGCGCGGGCGACGGCGTTGCTCGATGAGAAGCGCCGCGCCGCCGAAGCGGCCGGCGGACAAGCGGGCGCGGGGATTGGCGTCCGAGGTGGCGCTGGCCCGACGGGACTCCCCGAACAAGGGCGGGCGTCACCTCGGCTTCGCCCGAGCACTCGTGTACGAGATGCCGCACACCCTGGCCGCCCTGGAGTGTGGCGCACTGTCGGAGTGGCGAGCGACATTGATCGTGCGCGAATCCGCCTGCCTGTCGGTGGGCGACCGCCGTGTGCTCGACGAGGAGCTGTGCGCGAACCTGTCAGCTCTCGACGGCATGGGAGACAGGAGAATCGAGGCAGAGGCGAAGAGGATCGCCTACCGGTTGGATCCACAGGCGGTGGTCGACCGGGCCGCCAAGGCGGCCTCCGAACGCACGGTGACCTGCCGGCCGGCACCGGACATGATGACGTATGTGACGGCGCTCCTGCCGGTCGCTGCGGGCGTTGCGGTGTATGCGGCGCTGAAACGGTCCGCCGACATTACCGTCGACGGCCGATCCCGCGGCCAGGTCATGGCCGACACCTTGGTCGAGCGGGTGACCGGCTGCCCGGCTGACGCGGCCGCATCGGTGGCGGTGAATCTGGTGATGACCGACGAGGCCCTGCTCGCCGGCGATCCGGAGCCGGCGGTGGTCAGCGGCTATGGGCCGGTGCCTGCGGCGGTCGGCCGGCGGCTCGTCGCCGCGGCGGTCACCGACAAGCGGTCGATAGCGACGCTGCGCCGCCTCTACCGCCGCCCCGGATCGGGCGCCTTGGTGGCGATGGAGTCACGGTCGCGGTACTTCCCGAAAGGACTGGCCGCGTTCATCGATCTGCGGGATCAGAGGTGTCGAACCCCGTACTGCGACGCGCCGATCCGCCATCACGACCACGCCCGTCCGCGCCGCGACGGTGGTCCGACCAGTGCGGCCAACGGGCTCGGCGAGTGCGAAGCGTGCAACTACGCGAAGGAGGCGCCCGGCTGGGACGTCACCACCGGCGTCGACGACAGCGGCACCCACACCGCCGAAGTCACCACCCCGACCGGCGCGGTGTACCGGTCGACCGCACCGCCGCTACCCGGCCGGGAACCGCCCGACACCGGAGAGGAGACGCGAGCGGCCTGAGGGACGGCTCAGGCCATCTGGAACGCCGACAGCGGCGCTTCCTCGGGGTAGATCGCCGGGCCGCCGAGGTCGTAGGCAGCATTCAGCGCGCCGATGAACTGCGGATCGTGCAGCGGGTTGTCCGGCATAGCGAGCTTGATGCCCTTGGCGTTGACGTCCTTGACCAACGTGTCGATCGCGCGCTCGATGGTGAGGTCGTCGGAGTGGTCCATGTTCTTCTTCAGTTCGTCGTAGTCGGAGAAGACCTCGGCCGACCAGTGGACCAGGAACCGCAGCTCGTCGGTGTGGTGGCGGGCGATCACGTCGTCGCCGTTCTTGAGAACCCAGTGATTGCGGTCGTCGGGATCGCCGGTGAACACCGTGTCGAACGCCAGACCGGCCGGAACCTGTTGCTCGAGAGGGCCATTGGCCTCACCGCGGTGCACCATCATCTCGTTCTGCACTACCACGCCGCGGTTGTAGACCGGCGGCAGCAGCCGCTGCGGCGCCCTGAGCGGGCCGTCGGGCCAGTAGGTGAAACCGCTGCCCTCGTCGAGGGAGAACCAGGTGATCACCTGGGCCATCTTGATCAGATAGTCCTGGAACAGACCGGATTTGCCCATGACGCTGGTGAGCCAGGTGGGTGCGTTCTCGTGGCGCACACCCCGGAAGCTGGGCGAGTCGAGGTGGCCGGGATCGCGGTTCGCGCACGGCCCGTTGATGTTGAACAGCATGAGTTCGGGCTTGGCGTATTCGGCGTTCCAGTAGCTCTTGGCGTAGTTCAGGAACTTCTCGTTGTAGAAGCAGTCGTGCAGTTCCGGGTAGAGCACCGCAGAGTAGTTCGCGAGGTAACCGCGGAACGTCGGGGTGAGGAAGAGGTCGAGCGACGGCTCGAAACCCTCGGGGAACGCGCCGCTCATCGTGGCCATCAGCTCGTCGGCGGAGGCGAAGTGCTGGGCGATGATCAACTTCCACGGGCCCTGTGTGCGAACGACATCCAGCAGCCGCTCGCGCTGGTCGTCGGTGTAGACGTCGTCGATCTGCCTCGGGGGTGCGGCGGGCCGCAGCACGTCGGACAGTTCCAGTCGCCGATCATCGGTCAGCATGAGATCTCCTTAGGCCTGGCACACGAAGTGTCACTACGGGAGAGTCTGGCGCCACCGGATGCACTGCACCGCCGCTGTGACCGCTGATCGGGAGGTCAGTTCAGGGCCGGAAGCGGTACCCCATGCCGGCCTCGGTCAGCAGATGGACCGGGCGGGCGGGGTCGTCTTCCAGCTTGCGGCGCAGCTGGGCGAGATACACCCGCAGATAATGCGTCGACTTGGCGTACGTGGGACCCCAGATCTCGGTCAGCAGGTGTTCGCGGCCGACGAGCTTGCCGCTGTTGCGCGCCAGGATCTCCAGCATCCCCCACTCGGTGGGGGTCAGATGCACCTCCGCGCCGTTCTTGGTGACGGTCTTGGTCGCCAGATCGACGGTGAACGAAGCGGTTTGGATCACCGGCTCCGGTGAGTCGGTGGCTGCGGCCGCCCGCCGGACGGCGGCGCGCATCCGCGCGAGGAACTCGTCCATCCCGAAGGGTTTGGTGACGTAGTCGTCGGCGCCGGCATCGAGCGCTTCCACCTTGTCGGCGGTGTCGGTTCGTGCCGACAGCACGATGACCGGTACCGAAAGCCACCCTCGCAGTCCGGCCAGCACCTCGATGCCCGAAATGTCGGGCAGTCCCAGATCGAGCACGACGACGTCGGGCCGGTGGTCGGCGGCCGAGCGCAACGCCTCGACCCCGGTCGCGGCGGTGGTCACGTCGTAGCCGCGCACCGACAGGTTGATCCGCAACGCACGCAGGATCTGCGGTTCGTCGTCGATCACGAGCACGCGGGTCACAGCACGCTTCCCCGCGGTGCGGGCAGGTCGATCTCGACGGTGAGCCCACCGCCTGCGGTGTCGCCGATCGTTATGGTGCCGCCCATGGCCTCGACGAACCCCCTGGCGACAGAGAGCCCGAGTCCGATGCCGGTGGTGGTGTCCTGGTCGCCGAGTCGCTGGAACGCGCCGAACATCTGCTCGGCCGTGCCGCGCGGAGTACCGGGTCCCTCGTCGGCGACGGTGATGACGACTCGGTCGCCCACCTTGCCCGCGGTGACGCGTACCGGTCCCGAGGGGGCATAGCGCAGCGCGTTGTCGATCAGGTTGGCCAGCACCCGTTCGAGCAGACCGCTGTCGGCCAGCGCCACGCATTCGCCGACGTCGACCTTGATCCGATCCACGCTCAGCCGGTTGAGGCCGGTCGCACCCCGGCTGATGCTCAACAGCGCGCGCTGCACGGTCTCGTCGAGATAGACCCGGCCGCACTCCGGTCGCACCGCTCCGGCCGCCAGCCGTGACGAGTCGAGCAGATTGCCGACCAGCGCGGTGAGCTGATCGACGGACTCCTCGATGGTGGCCAGCAGTTCGCCGGTGTCCTCGGCCGAGAAGTGCACGTCGTCGCTGCGCAGGCTGGACACCGCCGCCTTCGCCGCGGCTAGCGGGGTCCGCAGGTCGTGGCTGACGGCCGAGAGCAGCGAGCGGCGCAGTTCGTCGGCCCGGCTGACCGCCTCGGCCTTGCCGGCCTCTTCGGCGAGTTCGCGCTGGCGCACCAGCCCGGCGGCCTGCCGGGCCACCGCCGACAGCACCCTGCGGTCGCGGGCCGGCAGCCGTCGGCCGGCCATCAGCAGCCAGAACTCCTCGTCGCCGACCTCGATGGCGGTGTCCGCGGCGGCCACGTCGACACACGCGTCGGTGCCCACCCAGGCCACGACACCGCTCCCGCGCCGCAGCAGGCTGACCGCCCGCTGACCGTAGGTCTCGCGGACCCGCTCCAGCAGCATGGCCAGGTCCGCGCCGCGCAGGATGCTGCCGGCGAACAGCGCGAGCAGTTCGGCTTCCCGCGAGGCCAGCCGCGCTTCACGCGTGCGGTTGGCCGCGCTGTCGACGAGTGCGGCCACCGCCACCGCTACCGCGAACAGCACCACGATCGTGATCGCGCTGTCGGGGTCGGCGATGGTGAAGGTGTGCCGGGGCGTGACGAGGAAGTAGTTGAGCAGCAGCCCCGACAGCACCGCCGACAGTGCCGCGGGCAGGACGCCGCCGAGCAGTGCGACGACGAGAACGCCGACGAAGAACAGCGCACTCTCGCCGCCGACCCCGAGCAGCGGGTCGAGCAGTGCGACGGCGACCGCGCAGATCGCCGACGGCACCGCGACGGCGGCCGCCCACGAGGCGACATGGCGGTACCGGTGCGGGACGGCGGTCCTGGCCACCCCGCGCCGGGCCTCCTCGTGGGTGACCATGTGCACGTCGATGGTGCCGGACTGCTGCACCACCGCGGCGCCGATGCCCTCGTCGAAGATGCGGGCCCACCGCGACCGGCGCGAGGTGCCGAGGACGAGTTGGGTGGCGTTGATGTCGCGGGCGAATTCGAGCAGCGCGGCGGGGACGTCGTCGCCGACGACGGTGTGCAGGGTGGCGCCGAGGTTGGTGACCAGCTCCCGCACCCGGCCCATCTGCGGTGCGGACACCCCGGCGAGGCCGTCGCCGCGAACGACGTGGACGACCATCAGTTCGGCGCTCGACTTCGACGCGATGCGCGACGCGCGGCGCACCAGGGTCTCCGACTCGGGCCCGCCGGTGACCGCGACCACCACGCGTTCACGGGCCTCCCACGTGTCGGTGATGTGGTTGTCGGCCCGGTACTTGGTCAGAGCGGCGTCGACCTGATCGGCCAGCCACAGCAGCGCCAATTCGCGCAGCGCGGTCAGGTTCCCGCGCCGGAAGTAGTTGCTCAGCGCCGCGTCGATACGCTCGGCGGGATAGACGTTGCCGTGGGACAGCCTGCGCCGCAGAGCCTCCGGGGTGATGTCGACCAGTTCGATCTGATCGGCGGCGCGCACCACCTCGTCGGGGACCTTCTCCTGCTGTTCGATGCCGGTGATGCGGGTGACGACGTCGTTGAGGCTCTCGAGGTGCTGGACGTTCACCGTGGAGATGACGGTGATGCCCGCGGCGAGGAGGTCTTCGACGTCCTGCCAGCGTTTGGCGTTCCTGCTACCCGGGGTGTTGGTGTGGGCGAGTTCGTCGACCAGCACGACCTGCGGCCGGCGAGCCAGCACCGCGTCGACGTCGAGTTCGGCGAATCGGCCTCCGCGGTAACTGATGTGACGCGGCGGGATGACCTCTATCCCGGCGAGCAGTTCGGCGGTCCGTTTGCGGCCGTGGGTCTCGACGACACCGGCTACCACATCGGTGCCGCGTTCGAGGCGTCGGTGTGCCTCACCGAGCATCGCGAACGTCTTCCCGACGCCGGGAGCTGCGCCGAGGTAGATGCGCAGCTCCCCGCGTTTCGGGCCGTCGAGTTCACTCACCCTTGCCGTCGAGCGCCAGGTTCAGTTCCAACACGTTGACCCGCGGTTCGCCGAGGAACCCGAGTGTGCGCCCCTGGGTGTGCGCGGCGACGAGCGCCCGGACCTCCTCGGGGCTGATGCCTCGTGCCGCGGCGACGCGGTCGACCTGTAGATCGGCGTAGGCGGGAGAGATGTGCGGATCGAGCCCGCTGCCGCTGGCGGTGACCGCATCGGCGGACACCTGCGGCTCCGCCGGGGCGCTGCCGCGGACCGGTACGATCTGCCCCACGCTGTAATCCTCGCCCGCAGCGGCACATTCGACACGCACACCTTCGTAGGCGTCGAGGAACGGGCGGTCGGTGGTCTCACACGGCTCGTTGACGCTGACGACCTTGGTCGGGTTGGTGACGTTGCCGTCCGCGCCGCGGGGGCCCATCACCGACAACACGGCCCCCACCCCGCCGCCGGTGCAGAACGGGCGCGCGCCATCGACACCGTCGAGTTCCCCGACGGCCCTGCTGCGTTCGCACACCTGCGTGAGCAGACTCGTCCGGTCGGGGGTGTCGACGATGTCCTCGGGCCCGAGGTTGCTGGCGCTGGTGGCCATCGGATCGTAACCGTCCCCGGCGGCCGACGGCCGGCCCTGGAAGTACTGCGGCAGCGGATTGCCGTCGGCATCGGTGTAGAGCTGACCGATCAGGCTGCTGCCCACGGGTTTTCCGTCGACTTCGATCATCGAGCCACCTGCGTTCTCGCGCAGACCCGGCAGTTGGGCGATCAGCCAGATGAGCGCGGGGTAGGCCAGGCCCAGCAGTACGGTGAGCACGAGCAGCGCCCGCAGCGCCGCGGTGTGTTGGCGGACGATCGTGGAGAAGGACATGGTCACATTCCTGGGAAGAGTTGGACGACGAGATCGATGAGTTTGATCCCGATGAACGGCGCGACGATTCCGCCGAGGCCGTAGACAGACAGGTTGCGGGTCAACAGCTTCGACGCGCTGCTCGGGGTGTACCGCACACCCCGCAACGCCAGCGGGATCAGCGCCACGATGACCACCGCGTTGAAGATGACGGCCGACAGGATCGCGGACTGCGGGCTGTGCAACCGCATGACGTTGAGCAGATCGAGTCCGGGGAACAGGCCGACGAACAGCGCCGGGATGATGGCGAAGTACTTGGCGATGTCGTTGGCGATCGAGAACGTCGTCAACGCCCCCCGGGTGATGAGCAGCTGCTTGCCGATCTCGACGATCTCGATGAGCTTCGTCGGATCCGAGTCGAGGTCCACCATGTTGCCGGCCTCTTTGGCCGCCGAGGTGCCGCTGTTCATCGCGACGCCGACGTCGGCCTGGGCCAGTGCGGGCGCGTCGTTCGTGCCGTCACCGGTCATGGCGACGAGCTTCCCGCCGGCCTGCTCCTTCTTGATCAGCGCCATCTTGTCTTCGGGCGTGGCCTCGGCGAGGAAGTCGTCGACGCCGGCCTCGTCGGCGATGGCCTTGGCCGTCAACGGGTTGTCGCCGGTGATCATCACCGTGCGGATCCCCATCCGGCGCATCTCGTCGAAGCGTTCCCGCATCCCCTGTTTGACGACGTCCTTGAGGTGGATGACGCCGAGCACCGCCGCTTTCCCGTCGCGGATCTGCCCGACCACCAGCGGGGTGCCGCCGGCCGCGGACACGCCGTCGACGAGATCGCCGAGCTGGGTCGAGACGGTGCCGCCCGCCGCGCGGATCCACTCGGCCACCGATGCGGCGGCGCCCTTGCGCAGCTGCAGCCCCTCCAGGTCGACACCGGACATCCTTGTGGTGGCGGTGAATTCGACCCAGTTGGCGTGGGTGAGTTCACCCGGGGTGCGGGCCCGCAGCCCGTACTGCTGTTTGGCGAACACCACGATGGAGCGGCCCTCGGGCGTCTCGTCGGCCAGGCTCGACAGTTGCGCCGCGTCGGCGAGCTGTTCGTCGGTCACACCGTGGAGCGGGAGAAACGCGGCGGCCTGCCGGTTGCCGAGGGTGATCGTGCCGGTCTTGTCGAGCAGCAGCGTGTTGACGTCACCGGCCGCCTCGACCGCCCGGCCCGACATGGCGAGCACGTTGCGCTGCACCAGGCGGTCCATCCCGGCGATGCCGATCGCCGACAGCAGGGCGCCGATGGTGGTCGGGATCAGGCAGACCAGCAGGGCCACCATGACGATGCCGGTGACGCCGTTCCCGTCGAGCGCCGGCGTGTCCGGGACCCCGGGGTTGTTGGCCTTGGAGAAGATCGCCAACGGCTGCAGCGTCGCGACCGCGAACACGAAGATGATCGTCAGCGCCGACAGCAGGATGTTCAGCGCGATCTCGTTGGGGGTCTTCTGCCGGTTGGCGCCCTCGACGAGGGAGATCATCCGGTCGATGAAGCTGTCGCCCGGCTTCTGGGTGATGCGCACGACGATGCGGTCCGACAGCACGGTGGTGCCGCCGGTGACCGCCGAACGGTCACCGCCCGACTCACGGATCACCGGTGCGGATTCACCGGTGATGGCCGACTCGTCCACCGAGGCGATGCCTTCCACGACGTCACCGTCGCCGGGGATCACCTGGCCGGCCTCCACCACGACGATGTCGCCCTGGCGGAGCAGCGGTGCGGCGACCTCCTCTTCGCGCCCGGGTGAGGTCGGCGACCAGCCGGTGAGGCGGCGCGCGGTGGTCGACGCCTTCGTCTTGCGCAGGGTTTCGGCCTGCGCCTTGCCCCGGCCTTCTGCCACGGCTTCGGCGAGGTTGGCGAAGACCACCGTCAACCACAGCCACGCCACGATCAGCCAGCCGAACCAGCTGGGGTCGACGACCGCGAGGATCGTGCTCCACACCGCGCCGATCTCCACGATCAGCATGACGGGATTGCGCCACAGCGTGCGGGGGTCGAGTTTGCGCAGCGCGTCGGGCAGCGAGCGCCACAGCATCGTCGGGTCGAGCAGACCGCCCTGGACGCGTTTGGGTGCTCCAGGGTGCTCTGGTGTCGGCGACGACACGGTTTCGATTGTGGGAGTGGACATCAGTGGATTCCTTCAGCGAGCGGGCCCAGCGCGAGCATGGGCAGGAAGGTCAGTGCGACCAGGATGAGGGTGACGCCGGAGACCATGCCGACGAACTGCGGCCGGTGCGTCGGGAGGGTGCCCACCGACTCGGGTGTCCTGGCCTGCCTGGCCAGGGACCCGGCCAGGGCCAGCACCAGGATGATCGGCAGGAACCGGCCGAACAGCATCGCCAGACCGAGCGCGGTGTTGTACCACTCGGTGTTGACCGTGATGCCGGCGAACGCCGAACCGTTGTTGTTGGCGGCGGAGGTGAACGCGTAGAGCACCTCGGACAGGCCGTGCGGGCCGGTGTTCAGCATCCCGGCGCGCTGGCCGGGCATCGCCATGGCGACCGCGGTGCCGGTCAGCACGATCAGCGGTGTCACCAGGAAATACGTTGCGGCGAGCTTGATCTCACGCGGGGTGATCTTCTTGCCGAGATATTCCGGCGTGCGTCCGACCATCAGGCCGGCGACGAACACGGTGATGATCGCCAGCACCAGCATCCCGTAGAGGCCCGATCCGACTCCGCCGGGCGCGACCTCGCCGAGCTGCATGTTGAACATCGTCATCATGCCGCCGAGGCTGGTGTAGGAGTCGTGGAACGAATCGACCGCACCGGTGGACGTCAGGGTGGTGGCGGCCGCGAAGACCGCGGAATTCGCCACGCCGAACCGCTGTTCGACACCCTCCATGGCCCCGCCCACCGCGGTGGGGACGGTGCCGTGCGCCTGCAGCTGGAACAGCATCGTCATGCTGACGCTGGCGACCGCGATCACGGCCATCACCGCGGTGATCGCCACCCCCTGCTTGCGGCTGCCGACCATCCGGCCGAACGTGCGCGGCAGCGCGAACGGGATGAGCAGGATCAGGAAGATCTCGAACCAGTTGGTGAAGGTGTTGGGGTTCTCGAACGGATGGGCCGAGTTGACGTTGAAGAACCCGCCGCCGTTGGTGCCGAGCTCCTTGATGACCTCCTGGCTGGCGACCGGGCCGCCCGGGATGGTCTGCTGAGCCCCGGCGAGGGTGTTGACCACCTCGTCGTGCAGAGCGAAGTTCTGGATCGCCCCGGCGGCGACGAGCACGACCGCGCCGACGATCGAGATCGGCAGCAGCACACGCACGGAACCGCGCACCAGGTCGACCCAGAAGTTGCCGAGTTCACCGGTGCTGCGTCGTGCCAGGCCACGCACGAACGCCATCGCGACCGCCATGCCGACCGCCGCGGAGACGAAGTTCTGCACGGCCAGACCGGCCATCTGCACGAGGTGGCCCTGGGTGGACTCGCCCGAGTACGCCTGCCAGTTGGTGTTGGTGACGAAGCTGACCGCGGTGTTCCACGCCAGCGCCGGGGTCATCTCGGTGCCCGGCTCGTCGAGGTGCAGTGGCAGCTTGCCCTGTACCAGTTGGAACACGAACAGGAACAGAAGGCTGACGGCCGAGAAGGCCAGCACCGCGCGGGCGTAACCGCCCCACGTCTGCTCGGCTCTCGGGTCGGCGCCGATCAACCGGTACACCACCCGCTCGGCACGGAGGTGCCGGTCCGAGGAGTACACCCGGTACATGTAGTCGCCCAGCGGCACGTGCAGGGCCGCGATGACGGCGATGAGGGAGGCGAGGAACACGATCCCCGACACGGTCGATGTCACTAGAACCTCTCCGGGAACAGCAGGGCGGCGGCCATGAAGAGCGCGATCAGGATGGCGAGTCCCAATCCGATGCCGTTGGCGGCGCTCACAGCCGCTCGACCATCTTCTGAACCAGCCCGAACAGCGCGAAGACCGCGACCGTCAGCACCAGGTAGACCACTACGGACACCATGACTCCGTTCAACTCGATATCGGACGAGAGCCGAAGCTAGACCCGCTCTGTGGGTGGAAACCGGTTCTTGACGGTTTGTTGACGCCCCCGGACCAATCCTTTACGGGAATCGAATCGACGGCCCGGCCACGCCGGTCCGGCGTGACGCCCGGGTGCCGATGCGCTGCGGTGAGCCGCCGGATGTCGTAAAGAATGGGCGGCGCACCGTAAAGGTGTCGTTTGGACCGGCGATCGTCGCGCCCGCAGCGACTAGACCGGTAGCCATGGCTGAGATCACTTCTGCGCGCGATGTCCTCACCCGCGCCGTGCGGCGGTTGCTCGACGGTGACGCGCCGTGGGGCGCGTTCGACATCTGGCCGGACCGCTTCGGCACGACGAGGTTCCGGCTGACGGTGTACCCACCGGGCATCAGCGCCCGGGAGCGGCGCACTCTGCGCGCGTGGCGGGGGTGGCCGGCCTGGGGTGGTCTGCTGTGGGCGGTGGGGGTGATCGTGATGGTCACCGTACTTCCGCCGTGGGCCGCCCTGGCGGTGTCCACCGCGGTGTTCCTCGGTACGGGTGCCGCGGCGTTCGTGACGGCCGGAGCGGCGCGCCGCCACGTCCGCACCGTCATCGCGTCGGTGACCGTCGGTTTCTACCACCCTTCGGCGGTGCTGGAGGCGCGCCGACTGCAGGACCTCGCCCGGCGCCTCGCCGCGGCCGACACCGAACGCCGAGACGGCCAACTCTCACCCGTCGCCTACGAGGCGACGTGGTGGCAGGTGTACAACGACCTGGCCGTCGATGCGGCGGATGTCAGACCCGCCGGACCGGCCACGCGATGAGCGACCTGTTGTTCGTGCTGGCGATGCTCACTGTCTTCGCGGGCTGTCTGCTCACCGTGCGCTTCCTCAATCTGCGCGACGCCCGGTCCGACCGGTCGGGTGACCCTTCCGCAGCGGCCGCTGTCGGTCAGAAGGACAGCGGGTGCGCGAATTTCGCCCGCAGCAGTGCCGCCGTCTCGGCCAGGGCCAGTCGGCCGCGGGCCGTCGCATCTGACCGCATCAGGAAGCCGTGATACGCCCCCGGATAACGGGTCTGGGTGGTCTGCACACCGGCGGCGCGCAGCCGGGCCGCGTACCGCTCTCCCCAGTCGCGGATCGGATCACATTCGGCGGTCACCACGACGGCGGCCGGCAGGCCGGTGAAATCGGTTGCCAGCGCGGGAAACCGGTACGCATCGGGCGGGGCGCTGACACCGCGGTCGGCGAGTTCGTGCATGTAGTCGATGTCGTCGCGGCTCAACATCGGCGCATCCTCCAGTAGCCGGATCGACTCGCACGTCATGTCCCGGTCCAGGCCCGGGTACAGCAAGACCTGACAGCAGATCGCCGGACCGCCGCGATCCCGGGCGGCGAGCGCCACAGCCGCCGCCAGCGACCCGCCCGCGCTGTCGCCGACCACCGCGAGCCGGCCCGCATCCACGTTCAGCGCCTCTGCGTTGGCCGCCACCCACGCCGTCGCGGCGTAGGCGTCGTCGAACTGGGCGGGGGCGGGCGCCTCGGGGGCCAGGCGATACTCGACCGACACCACCGTCGCGCCGCTGGCCGCCGCCAGTACCCGAGCCAGCGGTTCGAAGGCGTGAACAGACCCCATCACCATGCCGCCGCCGTGGAAGTACACCAGCACCGGTGCCCGCCGGGCATCGGTCGGCCGGAAGATTCGCAGCGGGATCTCCTGTGCCGGGCCGGGTATCGACCGGTTTTCGATGGCGGCCATCGCCGGCATGTCAGCGGGATGCGGTGTCGCCTCGACGGCACGCCGCACCGCCTCCAGCCCGCGCTCTCGCATCGGCGGGATGGCTCCGAACGAGGCCACGCGGGCGGCGGCGTCCGGATCGAGGCTTGGGACCGTCACCGCGCCATCCGGAAACGGTCGGCGGCGTGGGCGCCCGCGCGCCGGCCGCTGAACACACAGTCGGCGAGCGACAACCCGCTGACGTAGCTGTTGGAGCACACGCCGACGGCGTTTCGGCCCGCGGCGTACAGACCCGGCACCGGCCCACCGCCGGGACGCAGCACCTCACCGGTGCTCTCGTCGACGACGAGGCCGCCGAGGGTGAGGCCGGGGATCGGGAAGAACATCGACGAGTCGGCGGAGATGTCGATCGAGTAGAACGGGGGAGTCGCCAGCGGCAGGCACAGTTCGGGGTCCTTGTGCGCAGGGTCTCCCGTGCCGGAGCGCAGGCCACGGTGGTAATCGTCGACCGTGCGCCGCAGCCCTGCCGGGTCGATCCCGTTGGCGGCGGCCAATGCCTCGATCGAGGCGGCCTTCCGATGCCCCACACTGAACAGATAGACCAACTGCAACCGCTGGAAGAGTTGCGTCTGGGTGCGGATCTGGTCCTTGACCTTCTGCCATGTGGCCGCGTCGTAGATCGCCCATCCGGTGCCACCGAACTCGCGCATCATCACGTTGCCGTGGGTGGCGCCGTAGAGGTCCTCGTTCGCGATGCGCCGCCCGTCGGCGCCGACGGTGAGCCCTTCGAGGAAGGCGCTCGGCGGCGACAGGAAACGCCAGGCAGTGATGTTGCCCATCTTGTCTGTCATGCCGCCGGCCGTGACGCCCAACGCGATGCCGGTGCCGTCGTCGCCCGCCGTCCCCAGCGGGGAGATCTTCAGGAACTGTGGTGCGAATTCCCGCATCCACTTCCGGTTGTGGACGAAGCCGCCCGCCGCGAGGATCACCGCGGGCGCCCGGGCTTCGCCGTCCACGGCGGCATGAGCTCGAATCCGCTCTGCGCGGTTGACGACACCTTCGACCAGTCCGGGCATCCAGGTGCCGGCCTTGGCGGTGAGCCTGGTCAACAGCGCGTGTCTGCGCGCATGCGGGTGTGTCGGCGGCATCGCGCGGTACCGCACACCGCACACACGGCCGTCGTCATCGGTGAGCAGGGCGTGTACGTGGGCCAACGAAATGACCTTCACACCTTTGTTTCTCGCCGATCGCGCGAGGCGCTCGAACAGCACTTTCCCGGAGCTCATACCGGGCGCCAGGACCCGGTGCCCGCGCGGCGCCGGCCGTGCGCGGGAGGCGTGCGGGTAGGCCTTCTCGTTACCCGAGTAATACAGGTAGTACTCATCGGTCGGATACGAGGTCTTGTACGACGGCACCGGACCGCCGCGGAATTCGACGCCCTGGGCCTTGAGCCACTCGATCATCGCCGGACTCTGCCGGCAGAACCGGTCCAGGGTCTCGCCGGTCACCGCGTCCCCGACCTCGGATTCGAGATAGGCCCGCATATCCTCGACGGAATCGCGGTATCCGCCGGCAGCCTGTTCGGCGGTACCGCCGCCCGCGTAGACGATGCCGCCCGACAACGCCGTCGCTCCGCCGCCGTAACCCCGGTCGAGTACGAGCACCCGGGCACCGCGATCCGCCGCCTCGATCGCGGCGGTCGCGCCCGCCGCACCGAAGCCCACCACAATGACGTCGTAGTTCACCGCGCTCCGCACTCGTATCCTCTCAGTGCTGCGCGGGGTCGAAACGCCGACCGGTGCGCAGCACCGGCGCTCGCTGCGTGCTGAGCACTTCGGCGCGTTCGGCCATCGCGTTGCCGACGTACTCGGGTTGCGTCAGCAGGTAGAAGCGGCCCTCGGCGGCCTGGTCGAAGACGACCTCGGCGGCGGCCAGCGGATCCATCGCCGCCGCCTTGATGTCGAGCATCGCCAGGCGCTGGGATTCGGCCGCGTCGACGTCACCGTCGGTGACACCACCCGCCGATTCGAAGATGTTGGAGGTGACGGCGCCGGGCAACACGGCCTGCACGTGGATGTGCTCGTGTCCGGCCAGTTGCACCTCAAGAGCCAGGCATTCCGTCAGGGCGAGCACCGCATGCTTGCTCATGATGTAGGGCGCCTGCAGGGGGACGACGGCGACGCCGCCGATCGAGCTCAGATTCCACACCCATGCCGGGGTACCCGCCTCGATCATCGACGGCAGGAAGGCCCGGATGCCGTGGAAGACGCCGGTGACGTTGATGTCGACGACCCGCTGCCAGTTGGCGACCGGGGTGTCCCACAGGTACCCGAACTGCTCGACCCCGGCGTTGTTGACGAGCAGCCGGACGGGTCCGAGATCACGGTGGACCCGTTGTGCCAACTCCTCGACGGCGGCGAAATCGCGGACATCGCAGACGATGTCGACGGCGTGCACACCTTGCGCGGACAGTTCGTCGCGCAGGGTGGCGATCGCGTCGGCGTCGATGTCGGCGAGCACCACCGTCATCCCGAGGCGGGCGGCCTGGCGGGCCAGGCCCGCGCCGATACCGGCGCCCGCCCCGGTGATGACCGCGACACCGCCCGAGAACGTCTCGCGAGCGCCCACGACCTCAGGCGCCCGCGGCCGCGTCGGCCGAGAGCTCCGACAGCAGAACCGAATTGGTGGTGTCGAGGATGACCTCCATCTCGGTGAACTCCAGCCCGTTCGCGCCACGGCGGACGGCGACGTTGGCCACCCCGCTGGATACCGCGAACGGCACGTAGTTCGCGATCTGGTTGACGAAGATGTAGAAACGGGCGCGCGTGACGTCGCCCTCGGTCCCGGTCCGGTGCAGGTTCGTGGCGTGGTGCCGCAGCGGGTAGGGGCTCTGCTTGCGGTGATCGGACAGCCATTCCATGACCGTGTCGCGCCCCCGCAGTTCCGGAGACATGAGCTCTTCGAAGGGGCTCGCACCGGACTCACTGCGGCTGATGTAGCGGACGTCGTCGGCGTAGGCCGCCGCCATCTCGTCGTAGTGCGCCTCGTCGTAGTGGTACCAGAAGCCGCCGACGAACTCCTGCAGTTCCGACAGCGCGATCTCGTTGCTCATGGGGATCAGTCAACCGCCGGGTGAGCCGGATGACACCGGTGTCGCCCGGTCAGCGGAACAGCGGCGGTCATGCGGGCAGCTGCAGGGATTTGGTCTGCAGGAACTCCTCGAAGCCGGCGCGACCGAGCTCGCGGCCGACACCGGATTTCTTGTACCCGCCGAAGGGCGCGACAGGGTTGTACGTGCCGCCGTTGAGGTCCAGCTGACCGGTCTGCACCCGGCGCGCGAAGGCGATCGCGCGGTCGGTGTCCTCGGCCCACACCGCTCCGGACAGCCCATAGGGGGTGCCGTTGGCGATGCGCACCGCGTCGTCCTCGTCGCGGAACGGGATCACCGCGAGTACCGGCCCGAAGACCTCTTCCTGCCCCAGCTCGGAGTCCGGGTCGACGTCGGCGAAGACGGTGGGCGCCACGTAGTAGCCGACGTCGCGGATCTTCTCGGCCCCGCCGGTGACCAGCCGTGCGCCGTCGCGCTCCGCGCGCTCGATGAACCCGCGCACCGTGGCGCACTGCGCCGCCGACGCTGACGGCCCGATCCGCGTGGCAGGGTCGAACGGATCGCCGACGGTGTACTTCGCGGCGGCCGCGGCGACCAGGTCGAGCGCCTCGGCGTAGCGGTTCTGCGGCACCAGCATCCGCGTCCACGCCATACAGGTCTGGCCGCCGTTGAGGAATGCGTTGCCCACGCCGACCTTCACCGCGGTCGAAAGGTCCGCGCCGTCGAGGATGACGTTGGCCGATTTGCCGCCCAGCTCGAGCGCCACCTTCTTCACCGATCGAGCGGCGAGTTCGGCGACGCGTCGGCCGACGCCGGTCGAACCCGTGAACGAGACCAGGTCGACATCGGGGTGCTCGGCGATCCGTTCACCCACCACGCGGCCGCTGCCGGAGACGAGGTTGACCACGCCGGGCGGCAGCCCGGCCTCCTCGACAGCCTCGACGAACTCGAACACCGACAGCGGCGCCTCGTTGCTCGGTTTCAGCACGACGGTGCAGCCCGCCGCGATCGCCGGCAGCACCTTGGCCACCACCTGGTACAGCGGGTAGTTCCAGGGCGTGATGGCGCCGACGACCCCGTAGGGCTCGCGCACGATCAACGAGTTGCCCACGCGCTCTTCGAAATCGAAGGTGTCGAGCACATCGGCGAACCCCCGCGCCACCGCCAGCGGCACCTTGGTCTGCACCCCCTGGGCGATCCGCACCGGAGCGCCCATCTCGCGGGTGATCGTCTCGGCGATGTCCGGCAGGCGCTTCTCCATGGCGGTGATCACGCGGTGCAGGCGGTCGCGCCGCTCGGCCACGGTGATCAGCGGGTCGAAGGCGCGGCGGGCGGCGGCCACCGCGGCGTCGACGTCGGCCGCATCGCCGTTCGGGACGGAGCCGATGACCTGCTCGGTCGCCGGGTCGACGACCTCGATCGCGCCGTCCTCGGCCGGTGTCACCCACCGGCCGTCGATGAACAGGGTCTTGCGGGTGTAGTCGTGCATGGGTTCCTTCCCGGTCAGGGGATGATGCTCGCGCGGACGTCGCGCTTACCGTCGGCGGCGGCGAACGCCTCGTTGATGTGGTCGAGGGGGTAGTGCGCCGCGGCGAGCCGGTCGAGCGGCAGATGGTCCTGGTGCTGCTCGAGGAAGGTCAGCGCCCGGGACAGGACGGCCGGGTCGTACAGCGACACCCCGACCATCGCCTTGTTACCGAAGACGAAGCGTGACGGGTCGAAGTCGAACGTCTTGCCGATGTTGATGTTGCCGATCTCGACGTAGCGGCCGAACTGGCCGAGCAGTTTGAGCCCTTCGTCGATGGCCGAGGGATGGCCGACGACTTCGACCACCACGTCGGCGCCGTGGCCTCCGGTCAGCTCGCGCACGAGCTTCGCGCGGTCCTTGACGGTGGTCGCCGCGGTGATGTCGACGACGGCGTCGGCGCCGAAGGCCGTCGCCAGTTCCAGGCGCTCCGGCACCCCGTCGATCGCGATGACCGTGGCCGCGCCGCGTGCCTTGGCGACGGCCACCGCGTACAGGCCCAGCGCGCCCGCACCCTGGACCACCACCACCTCGCCCAGCTGCTGATCGACCCGCTCGAGCCCGTACATCACCTGCGACAGTGCGCAGTTCGCACCCGAGGCGATCTCGTCGGAGACGGCGTCGGGCACCGTGTACACCACCGCGCCGGCAGGCAGCAGGTAGTAGTCGCCGTAGCCGCCGACGAAGTAGGGGGGTTCGTCGGCGCGGCCCAGCATCGCCATCGCCAGGTTCAGGCAGGCGTTGCGCCGGCCCAGCAGACAGTTGCGGCAGCGGTGGCAGGAGAAGAAGTAGGGGAACACCACGCGGGTGCCTTCGGCCAGCGGCGAACCGTTGGAGTCGGCGGTGACGCCATCCCCGAGTGCCGCGACGGCGCCGACCATCTCGTGACCGAGGACGGTGGGCAGTTGCCCACCGAGCCCGCGGGTGGCGAAGGTGCCGTGCCAGGCGTGCAGATCGGATCCGCAGATGTTGGTCCTGGTCACTTTGACGAGGATCTCGCCGGGGCCCACGTCGCCCAGTTCGACGGTCTCGATCTCGAACGGTTGTCCGGGCGCGTCGAACCGCGCGATCCGTCCCTTGAACACGTCGGGCGTTCCTTTCAGTGGCTGTGGGCTGAGCTGAAGTGTTCGCGCAAAGCGCGTTTGAGCAATTTGCCGCTGGGGTTCTTCGGCAGGGCGTCGACGAAGAAGACCTGCTTGGGTGTCTTGTATCCGGCGAGGTGAGTGCGGCAGTGGGCAATGATCTCGGCTTCGGTGGCGGTGGCGCCGTCGCGCAGTACCACCGCGGCGACCACCGTCTCCACCCACACCGGATGGGCCAGCCCGAAGACCGCCGCCTCCTGTACACCGGCGTGCCGGTAGAGCGTCTCCTCGACCTCCCGGCTGGCAACGTTCTCGCCGCCGGTCTTGATCATGTCCTTCTTGCGGTCGACGACGTGCAGTAGTCCGTGCTCGTCGTAGTAGCCGAGGTCACCGGAGTGGAACCAGCCGCCGCGGAAGGCTTCCGCGGTCTTGGCCGGGTCGTCGAGGTAGCCGAGCATCAGGTGCGGGCTTCGGTGCGCGATCTCGCCGACGACGCCGGCGGCCACCGGGCGGTCGTCCTCGTCGAGGATCGTGGTCTCCACGTTGACCACCGGGCGGCCGGCGGATCCGGCGTGTGCGTCCTGCTCATCGGGGCCGAGTGCCGAAGCGAGAGGCGCCATCTCGGTCTGGCCGTAGAAGTTCCACAGCCGCAGATTCGGCAGGCGTTCGCGGATCTCGGCGAGGATCTCGCCGGGCATGGCCGACGCGCCGTAGTACCCCTTGCGCAGGCTCGACAGGTCCACCTCGTCGAACACCGGGCATCGCAGCAGGCTGATCCACACCGTCGGCGGCGCAAAGTAGTTCGTGACCCCGTACCGCTCGATGGTGCGCAGGACCAACTCGGGCTCGGGACGAGGCAGGATGATGCTCGTCGCTCCCAGGTAGACGTCGGTGGCGAGGAAGTTGTCCAACTGCGCGCAGTGGTAGAGCGGCAGGGAGTGGATCTCCACGTCGTCACCCGCCATGGATCCGGCGGCGATGGTGCTGACGTACTGCCACATGAGGGTGCGGCTGGTGTGCATCACCGCCTTCGGCCGCGACTCCGTTCCGCTGGTGTACATCAGCCGCAGCAGATCGTCATCGCCGATCCGCGGTCGGGGCGCGGGGGAGTCGGTGGTCAACCACCCGGCGAAGTCGTCCCAACCCCTCGCTGGGACGTCTCCATCCGGGACGAGCGCGACCTTCGTCGTCACCACCGCGCCCTGTTCCCGTCCCAGCCGTATCGCCTCGTCGGCGGTGGATGTCAGGTCCGCCTCGACGATGAAACCGCGCACCTTGCTGTGGGCCAGCAGATAGGAGATCTCCTCGGCGGTCAGCATGAAGTTGACCGGCACCAGCACCACCCCGGCACGTGCGGTGGCGAAGGCCAGCACCGCGTACTGCCAGCAGTTGTGCGACAGCAGGGCGATGCGGTCGCCGGGTTGGAAGCCGTTGTCCTGCAGCGCTGCCGCGGCCCGGTCGACCAGATGATCGAACTGGGCGAACGTCAGCACCACGTCGCCGTCGACGATCGCGGTCTTGTCGGGTTGTCTGCGGGCCGAACGGCGGGGGATGTCGCCCAGCGTGTGGCTGCGTGCCCGCGCGATGACAGCGTCCATGGCGGCGTCCATGGGGCAACGTAAGCACGGCCGGTGACGGGCGACGGATCGCTGTCCCGCTCAGTAGGCAGGCCGGTGCCCGGTCGGCGGCCGCGGCCAGATACTCGTCGGCGTGACGACTGACGCGGAGCTGAGGGCCTACCTGCGCGAGGCCGATCCGGGTGTCCTCGTGGCGGTTCTGGCGCAGATCACGGGCGACCCATCGGTGATCGACGAGTTCGGCCCCAGGATCTCCCACGTTCCCGACCCGCCGGAACGGGCGGGCGTGACCGATCCCGACACGAGGGCGGCGCTGGTCGACCGGATCGCCGAGGCCCTCGCCGGCCCACGCTCCGGGGGTCTGGCCGCCGACGATCCGGAGTTGTTCACCCGGCTGCTGCCGGTCGCGCTCGGGTCCGAGGTGGCCGACGAGTTCGTCCCGCTTCTGCTCGAGCAGGGCGGTTTCCAGCTGTCACAGCCGACCCTGCCGCGCGACGTGCCGATCCCGCCGGAGACCACGGTGGCGATCATCGGCGCCGGCATCGCCGGCATCGTCACCGCGCTGGCCGCCGCGGACGCTGGGGTGCGCTACGAGATCTTCGATCGCAACGACGAGGTCGGCGGCACCTGGCTCACGACGAGGTACCCCGGCATCGGGGTGGACACCCCGTCGGCCTACTACTCGCTGTCGCGGGAAGTGAACCCCGACTGGACCAACTACTATCCGCAGGGCGCGGAGTACCAGGCGTATCTCGTCTCGCTCGCCGACAAACACGGTCTGCGCGAACACATCCGGTTCGGCACCGAGGTCGAGGCGCTGTGGTGGGACGAGGACCGCGCACAGTGGCAGATCCACGCCGTCGACCGGGCCGGCGATCGCAGCGTCAGCCACGCCCGGGTGGTGGTCACCGCCGCCGGCTACCTGAACCGCCCGCGCTGGCCGGACGTCCCCGGCCGGGAGACGTTCGCCGGTGTCAGCGTGCATTCGGCGCAGTGGGATCCGTCGCTGGACCTGACGGGTAAGCGGGTGGCGATCATCGGCGCCGGCTGTACCGCCGTGCAGATCGTCGACGCCTGTGTCGACCAGGTCGAGCACCTGACCGTGTTCCAGCGTCAACCCCACTGGGTGGCGCCGCGTAAACGGCTCTCCGACGACGTCCCCGAGTACCGCCGCTACCTCGGCCGGCATCTGCCGTACTACGCGAACTGGCACCGGCTGAAGTCGTACTGGGCCACCGCCGACAACAACTACCCCGTCATCGTGCGGGATCCGGAGTGGGCACAGAACCATCTGTCGATCTCACCGGCCAACGACGTGCTGCTGCAGATGTGCCTGGACTACATCAGCCGGATGTTCGGTGAGGGAACGGAACTGGCGAAGAAGGTCACCCCGGACTTCGCTCCGTACGGTAAGCGCATCATCCGCGATCCGGGTGGCTACTACGCCGCGCTGACCCGCGACCACGTCGACGTCGAGGCCAGCGAGCCCGCCGAGGTCAACGCCGACGGCATCGTCACCCAGGACGGCAGGCAGATCGACCTGGACGTGATCATCTATGCCACGGGCTACCACCTCGACTTCCTGTCCACGATCGACATCCGCGGCCGTGATGGGCGGACGCTGCGGCAGGAGTGGGGCGACAGCCCGCGCGCCTACCGCGGCGGCACGGTGCCGGGGTTCCCGAACCTGTTCATCACCTCCGCGCCCAACTACAGCCCCGGCCACGGCGCCGGCGCGAACTTCTCGATGGAGGTGCTGGCGCACTACATCGTGGAGTGCCTGCAGCTCATGGCGTCCCGAGGCGCGACGACGATCGAGGTGACACAGCAGGCCTACGACGACTACGTCGCGGACATCGACGACGCCATGTCGCGCACCGTGTGGTGCCACACCCCCAACGCCCACACCTATTACCGGTCCGGATCGGGCCGGGTGGTGGTCGCGACCCCGTACCGCCTGGTCGACGTCTGGCAGCAGCACCGGGCGCCCATCGAGGAGCACTTCGTACTGGGGAAGGTGGAATCCGGTGTCGGGTCTGCTCAGCGGTAAGACCGCCCTGGTCACCGGAAGCAGCCGGGGGATAGGCCGGGCCATCGCTCAGCGGCTGGCCGCCGAAGGGGCGACCGTGGTCGTCACCGCGCGGTCGTACACCCCGTCGCCGTCGGTGCGTGCCGGGACGGCGGCCGCGCTGCCAGGAACCATCGGCGAGACCATCGCGCTGATCGAGGCGGCGGGCGGAACGGCCTACGGGGTGGCGGCCGACCTCGAGGACCACGATCAGCGGCTCCGGCTCGTCGACGAGGTCCTCGATCGCACCGGGCGGCTGGACGTCCTGGTCAACAACGCCGGATACGCCGACTACTCCGTGATCGAGCGCATGGGCATGGACACCTTCGACCGTACGGTAGAACACTATCTGCGCACGCCATTCGTGTTGTCGCAGAACGCGATCCCGCACATGCGGGACCAGGATGGTGGGTGGATCGTCAACATCGGATCGGTGACCGGGATGGCGCCGGTGCGGCCGTTCCGCGAGTACAACAAGTCCTCCGGTGACGTCGTCTATGCGTCGGTGAAGGCCGCGCTGCACCGGTTCACCCAGGGGTTGGCGGCCGAGGTACTCGACGACAACATCGCCGTCAACTGCGTGGGTCCGTCGACGGCGGTGCGGACTCCCGGTGCCTCGCAGCTGATCCCGGACACGTTCCCCACCGAGCCCGTCGAATATCTCGCCGAGACCGTGCTGGCGATGTGTCATCTGCCCGCGGCCGACCGCACCGGACTGGTGGCGTTCAGCCTGCACTATCCGTGGTCGCAGGGCCTGCCGGTGCACACCCTCGACGGGCGTGAACTGCTGCCGCCGCTGGAGCCGCCGGCGACCGCGAACCCGAACATCCTGCCCGCCGGGGTGTAGTCCCTAGCGGGGCTCGTTGCGGCAGAAGCTGTGGCACACCCGATCTCGCACGATCATGTCCGGGCACTCCGGGTCGAACCAGCGGTCGACGTAGGCCCAGTGGATCGGATGCATGAGGTACGGGCCCATCAGCCCGTCGACGTCGGTGAACTCCTGCTCGAAGACATGCGTCCACGGTGACGCGCCCACGGCCTCCTCGACCCGGCTGAGCTGCCAGGAGTGGATCGTGCGGACGTAGCGGGGGAGCAGTCGCAGATCGTCTTCGAATCGCCGGACGGTGGCCTCGTCGGTGCCGGGGCGCACCCGCAGCAGCAGGGTCCGGTAGACGGTACCGCTGGCGTCCGCGCCGGGTGTCGCGGTCCCGCTGTAGGTGGCGCCGTTGCAGTGACGGACCGCCGGGCGGCCGAGCACCTCGTCGAGTGCCGCGACAGCGGCGGCACCCGTGTCCCGGTCGCGGAACTGCAGGTGGACCAGGATGTCGCCGCCGTTGCGCACGCCAGGCAGGGTCGGTTCGGTGATCACCCGCTCGGCGCCGAAGTCGGTGCGGCGCAACGCCTCGAGCACGTCGTCACGTCCGGCCTCGTCGACCGTCTCGGCCAACCGGATGACGCTATACATCGCAGAGTCCGTCCACGTCGGCGGCGCCGGCGGCCACGCTGCGACTCCGTTCGGAGATGAGATCGTCGACGCTCGACCACCATTCACCGACCGCGGGATCCGGGCGGCCTTGCCACGTCATCTCCCACCACGCCCTGGCGCTGGGCAGCGACCACGTCACGGTGACGGTGTTGGACTGATCCTCGAACCAGATCGGCGGGCTGACCAGAACGTGCTGCAGGGTCATACCGCGCTCACGGGCGCCGGGTGCGTAGCCCGACAGGTAGGTGTCGACGAACTCACGGGTGCGTCCGGGCCGGGTCACCACCCGGTCGATCACGAAGACCTCAGCCACCGGCGCTGACTCCCGCCAACAGCGCCGTGGCGTCACGGCACAGCTGGGCGCGGGCCGTCTGGGCGAGGTCCAGGCTGGGCATGGTCATGAACCCATGGATGCCGCCGTCGAACCGGCGCACCGCCGTGGGCACTTCAGCGGCGGTGAGCTTCTCACCGAACCGCAGGCCTTCGTCGCGCAGCGGGTCGTGACCGGCGATCACGATCACGGCGGGCGGCAGCCCGTGCAGGTCGGCGTGCAGCGGAGAGAGGTAGGGATGCGTGCGGTCGGCCGCGTCGGGGGCGTACTGGTCCCAGTACCACCGAAGGGCTTCGGCCGGGTTGTAGTACCCGCTGCCGTACAACCGGTAGGACTCCGTGGTGAAGTCCGGGGTGATCATCGGGTAGACGAGCAGCTGGGCCCCCAACGAGGGGCCGCCGCGGTCACGCGTCATCAGCGCCGTGACCGCCGCGAGATTGCCCCCGGCGCTGTCGCCCCCGACCGCGATCCGGCCCGGGTCGGCGCCGAGCGCGGCGCAGTTGTCGGAGACCCACCGCGTGACCGCGTACACGTCCTCGGCCGCGGTCGGCCAGGCATGTTCGGGAGCCAGTCGGTAGTCGACCGAGACCACGACGGCGCCAATGCGATTCGCGAGATCTCGGCAGAGCCCGTCGTGGCTGTCGAGATCGCAGAACACGAAGCCACCGCCGTGCGCGTACACCAGTGCAGGCAACGGTGCGGCTGCGGCCCCGGCCGGGTGGTAGATCCGGATCGGGACCTCGCCCACGGTGCGGTCCTCGACGCCGGCGACCTGCTCCGGTGCTGCGGGCGCCACGAAGCGGGAGCGGATCGTGGCGCGAGCCTGGGCGCCCGTCATGGTGTGCACCGCGGGGAAGCCGCCGTCGAGCCCCTCGATGATCGCGGCGATCTGCGGATCGAGTGCGCCGCTCATGCGAGTTGCAGGGCAGCGGAGTCGTGGGCGGCGTGCGGGGTCGGGCCGCCGCGCAGCGGGCGCACCTGCTGCAGCGTCGGCGCGACGCGCTGCGCTCCGCCGTCGACGTTGCGCCAGACACCCATCGCGGTCATCCGCACCGGCGCGGCAAGGCGCTGGTCGAAGGCCATCCGGCTCATCGGACCGCACACCGAAAGCGCCGCGACGGCCTCACCGGGAGCGCCGATCGGCGCGGCGACACAACCGAAACCGGGCAGAGCCTCTTCACGGTCGAACGCGACGCCGTGGGCGCGCGTCTTGGCGAGTTCGGCCGCCAGCTGGGCGGCGCTGCCGATCGAGTACTTGGTGCGACGGTTGGCGAGGTCGACGTCGTCACAGGCGTCGGAGTTGTAGGCGAGCAGCGCCTTGCCGATCGCGGTGCAGTGCGCGGGCTGGCGGCCGCCGACCCGGCTCGGCAGCGCCGCGACCATCCGGTCGCCGACCTTGTCGAGGTAGACCACATCGGCACCGTCGAGCACGGCGAGGTGGACGACGAGCCCCGTCGCGCGGTGCAGGTCGTGCAGTAGCGGTGTCGCGGCGCGATGCAGCCGGTCCTGATGGACGGCAAGCGATCCCAGCTCGACCAGTCGCATACCCAGTTCGTAGTCGCGGCCGTTGCGGCGCAGCCACCGCAGCTGGACCAGGCGCTCGAGCATGCGGTGCGCCGACGAGCGGGGCAGGCCGGTGCGCCGGACGATCTGGGCGAGCGTCAGTCGGCCGGGGCCGTCGAACGCGTCGAGAACGAGCGACACCCGGTCGATGACCGCGCTGGGAGTGGTGGACTCCGTGGTGGCCGGGGCCAGTCCTGGTTCAACCGTCATGACGTCTCCTGGGGCCGTAGTGCAGATCAGGCATATTCCTATTAGGAATATGCCTGTTTGTACCACAACAGCGTGCGCGGTGTCACATAGATCGAGAACTTTGACCCAGCACACATTCGCCGGGCGAGGAGTGCGGTCAGGCCTTGGCGGCGGACCGGCCGGCGCGGCGGCCGTAGAAACTGCCGTCGCCCAGCGAGACGCCGCTGGCGTAGCCCCAGGCGGCCAGGCCCGCGGTCGACCGACCGGCCGCAAACAGGCCGGGGATCGGATCACCGTCGACGTGCAGCACCTCACCGTCCAGCGAGGTCTGCAGTCCGCCCAGGGTGAACCCGCCGGTGCTCTCGCGAAGGTCGATGGCGCCCACCGGGGAACCGATGGGCCGCAGCCACTGAGGCTTCTTGTGCAGCAGCGGGTCTACGCCGCGCGCGGCGCCGTCGTTGTAGGCGGCGATCGTGGCCTGCAACGAACCGGGCGCCAAGCCGATCTCGGCTTCCAGTTCGGCGACGGTCTCGCACACCCAGGTCGGCGGGCGCATCATCAGCTGCGGCGACTGCGAGGCCATCGCCTCCTCCTGAGCGTCGCCGTCGATGATCAGGTACGCGGTGTTGTTCTGGTGGTACAGCGTCAACTGACCCACCCGGCCGGGGTAGGTGTCCTCGGCGACGAAGCGTTGGCCGCGCTCGTTGACCAGGACCCCGCGCACCAACTGCTGCGGGTCGATGAAGATCGCGACCTCGGTCGCGTCCATGTGCGCCAGATCGGCGCCGAGCGCCTGGGCCATCCGGATGGCCTGGCCGTCGTGCTGCTCGATCGACGCCGCCGGACGTCCGGCGATCCGCGGGGCGTACTGCGCCACCATCGCGTCGTTGTAGGCGAAACTGCCGGTCGCCAGCACCACGCCGCGCCGCGCCCGGATCGTGACGTCGGTGCCGTACTGCCGCGCGCAGATGCCGGCCACCCGGCCGTCGGATTCGACCACCAGGCGCTGCACCCGCACGTCGTAGAGCGCGCGGGCGCCCGCGGCGGTGGCCGTCTCGACGAGCGGCTTCATCAGCATGTAGCCGGCGCTGGCCTCACCCTGCTTCTTGTCCGACATCTGCGGCACGTGTCCGCGCGGTGCCGGCGTGGCGATCGTGTTGAACGGGTACGAGTTCTCGCCGCCGCTGTACATCAGCCCCTGGTCGCCCATCGGCTCCCAGCCGGGCTCGCCGAAGAACTCGGCCTTGAACGGCACCCCGCACTCGACGAGCCAGTCGAAGTGCGCGACGCTGCCCTCGCAGTAGTCGGCGATGCGGTGGGCGTCCGCGCCGGGCCCCATCGCGGAATTCAGGAACGCCGCCATGTTCTCGACGGAATCGTCGAAGCCGCAGGCCTTCTGGATCGCCGTCCCACCGCCGAGATAGATGAACCCGCCGGCCATCGACGCCGCGCCACCCCACGAGCCGGTGCGTTCGAGCACGAGCACGTCGGCACCGGCGTGCGCCGCCTCGACCGCGGCGGCCGCACCGGCGACACCGTAGCCGGCGATCACCACGTCCGCTTCGTGATCCCACGCCGCGACCGACGAGGCCGGGACGGGGCGGACGTCGGTCACGGCCGCATCGCGGCGGGGAGGTCGCCGACCCACTGGTGTCCCCAGTAGCTGTCGGCGGTGATCTCCTCTGCGGTGTAATGGTTTTCGTCGACCCGCATACCCTCGGTGCCGAACTCGATGTCCCAGTCGCCTGGTGCCCGGACGTAGAACGACACCATCTTGTCGTTGGTGTGCCTGCCGAGTGTCGACGACAGCTGGTAGCCGTCGGCGTTGACCCGATCGAGCGCCTGGCCGACCGCGTCGAGGCTGTCCACCTCCACCATCAGGTGCACCAGACCCGGGTCGCGCAGTGTCGAGGCCGGGCAGATGGCGAGGCTGTGGTGCCGCTCGTTGATGCCGAGGAACCGCACCCGCACCGGCCCGAACTCCGGTGGCACCGGCACCCGGAACGCGCCGCGGGATTTGAAGCCCAGGACCTCGGTGTAGAACTCGAAGAGCCCGTTCGGGTCTAGTGCGGGCAGCACCACATGCCCGAGACCCTGTGCACCGGTGACGAACCGGGCGCCGAAGGGGGTGACGACGGGGCTGTGATCGAGTACCGCGCCGTAAAACACCTCCAGCGCGGTGCCCGCGGGATCCTCGAAGGCGATGACCTCCTCGACGCGGCGGGCGTCGGCCTCCTCCAGCGACAGCTGTTTGAACGGCACCCCCGCCGCGTCCAGGTCGCGCTTGACCTGTTCGAGCGCCGCGTGGTCGCGGACCTCCCAGCCGACGGTGACGATCCGGTCGGCGTCACCGGGCCGGACGATGATGCGGGCCGCCCGCTCGTCCATCCGCAGATACAGGCACGACTCGTCGGGGCCGCTGCCCTCGGCGAACCCGAGGACCTGGAACGCGAAGTGGCGCCACCGATCGATGTCGGCGGTCTGGACGGTGACGTATCCAAGGCTCTTCAACGCGGTCATTCGTTACTCCCGTTCAGATCATGGCCCGCAGCGCACCCTGGGGGTCGACTCCCAGTGAGCTCAGCGCGGACGCGTGGTAGATGGTGCCCGGCGTGTGGATCGCGTGCGCCACGCCGGCGTGCGCATCACGCCAATACCGTTGCAGCGGTTTGTCCATCCGCAGTGCGTTGCCGCCGGAACGCGCGAAGATCTGGTCGACGGCACAGACCGCACGCCACACCGCCTTGATCTGGCTGCGGCGCACGGCGGCGCGGTCGGCGAACGTGACCTCTTCACCGGCGTCGACCATGTCGTAGACCCGGTCGACGTTGGAGAGCAGCGCATGGCGGGAGGCCTCGATGTCGGCGGCGGCTTCACCGATCGCGTACATGACGTACGGATCGTCCTTGACCGCGACGCCGCTGGCGTTGACCCGTTCGCGTTGGTAGTCCAGGTGCGCGGCCAGCGCGCCCTCGCAGATGCCGATCGTGGCGGAACTGATGCCCAGTGGGAACATCGTCGACCACGGCATCTTGTACAGGGTCTTGGTCATGCCCGCCTCGAGCTGCGCGGTGCCGTCCATCACCTTGAGGCCGTCCATCGTGCGGTACGACGGGACGAACGCATCGCGGACGATCACGTCCTTGGAACCGGTGCCGCGCAATCCGACGACGTCCCACGAGTCGTCGACGATCTGGTAGTCGCTGCGCGGCAGGATCATGTGCAGGATCTGGGGCGGCATCACCGGTCTGCCGTCCGCGTCGCCGACCATCGCGCCGAGGATGATCCAGTCGCAGGCGTCGGTACCGGAGCTGAACTGCCAACGGCCGTTGAAGAGGTAGCCGCCGTCGACCGGTCTGGCCACCCCCTGCGGGGCGTACGGCGAGGCGATCCACGTGTCGACGTCGGTGGCCCAGACCTCCTGCGCTACTTTCGGATCGGCATAGGCCAGCTGGTAGGGGTGCACACCGACGACGCCGTTGACCCATCCCGCGGCGGGATCGAGCGCCGCGGTCGCCATCACGGTCTCGGCGAACTCGCGCGGGTGGACCTCGTAGCCGCCGTGATCCGCGGGCTGCAGCAGCCGGATGTTGCCGATCGCCTTCATGTTCTTGACGGTGGCGTCCGAAAGCTGGCCGAGCCTCTCGGCCTCGACGGCCTGTTCGCGGAACTGGTCGGCCAGTTCCATCACCCGGTCGATTACCCGCTCGGTCATGAGGCGTCCTTTTCTCGTGAGGCTGTCTTCGATGGTCTACCGCGATCACGCGCCGTTTGTGGGTGATTCCCGGTGAATGGAAAACCCGGCGGAACTCGCCGTCAGAATTCGATGTGGATCGCGTCGGAGGCGGGGCGCGCCTGGCATCCGAGGATCGTGCCCGCCTCGATGTCCTCGGGTTCGAGGATGTCGGTGTCGGGCATGTCCACCTGCCCGCGCAGCAGGGTGGCGGCGCAGGACCCGCACTGTCCCTCACGGCAGGAGTACGGGACGTCGAGGCCCGCGCCGACCATCACGTCGACCAGCGTGGACCCGCGGGGCCACCGCAGGGTGTGCCGGTCGCCGTCGAGCTCCACCTCCAGAGCGGCCGCATCGCCGTCGGCTGCGCCGTCGACCGGCGCCACCTCGGCGAACGGATCGCCGGTGAGCGAGCGGAAGACCTCGGTGTGCACGGCGTCGCGGGGGACACCCGCATCGGCCAGCGCCGCCTGCACCGCGGCCATGAACGGTGCCGGCCCGCAGAGGTACGCCTCGTCGCCGGCGAACCGGCGGGCCAGGGCGGCGAGCTGATCCGTGCGCGGCAGACCCTGCACCGACTCCAGCCAGTGCACGACCGTCAGCCGGTCGGGGTGGAGGGCGGTCAGCTCCCGCAGTTCGGCGGCGAAGATCACCGACCGTTCGTCGCGGTTGGCGTAGACGAGCGTGACGCGGCCGCTGCCCACCGCCAGCGCCGACTTCAGAATCGACATCACCGGTGTGATGCCGCTGCCACCCGCCCACAGCACCAGGTCCCGGTTCAGGTCGGCCGGGGTGAACACCCCCGACGGGGGCAGTGCCTCGATGACATGGCCGACGATCACGTTGTCGCACAACCAGTTCGACCCGTATCCGCCGTCGACCCGTTTGATCGTGACCTTGGGTGCCGGGTCGGTGTGCGGGGAGCTGGCCAGCGAATAGCAGCGGGCCACCGCCTCGCCCCGGTCGCCGGGTACCCGCAACGTGAGGAACTGGCCCGGCCGGTAGTCGAAGCGGCCGCCCCCGGCGACCGCGAAGACCAGCGAGCGGGCGTCGTGGCTCTCCTCGATGACGTCGGTGACGGTGAGCTGCACAGGATCCACGCCGGCGATCATCGGTGCGAAGCGTGCCCGTCCGGAATGCGGCGTCCGTTGACCGGGACGGACCCCTCCGTGCGCACACCGGCCCCGCCTAGCTTGATCGTCGTGGACACCTCGGCTGATCAGCTGCCCGACCACGTCGACGCGGTGGTCGTCGGCGCCGGCTTCGCGGGCCTCTACGCACTGCACAAGTTGCGCTCGCAGGGTTTGACGGTCCAGGTGTTCGAGGCCGCCCCCGACGTCGGCGGCACCTGGTACTTCAACCGCTATCCCGGCGCCCGCTGCGACGTCGAGAGCGTCGACTACTGCTACTCCTTCTCCGATGAGCTGCAGCAGGAGTGGAACTGGAGCGAGAAGTACGCCACCCAGGCGGAGATCCTGCGCTACATCAACTGGGTCGCCGACAAACTCGACCTGCGGCCGGGCATCGCGTTCAACACGCGGGTCACCTCGGCGGTGCTCGACGAGGACACCCTGCGCTGGACGGTGACCACCGACACCGGGGCCGTGGTGACGGCGAGGTTCGCCATCATGGCGACGGGTCCGCTCTCGGCGGCGCTCACGCCGCAGTTCGACGGGCTCGACACCTTCGCGGGCGCGGTCTACCACACCGCGGACTGGCCACACACCGACGTCGACTTCACCGGCAAGCGGGTCGCCGTCATCGGCACCGGATCGTCGGGCATCCAGTCCATCCCGATCATCGCCGAACAGGCCGCGCAGCTCTACGTCTTCCAACGCACGCCGAATTACAGTGTGCCCGCGGGTAACCGACCATTGACGGCCGAGGACATCGCCACGGTCAAGGCCACCTACGACGAGCGCAGGCGGCTGTCCTGGCGCAGCGGCGGCGGGTCACCGCACATCGCGCACCCGAAGCTGACGATGGAGGTCTCGCCGGAGGAGCGCAGGGCCGCATTCGAGAAGCGCTGGGAACTCGGCGGCGTGTTGTTCTCCAAGACCTTCAGCGACCAGATGATCGATCCGCAGGCCAACGAAGAGGCCCGCAAGTTCTACGAGGAGAAGGTGCGGGCCGTCATCGACGACCCCGAGGTCGCCGACCTGCTGATCCCGACCGACCACCCCATCGGGACGAAGCGGATCTGTACCGACACCAACTACTTTCAGACGTTCAACCGGCCCAACGTCGAGTTGATCAGCGTGCGCAGGACACCGATCGAGTCGGTCGACCCGACCGGGATCAACACCTCCGAGGCGCATTACGACGTCGACGTGATCGTGCTGGCAACCGGTTTCGACGCGATGACCGGGGCACTCGGCAAGATGGACATCGTCGGACGGGCCGGGCAGCGGCTCGCCGACGACTGGCGCGACGGCCCGAGGACCTACCTCGGACTCGGCGTCGACGGATTCCCCAACCTCTTCATCGTCTCGGGACCGGGCGCACCGGCCGTGCTGGCCAACATGGTCCTGCACGCCGAGGCTCACGTGAATTGGATCGCCGACTGCATCGGCTATCTCGACAACCATGGTTATGCGGCGATCGAAGCCACCTCCCAGGCGGTCGACGACTGGGGCGCCGAGCTTTCGCGGCGGGCCGAGGCGACGCTCTTCACGCAGGCGAACTCGTGGTACATGGGCGCCAACGTGCCCGGCAAGCCGCGGGTGTTCATGCTGTTCATCGGCGGCTTCGGGGCGTACCTCGACATCTGCGCCGAAGTCGCCGAGGCCGGGTACAAGGGCTTCGAGCTGCTGAAGAGCAGCTGACCGCGCCTCGCGGCAAGGCGCTACTGCCGCAACAGGAACGACAGCACCGTCGCCTCGAACGCGGCCTTGGCCTCGATCATCGCCCAGTGCCCGCAGTTCGGGAACACGTGCAGCTCGGCATTCGGGATGGTGCGCATCGGGATCAGCGCCATGTCCAGTGGGCTGACCCGGTCGTCGCGGCCCCAGGTCAGCAGCGTCGGGGCGGCGACCTTGTGCATCTGCGCCCACGGCAGCGGAGCGTCCGAACTGCGCATGAACGCCATCATCTGGGCGAACGCCGCCTTACCGTACATGCGGCGGGCGGCGGCCAGCGTCTCGGGATCGGTCGCGAGTTCCCAACGCTCCTCGATCAACTGCTCGGTCACCAGGTCCTGGTCGTAGACCATCGACCGCAGCCAGTCGATCAGCCGCTGCCGGGTCGGGTCCTCGGTGAATTCCTGGAGCAGCCGGATCCCTTCGCTGGGGCCGGGAGTGAAGACGTTGGTGCCGATCCCTCCGATCGTGACCAACCGGCGCACGCGGTCGGGGTGGTGGATCGCGGTGTTGACGCCGACGCCGCCACCCATGGAGTTGCCGACGATGTCGACGCGGTCGACGCCGAGGCCGTCGAGGAACGGGGCCACCACGGACTGCGCGGTGACCATCGGATGTCCGCCGATGTCGTCACTCACCCCGAATCCGGGAAACTCGAGGATGAGGCAGCGGAAGTGGGCGCTGAACGCGGGCAGGATGCCGCGGAAGTTCCGCCACCCCGTGACCCCCGGGCCGGAGCCGTGCAGGAACAGCACCGTCGGGCCGTCGCCGGTGTCGTAGTACCGCAGCGTTCCCGACGGCGTGGACAGCTCCTGCAACTGCTCGGTCATGGACGGCTCCTCGTTTCGCTTCGGTGATGTCGCGGCGCTCAGACTGCCTGAACATCGGCGGGTGTGCGGCATTCTTCGGCGTCGTGTCGGGCGATCACCGCGATGGTCCTCTGCAGGCGACTCCGGGAATCGGCTGGGGTGGCGCGGTTTTGGACCACCGCCAGCATGGCCGAGGCCCAGATGTCGGCGACCAGGTCGCCGATCTGCCGCTGGCGGCACGTCGGGTGGTCGCGGCCCATCGTCGTGGCCAGCATCTGGCTCAAGCCGGCGCGGACCAGGCCCGCGTTCACGGCGGCCACGCTGTCCGCGCACAGATAGGCGCGGGTGACGGCGTCGGCGAGCAGGGGTTGTGCCCACAGCCGCCGGGTCAGGTAGTCGGCGAGGTGGACGAGCCGGTGATACGGCTCCCCGATGCCGTGGAGCTCGGCGCGGGCGTCGCCCTGACACAGCGAAAGCCAGCGGTGCAGCGCCGCCACCAGGAGGTCGTCCTTGGAGGCGAAGTACTGGTACACCGTGCTCGGGGCGACACCGGCCAGCTCGGCGACGGTCCGAATGTGCACCGCGTCATAACCGTCCGCCGCCAGGTGCAGGGCGGCCGCGACGACCCGTTCCCGACGGCTCACGGCGACCAGGCTAGATCCGTTGCCCACCGGCGGACAGCGTCCTCTCGATGAATGGGATTCCGCCCCGCCGGCACCCGCGCGGACGAGAAGATCGAGTGACCGGCCACCGCAGGAGGGGACGCACGTATGAACGACACGAGATCCGATCCCGCGCTGCTGCGGCGGGTCGCCATCTCGAGCCTGCTCGGCACGGCCATCGAGTACTACGACTTCCTGGTCTACGGGACGATGAGCGCGCTCGTGTTCGGGGTGGTTTTCTTCCCCGAGTCCGATCCCGCCGTGGCCACCATCGCCGCGTTCGGCACCCTCGCCGCGGGTTACGTCGCCCGGCCCGTCGGGGGAATCCTGTTCGGGCACTTCGGTGATCGCATCGGCCGTAAGTCGATGCTGGTACTGACGATGGCGCTGATGGGTGTCGCCAGCTTCCTCGTCGGGTTGCTGCCCTCGTTCGCCGCGATCGGCGTGGCGGCGCCTGTCATGCTGGTCGCGCTGCGCGTGATACAGGGTGTGGCGATCGGTGGCGAATGGGGTGGGGCCACCCTGATGGTCACCGAACATGCCGAACCGCATCGCCGGGGCGCGTGGAACGGTGTCATGCAGATGGGTTCGCCGATCGGCTCGTTGCTGTCGGTGGCGGTCGTCACCGCCATCACGTTGATGCCGGACGAGTCGTTCATGGCCTGGGGCTGGCGGGTGCCGTTCCTGGTCAGCCTGCTGCTGCTGGGCATCGGGATCTACATGCGGTTGTCGGTCACCGAGAGCCCGGTGTTCGAAGCGGCCAAGCGGGCCGACGACCGGCCTGCGGGCGCCCCGCTGGTGGAAGTGCTGCGGCGTCCCGGGAACCTGGTGCTGGCCTGCGCCGTCGGGATCGGTCCGTTCGCGCTCACGGCGCTGATCAGCACTTACATGATCAGCTACGCCACCGCGATCGGCTACCACAGGACCGACGTGATGACCGCGTTGATCTTCACCTCCACCACCGCACTGGTGACGATCCCGCTCTTCTCGGCGCTGTCGGATCGCGTCGGGCGGCGCGGCGTCATCGTGGCCGGGGCGGTCGGCATCGTCTGCTACGCCTGGCCGTTCTACGCGCTGGTCGACGTCGGTTCGGTGCCGCTGCTCATCGTGTCGATGGTGATCGCCCAGGTGCTCCAGTCGCTGATGTACGCGCCACTGGGGGCGCTGTTCTCGGAGATGTTCGGCACGCGGGTGCGATACACCGGCGCCTCGATGGGCTACCAGTTCGCCGCCCTGCTGGGCGCCGGGTTCACCCCGTTGATCGCGAGCAGTCTGATGGCCGACGGGGTCACGCGGACGCCGCTGGTTGTGCTCGCCGCGGCATGCGGTGTGGTCACGATCGCCGCGATCTGGCGCGTCAGCGAGACGCGCGGCGCCGACCTCACCGACGCTGGTATGCGGGCCCGCGCCGATCTCTAGTTGCGGAACCGCCTGAGGTATGACACCAGCCGACGCGCGGGAACCGGCTCGGGCCAGTCGTCGGGGCGGAAGTGGGCGTCGGTGCCGCCGTCGACGAAGATGATGCTGCCGCAGAGGAATTCAGCCGCGTCGGACAGCATGAACCGGATCCAGTCGGCGAGTTGACCGGCGTCCCCGAAACCGCCCACCGGGACGGGGAACCGCTGCACCGCCTTGGCCTGCTGCGGCGATGCCAACTGCTCTTCGAGCAGCGGCGTCATGATCGCGCCGGGCGCCAACGCGTTCAAGCGGATACCGGCCCGCGCCCACTCCGGCCGGACCGCGTGGCGCCGCACCCAGCGGCTGACGGCGATCTTCGAGGCGGCGTAGATGAGCGCCGGGCCCACCGGTCCGAACAACCGCACCGCGCGGACCGCCTTGTCGACGTCCCCGTCCAGCAGCGCCTTCACCGCGCGCTCGGGCACCATCGGCGTCGTGGTCGTCGAGTTACTGGAGATCACAACGACTTTCGCGTTCCCGGCCGCCGCCAGCGCCGGCCGCCAGCCCTCGAGCAGTTCGACGACGCCGCGATAGTTCACCTCGGCGATCAGCCGGGCCCGGCCCGCCCCGCTGCCCGGTCCGATACCTGCGGCCAGCACGGCACCGTCGAGGTGGCCGTCCGCGGCACTGATCACCTGGGCCACCGCCCTCGCCCGCCCGTCCGGGGTGGACAGGTCGGCGACCACGTCGGCCTCTTTGAGATCGACGCCGATGATCCGGTGACCGTCGGCACGCAATCGCTCGACTGTTTCTCGGCCCATACCCGATGCCGAACCGGTTACCGCATAGGTGCCCATACCGAGCCCTCCCCATGTGATGTGTGTTGTGCCACCGACTCTGGCATACCCGTCGCAGGGACGACAGGGCGGGGCAACCCGACGTCCCCGTACCGGGTGGTTCACCGGTGATGAGGACCTTGGTCCTCGACCGAGTGGCGAAAGACCGCTACCGCCGGAACCTCCGGTGAGGCAGCATCGTGGGGGACCGCCCCCGTCGGGCACGTCGAAAGGACCAGTCATGCCTGAGAACACCGTCGTCGTCGGCATCGACGGTAGTGACAGCGCCCTGCAGGCCGCCCGCTGGGCCGCTGCGGTGGCCACTGCCTGCGGTGCACCGCTGCACATCGTGCACGCCATGCCCAGCTTCGGACGCAATCTCACCGAGACCGCCGCGGCCATCCAGGCGGCGATCATGTCCTATCAGCGCGACTCCGCGCTGATCTTCCTGCGGGCGGCGCGCGATGCCGTCCGGCAGGACCGGCCCGACCTCACGGTGACGACCGAGGCCAGCGAGACACCGGTCGACGAGGCGCTGATCGAGGCCAGCCGGACGGCTCGTCTGATCGTGCTCGGCGGGAAGGACGTCACCGGGGCGGCGGCGGTACTGCTCGGGTCGACGACGCTGCGCGTCGCCACCCGTGCGGAGTGCCCCGTCGTCGCGTTCCGTGGTGACCGGGTCGCCGTGGCGGACAAGCCGATCGTCGTCGGAGTCGACGGCAGCGACGCCGGCGTCGGCGTGCTGGCGACGGCGTTCGAGTTCGCGAGGTCGTTGCAGGTCAAGCTGGTCGCCGTCCGGTCGTGGACGACCAGGGCGCCGGTGGGTGACGTCACCGTTCCCTTCCTGATCGACTGGGACGCCCTGGAAGCCGCCGAGTGGTCCGCGCTGACCGACCTCGTGGACGAATGGCGACAGCGCTATCCCGAGGTGGACGTCGAATGCGTGGTGGAGACCATGTCCCCGGGTCGGGCCCTGTTGCGCCACGCCGCCGATGCGCAGCTCGTGGTGGTGGGCAGCCGGGGCCGAAACGCCCTGACCGGCCTGGTGCTGGGGTCGACGAGCATGAACCTGCTCCACCACAGCCCGGTCCCGGTGATGGTGACGCGGGCAGCGGCCGACTGAGCTACGGCACCTGCGGTTTGATCTCCTCGACCACCCACTGGGCGTAGTCCAGGTACTCGTCGACGCCGCTGACCGGGGGCAGCGGCACGGCGCTGACCGTCACCCCCTGCTCACCCAGCCAGCACAGCCGGTCCACGATCTCGGCGGCGTTCATCCCCGGCCTGCCGTGCGGGTCGTCGCGAGCGGTGTGTCCCTCGCCGACGCGGTTCGTCCCCAGACCGTGGACGACGTCGAACGCCCTGCCGTCGTACTCCGGTTGGGAGGTGATGAACTCGAGCCGTTCGGCGATCTTGTCGGGCGGGGTGAGGAACGACCACCATCCGGAGGCGTACTTCGCGGCTCGGCGCAGCGCGGCATCGGCGTCGCCGCCGATCCAGACCGGCAGGTGCGGTCTCTGGACGGGCTTGGGTTCGAAGGCGACGTCGTCGAACGAGACGAACTCGCCCTCGAAGCTCGGGGAGTCGGACGTCCACAGCTCGAGAATCGCCGCGAGGTACTCGTCGGCCATTCGGCCGCGCCTGTCGAACGGCACCCCGAGCAACTCGAATTCCTTTTCCAGCCAGCCCACCCCGAACGTCACCATCATCCGGCCGCTGCTCATCCAGTCGGCAGTGGCCAGCGCCTTGGCGAGGACGATGGGGTGCTGGAGCGGCAACACGGTGATGCACGAGTTGAGCCGGATGCGTTCGGTGGCCCCGGCCAGATACGCCTGGGCCACGGTGGACTGCAGGTAGTGCGGCCCGGACAGTTCCACGTGGTCGTTGGGGATCACGAAATGTTCGGGGACGGCGATCATGTCGTAACCCCACCGGTCGGCGCAGCGGGCCATCCGCGTCTGGTCGGCGCCGGTCACCGACGCCTCCCAGGGTTGCATCATCGCCTTGAGCCGCAGCATGTGCGGAAGGTTGAAGACGAGTTTCACCGGGCCTCCCCGCGCTACTTGAGCATGCTGCCTGCGTCCACCGTAACGGGAAGGCCCGTGACGTAGCGGGATTCGTCGGAGGCGAGGAACAGCACGGCGTTGCTGATGTCGATCGGCTCCACCCATCCGACCGGCAGCACATGCATGAACTGCGCCGCCACCGCGAGATCGTCGACGCCCGGGTTCTCCAGATCGGGCCGGAACAACTTCTTCGTTCCCTCGTTCATGAACAGCGGGGTGTTCACATTGGTCGGGCACACGGCGTTGACCCTGATGGAATGCTGGCCGAGTTCTACGGCGAAGGTCCGCATCAGCCCGATCACGCCGTGTTTGGCGGCGATGTAGTGCCCGGTGTGCGGATACGGCTTGAGCCCACCGACCGAACTCGTCAGGATGATCGACCCGCCCCGACCGCCCGAGAGAAGGTGTGGGACGGCGGCTTTGACCGTCTTCCAGACGCCCGACAGGTTGACGTCGATCATGTCGGTCCAGTCGTCTTCACTCGTCTTGTCGAGCGTCTGACCACCGTTGCCGATGCCGGCGTTCGCGACCACGATGTCGAGCCCGCCCAGCTGCTCGACGCCGCCGCGCAGCGCCGAGTCGAGGGCGGCGAAATCCCGCACGTCCACTTCGGCGGTCACGATGCGGCGGTTGAGCCCCTTGACGAGATCAGCCGTCTCGACCAGATCGTCGGGCGTGGCCGGCGGGATCTCGGAATTGGTGCTGATCGGGGCGCACACATCGACGGCGATGATGTCCGCGCCCTCCTCGGCGAGCCGTACGGCATGACTACGGCCCTGACCGCGCGCAGCACCCGTGATGAACGCGACCTTGCCCTCGACCCGACCGCCCATATCCCACCTCTCCTCGACTTGTCGATCGACCAGAACTGATCGGCCGATCAGGAGCGTGGCACCGTGGCCGTGGAGTTGTCAACCCTCCCCTGTCCGCGCCGTCAACATGCCCAGCTGGCGTTCCATGAACCGGCGCAGGTCGTCGTGACCGAGCGTGACGCCGACCGCGCTCTCGTTGCACAGGCTGCGCGCGATCTGCGCGATGACCATGGAGACCGCGGCGGGTGGATACTCCTCGAGGTCGACGCCACGGGCGCGCAGCGCCACGGTGACCGCCGCGGTCTCGATGTCGCGGACGCGTTCGGCGTACGACTTGAGCTCGGCCCTGATCGCCTTGCGGTGGTTGGCCAGCGCCATGAACTCGGCGTTGAGGCTCGTCAGCCGGGCATCGCTGTTCATGATCCACAACGTGTGCAGCGGATCGTCAGCGGTGAGTGCTTCGCGCATACGGTCCAGCGAGGCCTCGGCCCCGACCCGTAAGACCTCGACGAACAGATCGTCCATGGTGGGGAAGTAGTAGTAGACCAGCGCCTGCTTGACGCCGGCCTCCGCCGCCACCCGGCGCGACGTCGCCGCGGCATATCCCTCGTCGCGCATGATCTTGGCCGTCGCCTCGATGAGCCGATGGCGGGCGCCGGTGTCCACCCGGGCTTTTCGGGGACTCGTCATGTCAGTGCACCCTTCGCCTGCTTGACCGCCCGTCCGGCGCCGTGATAAGCATGGCGCATTCTATCAAGCTGATCGACCGATCAGTGAAAGCGAGCGCCGAAGGGATTGATCGCCGGTGACCGGCCTCACCTCAGTCGACTTCTTCTCCGATCCAGACGTCGCCCAGAGTCCCTACGCCTACTGGGATTCGCTGCGCGAGGAGGGGCCCGTCGTGCGCGAACCCCACCACGGCGTGGTGGCGGTGACCGGATATCAGGAGGTGCTGGCGGCGTTCCGGGACCACGATCACTTCTCGGCCGTCAACGCGATCGGGGGGCCGTTCCCGCCGCTGCCCTTCGAACCCCGCGGTGACGACATCACCGCACAGATCGAGGCGCACCGCCACCTGTTTCCGATCCACGAACACATGGTCGTGATGGATCCCCCTGCCCACGAGCGCGCCCGGTCGCTGCTCAGCAGGCTGTTGACCCCGCGCCGCCTCAAGGAGAACGAGGACTTCATGTGGGAACTGGTCGATCACCAGATCGACCAGTTCATCGACAACGGCCGGTGTGAATTCCTATCGGAGTACGCCAAACCCTTTGCGACGTCGGCGATCATCGATCTGCTCGGCGTTCCCGAACACGACCGCCCGGAGTTCCTCGCGGCGTTGGGGGCCGAGCGTCCTGACGGCAGCCGCGTCGGGTCGCTCGACGGGGAGCCGGTGGGCCTGGACCCGCTGCAGTACCTGGACGACAAGTTCGCCGGCTATCTCGCCGAACGGCGCCGGCAGCCGCGGGAGGACGTGTTGTCCGGGATGGCGACCGCAACCTATCCCGACGGCTCGACGCCGGATCTGATGGAGGTCGTCAAACCGGCGACGTTCCTGTTCGCCGCGGGTCAGGAGACCGTGACCAAACTGCTCAGTGCCGCCGTGCAGACCCTCGGCGACCGCGCCGAGTACCAGGACATCCTCCGGGAGAACCCGGCCCAGATCCCGGCGTTCATCGAGGAGTCGCTCCGGATGCACGCGCCGACCAAGGTCGACTTCCGCCTGGTCCGCAAGACGACCACGCTGGGTGACGTGCCGCTTCCGGCAGGCACGATCGTGATGTTGTGCCTCGGGGCCGCGAACCGGGACCCCCGCAAGTTCGACGACCCCCACCAATTCCGCCCGGACCGCAAGAACGTCCGCGAGCATGTGGCGTTCGGTCGCGGCATCCACACCTGTGCGGGTGCGCCGCTGGCTCGCGTCGAAGGCAAGGTCACGGTGCGTCGCCTGCTGGACCGGATGCGCGACATCACGATCGACGAATCGGTGCACGGCCCCGCCGACCGCAGGAACTACTCCTACGAACCCACCTTCCTGCTCCGTGGACTGACGAACCTGCACATCGAGTTCGCCGGCGCTTAGCCGGCCTCGGCGTCCCACTCCCGGCTGACCCGCTGCTTCTGTTCGGCGATCGTCTGGTCGAGGTGCGCGGCCTTGGGCCAGCCGTAATGGGCGGCGAAATGAAGGGCCAGTTCGTCGATCTCGTCGAAGGACAGATCCCGGCTCTTCAGCGCGGCGTAGACGTGGCTCAGGATCGGGTAGGGGGCGTCCTGGAAGGCCACGCAGGTGACTGTGATGAGCCTGCGCTCCTTCCTGCCGAGGCCGGGCCGCAGCCACATCTCCCCGAATACGAAGTTCAGGATCCCCGCACCGGAGTACGGGTTGTCGCGGGTCGGCGCGAACGCCAGGCAGTTGATGTCCTTGAACGCCTGCTCACCGGTGGCGAGCCGGTCCTCGGGATCGCTGGGCGTGGCCATCGGTAGCAGTGGTTCCGGCTGGGGCGGCTCAAGGCCGTTTTCGGTGTTGATGCGCTCCCACAGCTCGTCGACGATCATGTTGAACCGCGCCGCCTTCGGCCAGCCCGCATACACCGCGAAATGCAATACCGCTTCCCGTATCTCGGTGATCGTGACGTCACCGCTGTTGAGCGCGGCATAGACGTGGTCGCGCAGCGGCGTCTCGGCGTCGGCGGCCGCGACGCAGGCCAGGGTGACGAAGCGCCGCTCGCGGCGACTCAGCGCCGGGCGTTGCCACACCTCGACGAAGACGAATTCGAGGAGCCGCGCCATGGCGGGCGACTGCGGCTCGGGCGCGGCGACCGTCATCACGTCGGTGTAGGCCCGCCGCACCCGCTCGAAGGACTCTGCGCTCGATTCAACGGAGTGTGACACCGGCATCCACCTTGAACTCCAGACCCGTGACATAACGGGATTCGTCGGACACGAGGAACAGCACCGCGTTGCTGATGTCGATCGGCTCGGCCATCGCGATCGGCAGCGCGTTGAGGAAGATCGGCACGAGGTCGGGCCGCGACTCCAGCACCGTGCGCAATGACTCGGGGCGCATCCCGGTCTCGACACCGGTCGGGTGCACGGTGTTGACCCGGATGCTCTGGGCAGCAAGCTCATTGGCCAGCGCGCGGGTCATGCCGACGACGCCGTGTTTGGCGGCCGTGTACGGGGTGTGTAGCGGTGTGCCTTTGATGCCGGCGGCCGAGCTGATGTTGATCAGGCTGCCGCCGCCGTCGATCAGGTGCGGAATGGCGGCGGCGCAGGTGTTCCACGCACCGATGAGGTTGACGTCGACCACCGTGCGCCACTGCTCGGAGGTGGTGGTGTCCCACGTTCCGACGGTCAGCACCCCGGCGTTGGCGACCGAGGCGTCCAGGCCGCCGAGCTGCGCCACCCCGTCGTCCACCGCCGCCGACAACGCCGCGGCATCCCGGACGTCGACGACATGGGTGACCACCCGGGCGCCGTGACGCGTGGCCAACCGCGCCGTCTCGTCGAGTTGCTCCGCTGTCGCCAAAGGGTATTCGATGTCGGGAAGCGATCGGCAGATGTCGACCAGGATGAGATCGGCGCCTTCTTCGGCCAAGCGCACAGCATGACTGCGGCCCATCCCGCGTGCGGCTCCGGTGACCAGCACCCGTTTCCCGGCGACGCGCCCGTTACGGTCGTTCACAGCTTGTTGCAGAAGCCGGCATCGACGGGGAAGGTCACCCCGGTGACGTGTCGGGCCGCATCCGACACCAGGTAAGCGATTGCGTCGCTGATCTCCTCGGGTTCGAGTAGCTGCACCGGCATCGGGTTCTGCAGGTGTGGCCCGCCGTCCGGGTAGTTCTCGAGGAACGCGGTCATCGCCGGATTCACCGCCATCATCGTGTTGACGGCGGTCGGGTGGATGGTGTTGACCCTGATGTCGTGCGGGGCAAGCGCATTCGCCAGAGTCCGCATCAGCCCGACGATGCCGTGTTTGGACGCCGCGTAACCGAGGCCGCCGCCCTGCAGACCACCGAATCCGCGTAGCCCCGCGGTCGAACTGGTGAACACGATGGATCCGCCGCGCTGGCCGGCGATGAGGTGGGGGATCGCCGCCTTCGCAGTGTGGAAGGAGCCGACCAGGTTGACATCGACCACGTCCGTCCACATCTCGAGGTCTTCCTCGATCGTCAGTTCACCGAACGCCATGGTCGCGATACCGGCGTTGGCGCAGACGATGTCGAGGCGCCCGAAGTGCTCGACCCCGTCGTCGAGCGCCGTCTTGAGCGCATGGAAGTCGCGGACGTCGGCGACCGATCCGAGCATCTTCCCGCCCTCTGCCTCCACCAGCGCGACGGTCTCGTCGAGCTCGTCGCGGCTGGCCATCGGGTAGCCGTTGGAGGCGATGTCCGCGCAGATGTCCACACCGATGATGTGGGCGCCGTCGGCCGCGAGGCGGACCGCATGACTGCGGCCCTGTCCGCGGGCGACCCCGGTGATGAAGGCGACTTTTCCGTCCAGTGAACCCATGAATCCTCGCTCCGTTGCGCGGGCCGAGCGGTGAGTAACCGCGTTACCGAGGGGGACGGTAACCTAGTTACTCCGCGACGGCAAGGAGTTCGGTGATGGATGGAGCGCAGGACCTGGCGGCCCGTGCGGGCGAGGACCGGCTGATCGCCGTCGTGGTGGAGATCCTCGAGGCCGACGGATACGACGCCGTCGCGCTGAGGGAGGTCGCGCGACGTGCCCGGATCTCGCTGAGCACCATCTACAAGCGCTACGCCACCCGCGACGAACTGATCCTCGCCGCGCTGGAGGCGTGGATGGAGGACAACCGCTACTCCGGCGTCAGTCCGCATCCGCGCGATGCCGGGACGTCGCTCTACGACGCGTTGATGGACCTGTTCCGCACGCTGTTCGAACCGTGGGAGCAACACCCCGGCATGCTCACGGCGTACTTCCGCGCACGGTCGTCTCAGGGTGGGCAGCGGCTGTTGCAGCGCGGGCTCGACATCGTGGTTCCGGCCGGCCTCGAACTGCTCGCCGACGTCGATGACGCGTTCATCGCCGACCTGAACGCGGTCGTGTCCAGTGTCGTGTACGGACTGCTGGGCCGGTTCGCCACCGGAGAGATCGACATCACCGAGATCCTGCCGACACTCGACCGCACCGTGTACTGGCTGACGACGGGGTACGAAGCCGCGAGGGGCTCAACGGCCGCCGTACATACGCGCGATGTCCGGTGAGTCCAGCCAGCCCGAATAGGTGGGACGCTTCGGCCACCCGTCGGGCGAGTCCTGCCACTCCTCCTGACGGCCCCACGGCAGCAGGTCGATCAGCGCGAACGTGTGGCTGAGTTGTTCGGTGCCACGCCCGTTGGTGTGCCATGTGCGGAAGACGGTGTCACCGTCGCGCAGAAAGACGTTGACGCCGAAACCGCCGCCGGGCGGTGCGTCGACGTCGGCGCCGAACGGGCTCTGCGCCGACGAGTACCACTCCATCGTGTTGCCGACCTTCTCCTTGTAGGCCAGCGCCTCCTCGATGGGACCGTTCGTGACGACGACGAACCGGGCGTCGTAGTTGTCGAGGAATTCGAGTCGGGTGAACTGTGAGGTGAAGCCGGTGCACCCGCCGCACTGCCACTCCTGGCCGTCGGTCCACATGTGGTGATAGGTGATGAGCTGCGCGCGGCCCTTGAACACGTCGGCCAGCCGGACCGGTCCCTCCGCTCCGATCAGGGTGTAGTCGGGCATCCGTACCATCGGCAGGCGCCTGCGCTGCGCGGCGATCGCGTCGAGTTCGCGTGTCGCGGCCTTCTCGCGGCGCCGTAGATCGTCGAGGGCTTCCCGCCAGGTCTGTGCGTCGGTTTCGGGCGGCAGGCCCGGGGTGGTGCCCGGCATGGGGCGGTTGGGTGTTCCAGTGGTCATCGCGGTCTTCCCGTCGGTCGTGCGATCTGTTCTCTGGTACTGACCCAGTGTCGACCCGAAACTCATCGACCACACCGACCACGACCCCGAACAGGGTCGGCCCTCAGCCGCGATCGGGCAGTTCCTCGATGAGTTCCTCGAGGAATCCGCCGGCTTCCCGGCCGGCGCGCTCGACGTCTCCGGCGGCGATCGCGTCGACCAGCCCGCGATGCGGGATCCGTTGCGGTGCATGGGTTTCACTGGTCGTCGCCACACTGGCGGTGACCACCTCGGTGAGCCCCCGATACAGCTCGGTCAGCACCGCGTTGTGCGATGCCCGCACCACTGCGAAGTGCAGCTCCGCGTCGGCGAGCACGAACTCCTCATGGTCGTCGAGGCCATCGCGCCGCTCGAGCAGATCGCGGATCCCGGCGAGGTCCTCGTCGGTCCTGGCGGCGGCCGCCAGCCGGGCGCCCTCTACCTCCAGGCAGCGCCGCACCTCCAGCACCTCGCGCAGTTCCGATCCGCACAGCCGGCGCAACGCACCGGAGACCTCGCTCGTGGCCCGGACATAGGTGCCGTCACCCTGCCGGACCTCGAGGATGCCGCTGTGCGCGAGTGCGCGCACCGCTTCGCGGACCGTGTTGCGCCCCACCCCGAGTGCGGCGACCAGCGCCGGCTCCGTCGGTATCCGCGTCCCCACCGGCCATTCACCCGAGGACACCGACGTGCGCAGCTGAGCGATCACCTGGTCGACCAGGCCGGCGCGGCGCGTCGTGGCGAGCGGCACATGAACTCCATTCGTCCAATGATGGGATGTTTGGATACGATACCGCGGTGAAGGGCACCACGCGCGTCAACAGCACCCCCGGTCAGGCGACCGGCACCGCGGAGCACTCTGCCGGCGTCCGGGCCGCCGGCGGTGTGTTGCTGACCGTCGCCGTCATCCTCACCGCCCTCAATCTGCGGCCCGCCATCACCAGCGTGGGACCGCTGCTCGGCGAGATGCGCGACTCGATGGGTGCGACCGCCACCTGGGCGGGCGTGCTGACCACCCTGCCCGGATTGTGTTTCGCCGCCGCGGGAATGGCGGCGCCGTGGCTGTCCCGGCGCATCGGGCTGAGCCGTGCCATCAGCGTGGCGTTGACCGTCCTCGCCGCGGGATTGCTCATCCGTGTCCTCGACGGTCCCTACGTGGTGCTCGGCGGAACGCTGGTCGCCACCGCCGGGATCGCGCTGACCAACGTCTTGATCCCCGTGGTGATCAAGGGCTCGTTCCCAGCCCGCGTCGGGCTCATGACCGGCGTCTACACCGCGGCCCTGCAGGGCGGCGGTGCGCTGGGCTCGGCGGTGACGCCGGGTCTGGAAGGCGCATTCGACGGCTGGCGACCGGCCCTCGCGTCGTGGGCGTTGGTCGCGCTGGTGGCGCTTGTCGTGTGGCTGGTCGCCTCGCGCGGCATCCCGGGCGCCACCCCCTCGGCGGTCCATGTGAAGGGCCGGTCGCTGCTGCGCAGCCGCCTCGCGTGGACGGTGACGCTGTTCTTCGGATCCCAGTCGCTGTTGGCCTACGTGATGATGGGCTGGCTGCCCGAGGTGTACATCGACAACGGGGTGAGCAAGTCGACCGCGGGCCTGCTCGCCGGTCTGATGTCGCTGATCGCCGTGCCGATCAGCATCTTCGTCTCCCCGATGGCGGCCCGGTCGTCGAGCCAGAGCCCATGGATCGTCGGGCTCGGGGTCATCGGCATGGCCGGGGTGATCGGTCTGCTCATCGACCCGGCGGCGGCGCCGCTGCTGTGGAGCATCCTCGTCGGCCTGGGAATGAGCGTCTTCTCCCTCGCCCTCACCGTCATCGCCCTGCGCGCCCGCACCACCGAGGACACCGCCCAGTTGTCCGGGATGGCGCAGGGCTTCGGCTACCTGCTCGCCGGTCTCGGCCCGCTGTCGTTCGGGCTCCTGCACGACCTGACGGACGGCTGGACGGTGCCGTGGACCATGGTGCTGATCGTCTATCTCGTGCAGATGGTCATGGGCGCGTTGGCCGGCCGCAACCGGTACGTCTGACCCCTCGCGTGACGATCACTCGGGCCACGCCGAGTTCTTGATCACGTCGACGAAGTCGATCCGCCGGAAGCCGGGCACGAAGTGTTCGAGCACATCGGCGTTCACCGTGCCGAACGTCGTCTCCGGGCGGTCCCGGAAACCCTCGGTGAACGCCTGCAGGATGCGGCGTTTGAAGTCCGGCCGCGGATGCGCCTCGGTCACCGCGGACAGCGCGGCGGGATCGATGGCGTCGAGCCGCATGCCGAGCACGTCGGTCTCCACGCCGGCGGTGGTCGCCGCGATCACCGGATCCATCTTGTACGGCACCTCCGGCGTGGTGTGCAGTGCGATCGCCGTCCACACGACGTCGGCGGGTTCACCGGTGACGTCGCGCGACGCCAGGAACGCCCGCGCCGCGTCGGCGCTGTCCATCTCGAAGCGCTGGCTCGTACCCCGGTACGGCGGCACCAGTCCGGTGTCGTGGAACAGCGCTGCGACGTAGAGCAATTCGTTGTCGGGGCGCAGCCCGAGGGCGCGGGCCTGCAGGGTGCCGAACAGGTACACCCGGCGGGAGTGGTGGAAGATCAACTCGTTGGTGGTGTCGCGAACCAACTCCGTGGCCTCCCGGGCCAAGCGGCTGTCCGGGATCGTCACGCCCGCGATCGTCTCTGCCATCGGTTCGTCCTTTCTGATCGGTGGGTCACCTCCGACTATCGGCCGTGCGACCACACCTGCGCCGTACGGAACCGGTCGAAAACCGTTCACATCCGGACACGGGGCCGCTATGACTGACAGGGTGACCACCCCGGCCGCTCACCACGTGGTGGTGCTCGTCTACGACGGCATCCAGATGCTCGACGTCACCGGCCCGGTCGACGCTTTCGCGGCGGCCAACACGGTCGGCGGCTGCTACCGCCTCACCCACGCCTCGATCAGCGGCGGCGACGTGACCGCCAGCTCCGGTGCCCGGCTCGGCGTCGACGCGGCCGCCGCCCACGTCACCTCACCGATCGACACCCTGCTCGTCCCCGGCGCACCCGACTGGCAGGCCGGTATCTCCGACGGCGCCCTCGTCGACACCGTGCGCGCCCTCGCCGAACGCAGTACCAGGACGGTGGCGATCTGCGCCGGCGCGTTCCCGCTCGCCGCCACCGGACTGCTCGCCGGGCGCAGAGCCGCCACCCACTGGCGGCTCGCCCGACACCTCGCCGCCCGATTCCCCGACATCACCGTCGATCCGGCGGCCCTCTTCGTCACCGACGGCCCCTACACCACCTCGGCGGGTGTGACGGCAGGCATCGACCTCGCCCTGTCGCTCATCGAACGCGATCACGGCCCGGCCGTGGCGCGCGACGTCGCCCGGGAACTGGTGGTGTTCATGGCGCGCCCGGGCGACCAGTCGCAGTTCAGCGTGCGCACCGAGGCCATCCCGACCACCAACGCGGTCGTCCGCGCGGCGATGAACACCGTCACCGCCGATCCGGCCGGCAACCACTCGCTCGACCGCCTCGCCGCGGCGGCCGGGGTGAGCGCACGCCACCTCAGCAGGCTGTTCCACGACGAAACTGGCTACACGCCACAGCGATTCGTCGACCGCGTCCGCCTGGAGTCCGCCTGCCACCTGCTCACCAGCGGAGCGCACTCCCTCGACCACATCGCCGAACGCACCGGCGTCGGATCGGCCACCTCACTGCGGCGGCTGTTTTACCGAGAACTCGGCATCACGCCGGGGGCCTACCGGCAGCGCTTCCGCAGCACCCACCGCAACGGGCGGTGAGCTCAGCCGCACAGCCCGTCGAGGGTGGTGTCGAGGCCGTCGAGGTCGCGTTTGAGCGCCTCCTGCCCCGGATCGTCGTCCGGGGCACCCGCCGTGGCCGCCGCCCCGAACTGCATCAGCTTCATCCCGAACTGCCGCAGCGCCTCGGCGAGGTCGGGCGGCGTCGCCGGCTGCACGGAGGACAGGACGTACTGGCCGCCGCCCATCAGCGACACCCGCGCGTTGGCCGCCACTGCGAGCACCCCGGTGACGTCCTCGTCGCCGCCGGGTGACTCGAGGTGGGTGTTGGTCGCGACGCCGGTGCGCACCTGGGTGTATGCCCTGCACGCGCTGTCCTTGGCGGCGGCCTGGTCGGCGGGGTCGTACGTGGGGGCGTTGCGTACCTGCCACCACGTCCACCCGGCCAGCGCCAGCGCGGCGGTGGCGATCAGGCAGGCGACGACGGCGAGCGCCGTGGACCGCGAGCGCGCGGCACCGTACGGCTGTGGTCCCGGCGGCATGCAGGAGATCGTAGTGCGACGGCCGCCGCGGGCTGGCATGGTGGCAGGGTGAGCGTGCGAACGACGGTGTGCCGGCTGAACGCGGTGCTGGTCGGTGGCGGCCTGCTGCTCGCCGCGCCGTCGCACGCCGACCCCGCCGCCGACGACACCCTCGTCGGACCGTCGGCCACTGCGACCGAGCCCTCCGCCGAGCCGTTCGGGATCGGCGCGGCGGCCACGGACACGTTCGGGGGCTACCTGCCCGAGGGGGCGACGCTGACGGCGTTCGATGTGGAGAACCCGACGGTCGGGCGGCTCGACCCGGCGTTGCTCGCCGCCGTCCAGGAGGCCACCCGCGTTGCGGCGGCCGACGGGGTCGAGGTCGAGATCAACTCGGGGTGGCGCTCCGTCGGGTTCCAGCAGCGGCTGTTCGACGACGGGGTGCGCACGTACGGCAGCGTGGAGACCGCCCGGCAGTTCGTCGCCTCCCCGCAGACGTCGATGCACGTGGTGGGGCGGGCCGTCGACGTGGGCGGGCCCGACGCCGCCGCCTGGATGTCGCGCAACGGTCCGCGATTCGGGCTGTGTCAGGTCTACGCGAACGAGTTGTGGCACTACGAGCTGGTCGCGGACGACGGGGGCCGCTGTCCGCCGATGAAGCCGAACGCGACGGGCTGATGACCGGGTCGGGAGATTCCGCCGCGACCGCCGACGTGGCCGGCTCGCTGATCCTGACGTCGGACTACCGGGTCCCCGACCCGGCGCGGGTGTGGCCGCTGCTCGAACGGCGCCGCACCGAACTCGCCGCGCTCGGCGCCCATCACGTCTTCGTGCACACCTCGGTCAACGAACCCGACCGGGTGCTGGTCACCATGGCGCTGCACACGGCCGAACCCGTCACGGAGCTGCTGCGCTCGCACGTCTTCCTCGAGTGGTTCGACGCGGTGGGCGTCGAGGATCTGCCCGCCGTCTTCGCCGGTGAACTGGTCGAGCGCTGCCACTTCGACCGCTGGACCGCCAAAGCGCCTGCCGTGGTCATCGCCGGTGTCACGGTCGTCCAGGACCTCGGCATACTGCTCGACCAGGTACACCGCACTCATGACCTGTTTCGCCGCAACGGGATTCAGAACGTGTGGATCTTCCGGGCGTTGGACGACCCCAACGAGGTGATGTTCCTGCAGGACGTGGACGACGTCGCCAGCGCCCGTCGCTGGTTGCGGCGCCCGGAGACCGCGGCGAAGTGGCTCACCGAGGCCGGGGTCGGCCCCTATCCGCCGGTTTTCGTGGGCACACTGCGGCACGTGATGCGCCTCGACGTCGTCGAGCCCGCGAACGGCGGCTAGTGCAGCGCCGCCAGATGGCCACTCACACCCTCTGTCCGCCACAGGTGCAGCACGTTGGTGAGCATCTGCAGCGGGGCCCGCAGACTTTCGTCCTCACGGATGCGGGGATCGGCGGGGGAGGTGATCGCATCGGCGTCCGGAAGGCGCCGATCGATGCGAGCGGGCACGTCGAGCAGCCACGTGATGCCCATCAGGGCCATGTAGAGCATGAGGTGACGGCGCAGCACCGCCGCGTCGGGTCGCGGTCCGCCAGCCGCCTGCATCTCGTCGCAGAACAGCCCCACCAGCTCGCCGAAGTGGCTGTCCCACAACGTCGTCGGCGCACCGCACAACGCACCCCACAGCGCCATCGCGACGTTCATCCGGCTGACGCAGCCCCAGTCCATCAGACCGCAGTGCAGAATGCCCGCGGAGTCCCGCCAGAACCAGGCGTTGTCGACGTTGGCGTTCCAGTGGCACAGCGCGATGTGGTCGTCGGTGTCGCGCAGCGCGCGCCAGATCGCCGCCTCCCGGCGCAGCACCTCGGGCGCCTCCTCGTGCAGGGACGCCAGGAACCGCGGGGACCGGACATCGGGCGGGAGCAGCCCGGGGTGCCTCCGGCAGAACTCCTCGAGCCGAGATAGCCGGCGCCGCAGGCGGTCCGGGGTGAGTGGCGCCGGCTCGCCGACCGTGGCGGCACGCAGGTCGACCGGGAAGGCCGCGGTCAGTTCTGCCGGCAGCCTCCCGGACCGGTGTGTACCGGCGAGCCGTGCCACCGCCGTCACGAGCGCACGGTAGTGCTCGTCGGGACGAGGCATCTCGTCGTCGCGGCACTTGTGATACTGCCGTTCGATCCCGTTGTGCCCGAATGTTATCCGATCGGTGATGAGGATTCCTGTTCCGCTGTCGGCGTGGTAGTCGGCGAACCGCGGACACGGCACCGCGATCGGGAAGCCCGGTGTGCGCGCCAGCGCGGCGAACACCACTTCCGGCGCCATCTGGGTCCTGCCGCGGTCGCGGACCGGATCGTCGAAGTCGCGGGAGAACTTGACGAACAGATCCGTCCGCAGGCCGGGCTGCGGGTAGGAGTACTGCACGTCGAGCAGCAGCTTGCGGCCGGTACTGCCCCCGGTGAGCTCCTCGCAGCGGGTGATCCGCACCACCCGGTTGTGCTCACCCAGGGCGCCGAACGCGCGGAAAGCGTTGGTGAGAAAAGCTTCTCCGCCGTCGCGCAAGGCCTCGGCGGTGGCGGGCACGGGCAGGCCGAGACGGTCGCCGACGACCCAGTCCATCCTCAGGGCTTGTTCCGCCCCGAGCGGCTGAGCCGCCACTCCGGCGGGAAGTTCATGTCGTTGTCCTTGACGACGTTGTTGAGACCTTTACCGAAGGTGCCCTCGGTGAGGTCGACGTCGTTCTCCTTGTCGTTGGCGATCAGCGGCAGCATCCCCTCGACCATGCCGGTGAGCAGACTGCCGAAGTACTCACCCTTGTGCTGTTTGTACAGCTCGAGGAACGTCTTCTGGACGGCGACGGTGTCGGTGGGGCGCGACCGCGAACACGCCATCGCGTACTTGAGCGTCTCGTCTTCGAGTTTCTCGCGCGGCACGACGCTGTTGAGGAAACCGCACTCGTACATCTCCTTGGCGGTGAACGGCCTTCCGGTGAACAGCATCTCGGAGAACTTGCGCAGTCCCATGGTCTCGGCCCACCACCACAGCCGCGGACCCCATCCGACGTAGCGGAACGCCGGATGGCCGAACAGGGCGTCCTCGGAGGAGACCACCAGGTCGGCGTCGCCGGCCTGGTAGAAGTGCCACCCGTAGCAGTAACCCTTGGCCTCGATGATGCTGACCTTGCGGAGTTCCTGCAGGGGGCGGTTCCCGGCACGGGCCTTGGCGTAGAAGTCGGTCACGGTGGACAGGTAGCGGTAGGAGTCGCCGGGCGGGTAGGTGACGTTCTCGTCGTTGATCGCGAGTTCGTGCAGCAGCGGCATGCCGGGGTTCTCCAGCATGTCGCGCTGTTCGGGGAGGTCGCCGCCGCTGCCGAAGTCCTCACCCTCACCCCTGATCACCACCACCTTGACGTCGTCGTCGACGTTGCACTTGTGGATCAGATCGGCGTAGTTCTGCCGCATGCCCATCGTCGTCGAGTTCTGCGCCTCCGGCCGGTCGAACGTGATGTAGGCGATCCGGTTCTTGACGTCCTTCTCGAACTTGATGAAGGGTTCGGCGTCCCGTTTCATCTTCTCGAAGTCGTATTCGCGCATGTCGTATTCGCGCATGTCGTATTCGCGCATGTCGTGTTCGGGCATGAGTCATCTCCGTCTGTGCCGCAGGGCAATCCGCCGTCAGTCTCTCAGCGCGGCCGGGAGTTCGGGCCGTTTACACTCACCGCTTAGAAGCGGCGGCCACCGTCAGGCGTCCTCGTCCGCCGTGACCTCGACCAGCAGCGACATACCGTGGTACGGCGGCATCTCGACGGTGAAGCTGTGCAGGTCGTCGACCGTGGCGAAGACGTTGCCGGTGAACATGTCCGACACCGACGCCCCGGCAGGCAGCGCCTCGGAACGCACGGTCCCGGCGACCTCCTCGTTGGCGAAGTTGAGCACGGTCAGCTGGTAGCGGCCCTCCTCGGCCAGTTCGTGGACCATCACGAGCATGCCGCGGTGCGACACCTCGGGGATGTCGATCTGACGGCTCGTCGCGATGCCGTAGTGGGACCGCACCCGCAGAATGGCCTGCAGCTGACGCACGAAACTCGTCTCGTCGGCGAGCTGATCGGGGAGGGGCCCGTAGAGGCTGCGCCCGCGCGGCATACCCGCCGACGACTGCGTGGCGTCGGGGTTGACACCCATCAGATCGTGCGCGGCCCGGTGGAGCCAGCGCGTGTCGCCGCTGCGCAGGAGTTCGGGGATCTGCTCGGCCGGCAGGGTCAGCATGCCGCACAGATCCCATCCCGACAGCGCGAAGACGCCCGGTTGCAGCGCGTTGAACATCGCCAGCAGCAGGTGCACCCGGCGGATCTCGTCGATCTGGTGCGCGTCCCGGCCGATCTCGTCGAGGTCGGTGACGCCCAGGGTCGCCGCGATGACCGTGGCGGTGGTGCAGGCGATCCCGTTGGTGGTGAAGACCCGGTTGTACGGGGCGTTGCGCCCGGTGAGCTTCTCGGTGAGGTCGCGGCGGATGGTGTCGCCGAGCGCCTCGCCGGTGATCTCCTCACCCTTGTAGGTGTAGACGTCGTCCCGGTGCCCGGTCGACCAGTGCACGAGTTCGTAGGTCAACTCGTCGTGGTTCTGCAGCGCGTGGATCAGCGACGCGGGTTCGACGCCGAGTTCCAGCGTGGTGCGCAGCGTCAGCCGCAGGAACTCGGTGTCCGCGGTCGCCAGCGCGTGATGGTAGGCGGGCCGGTTGATGAAGTCGTACGACAGGTCGGCACCGGCTTCGCCGATCTCACGGATGTCGTCGATGGTGAGGTTGAGTTCCTGGAACGTGAACCCGCCCACCTTGCGTACCATGCTGGCGATCAGGTGGTTGGCCGCCTCCGACAGCGGATGGCCCTCCGACCACGCCGCGCTGTCGTCGGAGGCGGTCTTCTCGGCGCCGAGAAAACCGTTGGCGTCCAATCGAAGTCCACCGGTACCCAGGTCCGCGAGCGAATGCAGGGCGTCGCCGATCACCAGCCGCATCCCGGCGAACGACGGGTCGAGCCAGTTGATCGAGGGCTGACCGTCCTTGAAGTAATGCAGGTAGACCCAGCGGCGCTCCACCCCGTCGACGCCGAGGACCGGCCGGGTCACGCTCCAGTTGGTCTCCTTGATGCCTTCGGCGTAGAAGATCACCCGTTGCAGCCGGCCGATGATGTAGCCCGCCTTGTCCAGCCACTCCTCGGTGGCCGGGTCGATGTTGACCGAGTCGACGCCTGCCGGCACGTCGGGCAGGTGCTCCCAGTCTCGGGGGTCGACCTCCACCATGTGGTAGATGCCCGGGTAGTCGGCGTACTTCATCTCGGCGAGCCGGAAGTCGGCGCCCTTGCCGGTGTGGCCGGGCACGATGTCGTCGATGATGGTGCCGCCGTACCAGTTGGCCGTCCCGCACATCTTGCGGAACTCCTCCTCGGTGCCGAAGGCGGGGTCGATCTCGGTGCTGATGCGGTCGAAGTGCCCGTCGACGCTCGGTGTCGTCTGCCATCCGGCGATTCCACCCGCGCGTTTGACCGGCCCGGTGTGGATGGCCTCGATCCCGATGTCGGCGAACGCCTTCCACATGTCGTCGTCGGCGAGCGCCTTGAGGAACGACTCGTTGGGGCGGGTGATCAACGACAGCGGGTAGGCGGTGAACCACACCGAAGCCGTCTCCACCGCGCCGCGCGGGCTCGGCGTGGCGTACGGGTTCTGCCACATCGAACCCTGTCCGGAGAACTGCTGGCTGATCTGGTTGGCATCGGCCAGCATCGACTGCGACAACAACCACGACACGTACGCCGGGTTGTCGGCGCGCGCCGGGCCGTCCTGAGTCAGCGAGCGCCGGGTGAACGGGGCCTTGACGCGGGGGCGGAACCGCAGCGAGCGCGGACGCGCCGGATGCAGGTATTCGTCGAAGGTGATCTCGCTGGGTTCGTTTGTCTGATCGTCGGTGTCCGACCCGACCTGGTCGTCGAAATCCGACTCTCTCGCCTCAGACATGCATCCCCTTCAGGAACTGATCACGTGGTCCGACCTTCGGGGGGTAGTTCCACGCTGCCGCCATGTCGAAACGGCGCGCCGTTGCGCACGTGCCGAACGCCTGTCGCCACCAACCCTACGGATCGGCGGCGGCAGGCGTTCTTCGACGAGGATTGTCAGACGTGGTTCACAGGTGGGAGTCAGCGACGGAGAGGGCCTCATCGAGGATCGCGAGTCCCTCACGGGCTTCGTCCGCGGTGACCGTGCAGGGCGGCACGGCGTGGATGCGGTTGAAGTTCGCGAACGGCAGCAACCCGTTCTCCTTGCACGCTCCCACCACGGCGTTCATCGCCGCACTGCTCGCCCCGTACGGCGCCAGCGGTTCGCGGGTCTCCCGGTTGGCGACCAGTTCGATCGCCCAGAAGACACCCGTGCCACGGACCTCACCGACGCTGGGATGGCGGGCGGCGAGTTCGGCCAGCCCTGGTCCGAGGATTTCGGCCCCGATCCGGGCGGCGTTGCCGACGATGTCCTCGTCCTCCATGGCCGTGATGGTCGCCACAGCGGCCGCGGTCGCGAGGGGATGACCCGAGTAGGTCAGCCCGCCCGGGTAGGGACGGTGGGCGAATGTCTCGGCGATCGCCGGTCCGATCGCGACACCACCGAGCGGCACGTAACCGGAGTTGACGCCCTTGGCGAAGGTCAGCAGGTCTGGGACGACGTCGAAATGCTGGATGGAGAACCATTTCCCGCTACGCCCGAAGCCGGCCATGACCTCGTCGGCGATCATGACGATGCCGTAGCGGTCGCAGATGTCGCGGACGCCGGCCATGTATCCCGGCGGCGGCACCATGATGCCCGCGGTGCCGGGGATCGACTCCAGCAGGATCGCGGCGATCGTCGACGGACCTTCCATCCGCACGATGTCCTCGAGGTGGGCCAGCGCGCGCGCCGACTCCTCCGCCTCGGTGGTGGCGTGGAACTGCGAGCGGTACAGGAACGGGCCGAAGAAGTGCACGACGCCGGCGTTGCCGTGGTCGTTGGGCCACCGGCGGGGGTCGCCGGTCAGGTTGATCGCGGTCTCGGTGCCGCCGTGGTAGGAGCGGTACCGGCTGAGCACCTTGTACTTACCGGTGTGCAGCCGGGCCATCCGCACCGCGTGCTCGACCGCGTCGGCGCCGCCGTTGGTGAAGAACACCTTGTTCAGCTCACCCGGTGTGCGCTCGGCGATGAGGCGGGCCGCCTCGGAGCGGGCGTCGTTGGCGTGCTGCGGCGCGACGGTGCACAGCTTGGCGGCCTGGGCCTGGATGGCGGCGACGACCTTGGGGTGCTGGTGGCCGATGTTGGTGTTGACCAGCTGGCACGAGAAGTCCAGCAGGCGCCGGCCCTCTCCGTCCCAGATGTAGCTGCCCGCTGAGGCGGTGATCGTCATCGGCGTGATCTCGGCCTGCGCCGACCACGAGTGGAAGACGTGTTTGCGGTCGAGTTCGTAGGCGCGGGCGGCCTCCGCGCGGGCCTCGTCGATCGACAGGCCGTTGGGCAGGACTGCTTCGTTGGTGAGTGTCATGGGTGTCTCTCCTCTTGCGCCGAGTGCACGGTTGTCGACGCCACTACTCGGGCGATGCGTGCAACAACCGTACTCTCGGCGACTGGTGGCTACTGGTTCTGCGGGAACCCGAGGTTGATGCCGCCGTGGCTCGGGTCGAGCCAGCGCTGCGTGATGGCCTTGCCGCGGGTGAAGAAGTGCACGCCCTCGGTGCCGTGCGCGTGGCTGTCGCCGAACAGCGAGTTCTTCCAGCCGCCGAAGCTGTAGTACGCCATCGGTACCGGGATGGGCACGTTGATGCCCACCATGCCGACCTCGACCTCGTTCTGGAACCGCCGGGCGGCGCCGCCGTCGTTGGTGAAGATCGCGGTGCCGTTGCCGTACGGGTTGGCGTTGATCAGTTCGAGCGCCTGGTCGTAGGTGTCGACGCGCACGACCGACAGCACGGGTCCGAAGATCTCGTCGGTGTAGACGCTCATCTCGGGGGTGACGTTGTCGATCAGGGTCGGGCCCAACCAGAACCCGTCCGCTCCGCCGTCGGCGGTGACGTTGCGGCCGTCGACGACGATCTTGGCGCCGTCGGCCTCGCCGGCGTCGATGTAGGAGGCCACCTTGTCGCGGTGGGCCTTGGTGACCAGCGGACCCATGTCGGAGTCCTTGGTGCCGTCACCGGTCTTGAGCGCCGCGGCGCGTTCGGCGATCTTGGCGACGAGGTCGTCGGCGATCGGGCCGACCGCGACGGCCGCGCTGATCGCCATGCAGCGTTCGCCGGCGGAGCCGAACCCGGCGTTGACCATGGCGTCGGCGGCCAGGTCGAGGTCGGCGTCGGGCAGGATGACCGCGTGGTTCTTGGCGCCGCCGAGGGCCTGGACCCGCTTACCGGCGGCGGTGCCGGTGGCGTAGACGTACTGGGCGATCGGGGTGGACCCGACGAATGACACCGACTTGACCTTCGGGTTGGTCAGCAGTTCGTCGACGGCGGTCTTGTCGCCCTGGAGGACGTTGAACACCCCGGGCGGCAGGCCTGCCTCGGCCCACAGGCGGGCCAGCCACAGCGACGCCGACGGATCCTTCTCCGACGGCTTGATCACGACGGTGTTGCCGGTGGCGATCGCGATGGGGAAGAACCACATCGGCACCATGGCGGGGAAGTTGAAGGGGCTGATGATGCCGACGACGCCGAGCGGCTGGCGGATCGAGTAGACGTCGACGTTGGTCGAGGCGTTCTCGGTGAAGCCGCCCTTGAGCAGATGCGGGATACCGCAGGCGAATTCGACGACCTCCTGGCCGCGGCTGACCTCGCCGAGGGCGTCGGAGAGCACCTTGCCGTGCTCGCTGGTGATGATCGCGGCGAGTTCGTGCTTGCGCGCGTTGAGCAGTTCGCGGAAGTTGAACAGGATCGAGGTCCGCTTGGCCAGCGAGGTGTCCCGCCACGCCGGGAAGGCCGCTGCGGCGGCTTCGATGACCGTGCGGGCGTCCTCGACGCTCGCCAGGGCCACCTGACCGGTGACCTCGCCGGTCGCCGGATTGGTCACGGGAGCGGTGGCCGAGGAGCCGCCCGCGAAGATGTCGTTGTTGCACCAGTGCTGTACGTTCGCCATGCCCCGAAGTCTGCGCTGCCCCGGCGCGTTCCGTAGGCCGCACTATGTCACCGATTTCCGGCTCGGCGCTACATTGTGTAAATGGCCATGACCGTTGCGGACGTCATCGGGCTTCCGGTCGTCGCCGCCGGTGCCCCGCAGGTGCTGAGCGCATGCCGCTGGCAGGACCCGATCCGCTGGGTGCACGTCGGCGACGTCGCGGATCTGTCCGCGCTGCTGCAGGGCGGTGAGCTGGTGCTGACCACCGGGGCCGGGTTGCGCAGCGACCCGCAGCGCTATCTGCAGGGACTGGCCGACGCGGGCGCCGTCGGCGCCGTCGTGGAACTCGGAACCGCGATGGCGGAAGTGCCCGCGGCGGTCGCCGAACAGGCCAGCCGGCTGGGGCTCGCCCTGGTCGCACTGCACCGACAGATCAAATTCGTCGACGTCACCGAGGCGGTGCACCGGCGCATCGTCGCCGCGCAGTACGACGAGGTGGCGTTCGACCGGCGCGTGCACGAGACGTTCACCGAACTGAGCATGAAACGCGCGTCGGCGGCCGGGATCGTCGACGCCGCGGCCCGCATCCTCGACGAGCCGGTCGTTCTCGAGGACCTCGCCCACCAGGCGCTCGCCGTCGCACCCGGAGGAGACGCGGCCGCCACCCTGCTGCAGGACTGGGAGCGGCGCTCGCGGCTGACCTCGGCCGACGGGGAATGGGCGGTCACCTCGGTCGGTCCGCGCGGCGAGGAATGGGGGCGCCTGATCGTCCCCGCGGCACCGGCCGACCGGGCGCGGGCGACGATGGTCCTCGAACGCGCGGCCGCCGCGCTGGCGCTGCACCGGATGATCGAGCGCAACCGCAGCGGGCTGCACCAGCAGGCCCAGAGCGGGCTGATCGACGACGTGCTGCAGGGCCGCATCGCCGACGAGCGGGAGGCCGCGGCGCGCGCGCACGCCCTCGGGTTGCGCAAGGCCACCCGCTACCTGCCGGTGGTCGTGCGCGTCGACCGCGGCACCACCGTGGTGGATCCCGTTGTCGCGCAACAACGAAACGTTGCCCTGCTGGACGCGGTCGCGCACACCGTCAACGCGTCGGGCCACACCGCGCTGTGCTCGATCCGCCGCGACGGGGAGATCGGCGCGCTGCTGGCGCTCAACCCGGCCCGCGGCGGCTGGGACCGGGCTCTCGGTGCACTGGGGGAACGCATCCACGCCGACCTGCGCCGGCTCGACGGCAACACCCGCTCGGTGTGCGCGGTCGGGGACCCGGCCGCCGAGATCGTCGAGGCGATCCACGGGTTGAGCGAGGCCGCCCACGTCGGCGAGGTGGCCATCGCGATGCACGGCAACACCCAGCCGGTCTACCGTGCCTCCGACGTGCGGCTGCGGGGTCTGATCGCGTTGCTGCGCGACGATCCGCGGGTGCAGCAGTTCGCCGAGACCGAACTGCGGGCGCTGCTGGTCGACGACGACAACCGCGCGCTGTCCAATCTGGAGGTCCTGCGTCAGTACCTGCAGGTGGCCGGTAACAAGGCCGCCCTTGCGCAGCGGCTGCACATCAGCCGTCCCGCGCTCTACAAGAGGTTGGCCGCGATCGGCCGGACACTCGGGGTCGACCTCGACGACGCGGAGTCCATGACGTCATTGCACGTGGCGATGCTGATCCTCGACGCGCAGCGGCGTGCCGCCTCCGAGGTGCTCACCCGCGGCGGCTGACCGCCGGCGAGGTTGGTCACGGACCTGGTTTCACTTTCGTCTTGTCTGGGCAGCCTGCATCCACGGATTATCCGTGGGACATGCGACGCCGCGACCGTGGCGTTCGGCCATAGGGTGACGCTCACGTCCGGCGCCCGTCAGGGCGGCCCGGCCGGGGGCGTCGGACGCCTCGTGCGTCGACAAGCGCGGTGAGAGGGATGTCGGGTGGGCGTTGAGGAAGCTGACGCGGCTTCGTTGACGTCGTCGGCGCGCGCGCTGTTCGGTGCCGATCTCGAGGTGGGCAGGCATCTGGCGGAGGTCGACTGGGCCGCGACGGCGCTCGGTCCCACCGCCACCTGGCCGCAGAGTCTGCGCACCGCGGTCAGCATCCTGCTGTCGTCACGCTTCCCGATGTGGATGGCGTGGGGTCCGGACCTGACCTTCTTCTGCAACGACGCATACCGCCGCGACACGCTGGGCCGAAAGTACCCGTGGGCGCTGGGCCGCCCGGCGAGCGAGGTGTGGGCGGAGATCTGGCCCGACATCGGGCCGCGGATCGAGTCGGTGCTCACCACCGGCCATGCCACCTGGGATGCGGCGCTGCTGCTGTTCCTCGAACGGTCGGGCTACTCCGAGGAGACCTACCACACGTTCTCGTACAGTCCGCTGCGCGACGACAGCGGTGACGTCGTCGGCATGCTGTGCGTGGTCAGCGAGGACACCGAACGCGTCATCGCCGAGCGGCGGATGGCGACGCTGCGTGACCTCGGATCGGATCCGAGCGTCGTGCGCACCGAGCGGCAGATGCTGGACTTCTCGGCCGCCCAGCTCGGCCGCAACCCGTACGACCTGCCGTTCACCCTGACCTACTTGTTCGGTGACGACGGTGACGCGCGGCTCGCCGCCACCAGCGGGATCGAGCCGGGACATCCGGCTGCGCCCGAATCCCTGCCGTCCGAAGGCATGTCGGTGTGGCCGGTGGAGCTGCCGGCGCAGGGTGAGGCGGTGCTGCTGGACATCGACGGTGAGTCGCTGCGGCTGCCGAGCGGGGTGTGGCCCGAACCGCCCGCGCAGGCACTGGTCGTACCGTTGATGCAGCAGGGCGCCGACCCGGTCGGGTTCCTGGTCGCCGGGTTGAACTCCCACCGGCGGCTGGACGCCGGCTACCGCGGATTCGTGGAGCTGGTCGCCGGGCACGTCGCCGCGGGGATCGGCAGCGCGCGCAGCTACCGGGCGCAGCAGCGCAGGGCCGAGGAACTCGCCGAACTCGACCTGGCCAAGACGACGTTCTTCTCCAACATCAGCCACGAGTTCCGCACGCCGCTGACCCTGATCCTGGGGCCGCTCGCCGAACTGCGGAACCGGACCACCGGCCTCGACGAGCAGGCGCGCGAAGAGCTGGAGTTGGTGCAGCGCAACGGATTACGGCTCGCCAAACTGGTCAACACGCTGCTGGACTTCTCCCGCATCCAGGCCGGCCGGATGCAGGCGCGGTTCGAACCCGTCGACCTGTCCGAGGTCACCGCCGAACTGGCCAGCGTGTTCCGCTCGGCCGTGGAGCGTGCGGGTCTCCACTTCACCGTCGACTGCCCGCCGCTGGCCGAACCGGTGTACGTCGACCGTGACATGTGGGAGAAGGTGATCCTCAACCTGCTCTCGAATGCGCTGAAGTTCACCCTCGAGGGCGCCGTCACCGTCCGGGTCGCCGACGACGGCGACGGCGCGGTGGTCACGGTCGCCGACACCGGCGTCGGAATCGCCGCCGCCGACCTGCCACGGCTGTTCGAGCGGTTCCACCGGATCGAGACCACCTACGCCAGATCGACCGAGGGCAGCGGGATCGGGCTCGCGCTCGTCAAGGAGCTGGTCGGCCTGCACGGCGGGACGATCAGCGCCGAGAGCGAGGAAGGCCGAGGGACCGCATTCACCATCCGAATGCCCTACGGCCCAGCGCATCTGCCCGCCGACGACGTCGTGGCGCCGCGGCGGGTCTCCGCGGTCTCCGACATCGCCGACCCCTACGTTCAGGAGGCGCTGCGCTGGCTGCCCACCGAACCCGACAGCGAACAGACCGACGGCAACACCGGTGTCTCCGGGGCCGTCGCGGCGCCCGCGGACAGCGGGGCGCGGGTGCTCATCGCCGACGACAACGCCGACATGCGCGACTATCTCACCGGACTTCTGCGCGGCGCCGGATATCAGGTGACCGCGGTGACCGACGGTCAGCAGGCGCTCGAATCGGTCCGTGCCGAACTGCCCGACCTGGTCGTCAGTGACGTCATGATGCCCCGGCTCGACGGTCTGGGCCTGGTGGCCGCACTGCGCACCGACCCCCGCACCGCGGCACTGCCGGTGCTGCTGCTGTCGGCGCGGGCAGGGCAGGAGGCCTCCATCGAGGGACTGCAGGCCGGTGCCGACGACTACCTCGTGAAACCCTTTGCCGCAGCGGAGTTCCTGGCTCGGGTGCGGGCGAACGTGGCGCTGGCGCGGCTGCGCAACCACCACAGCCGCTGGCGTGCCGCGCTGATCGACTCCCTACAGGAGGCGTTCTTCGTCTGCGACGAAGACGGCGCGATCGTCGAGATCAACACCGCCTTCACCGACATCCTCGGCTACGGTCCCGAGGGCCTGCCCTACGCCCCCCGGCAACCGTGGTGGCCCGACCCCGAGACCGATCCGGACGGCTACCGGCAGACCAGTCAGGCCTTCACCGGGGTGCTCAACCAGACCCACGGGGACTACACGTTCCCGGTCGTCCACCGCGATGGGCACCGGGTCTGGGTGAGCGCGAGCTTCAACCCCGCCGAAGACCCCGACACCGGCCGCCGGGTCATGGTCGGCACCTTCCGCGACGTCACCGCCGAGCACTACACGGTGCAGCGCGAATCGGCGCTCGCCGCACTCAACGCCCAACTCGCCGACGCCGACACGCTCGACGGGGCGCTGCGCGCCGCCGTCTCCGAGCTGTTGCGGCTGTGGCAGGCCCGCCGGGTACTCGCGGTCACCTTCCCCGCTCAGCAGGCGTCGGACGATGACGTAACCCCGGACGTCATCTGCGCGGGGGAACCCGTGCGTTGGGCCGAACTCCCGGCGCGTCACCGCACCGCGATCACCACGCTGCGCGACGCCGACCTGCTGACCACCGACACCGAGGAGTACGGCACCGCGGGCGTCACGCTGCAGCATCCGCGCGGCGTGCTCGTCCTGTGGGTCGAGTTGCTGGAGCAACGCCCTTTCACCGCCGAGGACCACACGCTGCTCACGGTTCTGGCCAGCCGGCTCGGGCAGGGCCTGCACCGCGTCCACCAACTCGACCAGCAGCGCGAGACCGCACTGGCGTTGCAGCACGCGATCCTCGGCCCCGCCCGCCTGCCGCGCGGATTCACCGTCCGCTATCACCCGGCGACCCGGCCGCTGCAGGTCGGCGGGGACTGGTACGACGTGGTCGACCTCGACGGCGGCTGTATCGCGCTGATCGTCGGCGATTGCGTCGGCCACGATCTGGAGGCGGCCACCGTGATGGGGCAATTGCGCAGCGCGTGCCGTGCCCTGCTGCTCGACCACCCGAGTCCCGGGACCGCGCTGCTCGGCCTCGACCGGTTCGCCGCACGCCTGCCGGGTGCGCGCTGCACCACCGTGTGGTGTGGGGTGCTCGACCCGGACACCGGTGAGCTCGTCTACTCCAGCGCGGGTCATCCGCCGCCGATCCTCGTCGATGCCGACGGCGGCACCCGTTTGCTCGACGACGCCCGCGGTTTCGCCCTGGCGTTGCGGCCCGATCAGGAGCGGCCGGAGAGCCGGGTCACGCTGTCGGCCAGGGCCACTCTGCTGCTCTACACCGACGGGCTGGTCGAGCGTCGCCGCGCCTCGCTGGACACCGGTATCGGCCGCGCGGCGGACCTCGTCGCCGAAGGACGCTCTGACGCACTCGACATCGTCGCCGACGATCTGATGTCGCGCCTGGCGCCCGACGGCGGGTACCAGGACGACGTCGCGCTGCTGCTGTACCGCCAGCCCGCACCACTCGATCTCGTGTTCCCGGCGCGCAATGAGTACCTCGCGAGTTCCCGTGGCGCGCTTCGACGTTGGCTGACCCAGGCCGGCGTGGGTCCGGATCAGGCGATGAACGTGTTGATCGCGGCGGGGGAGGCGGTCGCGAACGCGATCGAGCACGGGCACCGGGACCGGCCCGACGGGTTCGTCACCCTCCGCGCGACCGCACTGGTCGACCGGCTCTACGTCTCGGTGCTCGACACCGGGTCGTGGAAACCGCCCCGCACCAAGGTCGACACCAGGCGGGGCCGCGGTGTGGCGCTGATGGAGGGCCTCATGGACGATGTGACGATCCAACCCGGTGACGACGGCACCACGGTCCACCTCAACGCGAGGATCCTCTGATGGCGACACCGCTCACCGTGAGTGCCGAAGAGCATGACGACGGCACACCGCTGCTGGTGGCGGCCGGAGAGATCGATCTGAGCAACATCGAGACCTTCAGCCGGGCGCTGACCACGGTGATCGCCTCGGCCGGCGACGCCGGAGGCCGGGTCACGGTGGACCTCAGCGCGGTCGAATACCTCGACAGCGCGGCGATCGGCGCGCTGTCGGTGCACGCCGATCAGGCACCGGGCCTGCGGCTGCTCGCCAATCCGTATCTGATGCCGGTGTTGCGGATCAGCGGTATCGACCAGCTCGCGACCGTGGAACCGGCCGAACCCGACCCCGGATAGCGCGCGACGCGCAACCTGTGGTGTCGGCGCCGGTCGCAGGGGGTATGCCGGGCGCACCAGTGGGCGCGGAAAGGTGTACTGCGGTGATCGGATGGCTCGACAGGCTGCAACAGCGCAGCCGGGTCATGGGCTACCTCATCGCCGTCGTCTACAAGTACGTCGACGATCAGGGCGGCTATCTCGCGGCTCTGATCACCTACTACGCCTTCGTCTCGCTGTTCCCGCTGCTGCTCCTGCTGACCACCGCGCTCGGTGTACTGCTCGTCGGCCGGCCCGAACTGCAGCAGCAGGTCGTGGAGGCGACGGTCAACCAGTTCCCGCTGATCGGCGAACAGCTGGCCCAGCCCGAGAAGCTCAGCGGCGGGGCGGTCGCGGTCGTGGTCGGTATCGTCGGTGCGCTCTACGGCGGCTCGGGGGTCGGCCAGGCCATCCAGAACGCGATGGACTCGGTGTGGGCGGTGCCGCGCAACAAGCGCCCGGACCCGATCCGGTCCCGCATCCGCAGCCTGATGCTGTTGCTGGTGTTGGGGACCGCGGCGGCCGCGGCGACGGTGCTGGCCGCGGTCGGCCGCGCCGTGGACGATTTCGGGGCGCTCGGCCGGACCGGGATCCTGGTGGCCACCATCGCCATCAACACCGGGATCTGTCTGGTGGCGTTCCGGATGACGACGAGCCGCGAGCTGACCTTCCGTCAGGTGCTGCCCGGCGCCCTCGCCGCGGCGGTGGTCTGGCAGTTCCTGCAGTGGTTCGGGGCCGGCTACGTGGCCCGCACGGTCAGTTCGGCGAGCGCCACCAACACCGTGTTCGCTCTGGTGCTCGGGCTGCTGGCGTTCCTGTACCTGGTGTCAGTGACCCTGGTGCTGTGCGCCGAGCTCAACGTCGTGCGGGTCGACCGGCTGTATCCGCGCGCGCTGCTGACCCCGTTCACCGACCAGGTGACGCTCACCCCGGCCGACCGCCGCACCTACACCCGCAAAGCGAAAGCCGAGCGGGTCAAGGGTTTTCAACACGTCGCGGTGACGTTCGAGGGCGGACCCGGCGACCGGTCACACCCCGATGAGGCTCTCGATCCAGCCGCGCGCGAAGTACACGAGGAAGCCCGCGGCGACGACCCACAGCAGCGGGCTGATCTCGCGGGCCTTCCCGGCGCCGGTGCGCACGACCACCCACGAGATGAAGCCGACACCGATCCCGTTGGCGATCGAGTAGGTGAAGGGCATGGCCGCCACGGTGAGGACGACCGGCAACACCACTGAGAACTCCGCCAGTTCGATGTGCCGCAACTGCGACACCATCATCGCGCCGACGATCACCAGCGCCGCAGCGGCCACCTCGGTCGGCACGATGGACGCCAGCGGGGACACGAACATGGCCGCCAGGAACAGCGCGCCGGTGACCAGGTTCGCCAGCCCCGTGCGCGCACCCTCCTCGATACCGGCACCGGATTCGATGAAGACCGTGTTCGACGACGCCGACGTCGCGCCGCCGACCGCGGCGCCCGCACCCTCGACGATCAGCGCCGAGCGCAGCCGCGGGAACGTGCCCTGCGCGTCGGCGAGGCCCGCTTCCCGCGACAGCCCGGTGAACGTGCCCATGGCGTCGAAGAAGTTCGCGAACACCAGGGTGAAGACCAGCATCACCGCCGCCAGGATCCCGATCCGCTCGAAACTGTCGACCAGGCTGAACTCACCGACCAGGGAGAGATCCGGCAGCGCGAACGGCGAACCCGACAGTTCCGGCACCGACAGGCTCCAGCCGCCGTCGACGTCCTGCGCCGACCCCAGGTCCCAGATCGCCTCGACGATGACCGCGACCACGGTGCCCACGACCAGCCCCATCAGGATGCCGCCCCGCACGCGCCGGGCGACCAGCACACCGGTGATCAGCAGCGTGACGACGAAGATCAGCGTCGGGACGGTGCTGATCGACCCGAGGCCACCGGCGCCGAGCCCGACCGGCGGCGACGCCAACCCGGTCGAGCTGACGAAGCCCGCGTCGACCAGCCCGATGAAAAGGATGAACAAGCCGATACCCGCGGTGATCGCCAGCTTGAGCTGCATCGGCACGGCGTCGAACACCAGTCGGCGCAGACCGGTCACCGCCAGCAGCACGATGATCAGGCCGTTGATCACCACCAGGCCCATCGCCTCCGGCCAGGTGACCTCGCCGACCACCGTGGTCGCCAGGAACGAGTTGATCCCCAGCCCGGCGGCGAACGAGAACGGCAGCCGGGCGATGAGGCCGAACAGGATCGTCATCACGCCCGCCGCGAGAGCGGTGGTGGCCGAGACCTGGGCGAACTGCAGCGTGTTGCCCTCGACGTCCTCGGCGCTCGACAGGATGATCGGGTTCAGCACGATGATGTAGGCCATCGCGATGAAGGTGACCAGGCCGCCGCGGACCTCCGCGCCGAGTGTGGACCCGCGCGCGGAGATCTCGAAGAAGCGATCGAGGCGATTCATGGGTCGAACCCTAAGGTGAACCGCCGTCGACGGCGAGTTACCACGTCGGGGGCGCGGAATTCCTACATTGAGTCGGTGACCTCTGCCCACCCGCAGCCGCGGGATGCGACCCGCCTCGGTGCCGATCAGCTCGCCGCGCTCGCCGCGGTGGTCGAATTCGGCAGCTTCGACGTGGCGGCCGACCACCTCCACATCACACCCTCAGCGGTCAGCCAGCGCATCAAGGCGCTCGAACAGCGCGTCGGCCAGGTGCTGGTGGTTCGCGAAAAGCCCTGCCGTGCAACAGCTGCGGGCGTCCCGCTGCTGCGCTTGGCGGCGCAGACCGCACTGTTGGAGGCCGAGGCGCTCAGTGAGTTGGGCGGCCCGGGAACCGCGCATCGGCCGCGGATGGCGGTCGCGGTCAACGCCGACTCGATGTCGACGTGGTTCACCGGAGTGCTCGGCGACGTCGCCGACGTCCTGTTCGACATCAGGATCGAGGACCAGGACCACTCCGCGCGGCTGCTGCGCGAAGGCGTGGTGATGGGTGCGGTCACCACCGAACGCAACCCGGTACCGGGCTGCCGGGTGCAACCGCTCGGGATGATGCGCTACCTGCCGGTGGCGACCGCGGCCTACGTCGAGCGCCATCTGTCCGCAGGCTTCACGGCGACGGCCGCGGAGCAGGCCCCGTCGCTGGCCTGGAATCGCGATGACGCACTGCAGGATCTCTTGATTCGCAAAGCTTTCCGCCGCGCGATCACCCGGCCGGTGCACTACGTGCCCACCGCGGAGGGGTTCGGTGCGGCGGTGCGCGCGGGGCTCGGCTGGGGGATGTACCCGGAGCAGCTGGCCGCACGGGAGCTGGCCGACGGATCCTTCGTCCGCATCGCCGAAGTCAACCTCGACGTGCCGCTCTACTGGCAGTGCTGGAAACTCGACAGTCCGCTCGTGGCGCGCCTCACCCGGGCGGTCCGGTCCGCGGCGGACGCTCTGGCGCGCCGCTGAGTCAGACCCGTCCCCGCAGGATGAGGTTCCGGTACACGCGCGGCAAGGAACATCGGGGCCGAGTCGCGTTGCCACGTGCAGCCCCGGGGAATCACCGACCGCTGCGTCCGTTCGGCGTCGCCCATGGACGCCTGGCCGCCGCCGACATAGGACAGCAACGGCCGATAGGTGTGGACGTGGTTCGGTTCGATCAGCCCGACACCGCTCGCGTCCACGCCGGGGTCCGTACCCGCGGCGGTGCACGCCCAATTCTGTCTCGACCGGTCGTGTCGGATTCGCTGCGTTAGGCTGCGGCGAGCAACGCCAGTGCGCGTCCGGTCGGTTTGCGGCGCCCAGTGGTGTGGAGGGGGTCAGGGGTGCATTGGTTCGAACGTTGGTGGCGACAGCCGGACCATTTCGACTGGATCACCGGCTACCTTCGGGCGCGCGAGATGCTGGGGGTGGCGCGGTGGAATCTGGCGTTCAGCACCGCCGCCCTCGCCCTCGTCCCTGCCGTCCTGACGCTGAGCTCACGCGGTCCCGGCGGCGGGATGGCCGAAGTGATGACCTGGGTCTCGGTGTTCGGCGGACTGCTGACCGCCGCGATGTGGGCGGGCCGGTGGCCCACCTGCCGCCAGTCCGTCGGCTACATCGTGGCCGCCAACCTGTTCATCGCGCTCGCCTGTTACGTCCAGGAAGACCCCATGATCGGGCTGATGGGATGCACGGTGTTCGCCACCACCGGCGGCTACATCGCCCTGTTCCACACGCCCGGCTACATGCTCTACAACTTCGGGGTCGCCCTGTATGTCGGCGTGGTGCAGGCGACGCGCCTGGCCGTCGAGGCCGAGGACACACCGCTGGCGGTCGGTCTGCTGCTGCTCGTCTTAGTGCTCAACATCGCGGTGCCGTTCGCGGTCCAGGCCGTCGTGCACGCGCTGGGTGCGGATCTGCTGCGCGCGGCCCGTGACCCGTTGACGGGGCTGCTCAACCGGCGCGCGGTCTACCAGCAGATCGAGCATCTGCTGACCGCGCACCGCGATCAGCACGTCCACCTGGCGGTGGCGGTCGTCGACCTCGACGAGTTCAAACAGCTCAACGACAGTCACGGCCACGCGGTCGGCGATCAGGCGCTGGTCGCCGTCGCCCGCGCGCTGCGCACCGAGGCGGGCGGCACCGCGGTCGTGGGCCGGCTCGGAGGGGAGGAGTTCGTGCTCGCCGACCTCCTGGAGGCGGGGCACGTCGACGACTGGGCGCAGCGCATGTGCGCCGCCGTGGCCGACGTCCCGTTCCGCGTCACCGCCAGCGTCGGGATCGCGGCGGCGTGCCTGCCGTTGCTGTTCGAGGACGAGGGTCAGGCCCTGATCCACGCCCTCATCGGGGCTGCCGACCACGCGATGTACGCGGCGAAACGCGCCGGCGGCAACCAGTTCCGCCACGATGACCGGACCGTGTGCCGCTGATACGTTGGCGGCGATGAACAACCAACGTTGGTCGCAGCGGCTGTGGAACGAAGCAGATCCGGTCTTCTCGGCGATCCTGGCTCACCCGTTCACCTCCGGACTCACCGACGGATCGCTCGACCCGGAGGTGTTCGCCCACTACGTCGCGCAGGACGTGCACTACCTGCGCGACTACGCGCGGGCACTGGCGGTGGTCGGGGCCAAGGCGCCCACGCTGACCGACACCGCGATGTTCGCCCGCCACGCCGCCGACGTGTTCGAGGTCGAGTTGTCCCTGCACGACACGCTGCTGCCCGAACTGGGCCTCGACCCGGAGAAGTTGGCGCTGGTCCCGGTGGCTCCCACCACCCGCGCCTACACCAGCTACCTGCTGGCCACCGTGTACAGCGGCAGTTTTGCCGACGGGCTGGCCGCGATCCTGCCGTGCTACTGGATCTACGCCCGGATGGGGCAGGAGCTGATCGCCCGCGGCTCGTCCGACGCCCGCTACCAGCGGTGGATCGACAGCTACGGGGGTGAGGAGTTCGCCGCCACCGTCGCGCAGGTCCTCGACCTCACCGACCGGACCGGGCCGACGCTGACGCCGGAGCAGGACGCGGCGGCGGCCGCCCACTTCCTCACCACGTCGCGCTACGAGTGGATGTTCTTCGACGCGGCCTACCGCCGCGAGCAGTGGCCGGTCTGACGGTGCCGAGCTTCGACGCCCCCGTCCGCCGGTGGGAGGACATCCCCGGATGGTTCGGCTGGCGGCAGGCCCAGGAGGAAGCGGTCGCGCATTTCGGCGGCGGCGCCCGATTCGTCGAGGTCGGAAGCTATCTCGGCCGCAGCCTCTGCTCGTTGGCCGAGGTGGTGCAGCGGTCCGGGCGGCGGATCGACATCGTCGGGGTGGACACGTGCCAGGGCAGCGGCCCGGAAGGCAACCGCCAGATCAACGCCCACGGACCTGCGGTGGAATTCGGCGGCGGTACGTTCGCCGGACTGCTGCACCGCAACGTGATCGCCTGCGGGTTCGCCGACACCGTAGCGCTCTTGATCACCGACTCCGTGTCGGCGGCACGGATGTTCGACGACGGATCGCTGGCGTGGGTGCACATCGACGCACGCCACGACTATGACAGCGTGCGCGCCGACATCGCGGCGTGGGCGCCGAAGGTGGCGGCCGGTGGCTGGCTGTCCGGCGACGACTATCACCCGGAGTGGTGGCCGGGGGTCGTCGCGGCGGTCGGCGATTCGCTGCCCGACGCCGGCGAGTGGACCCCCGGACAGTGGCGGTGGGTCAAGGACGCTCGCTGACCGGACGCGGCCGTCGTGGCGTTTACCGCCCGTGGCCCCGGGTATGACGCGAGGTCCGCGTCACACCCCCGAGGAGTCCCCATGGCACGCGCCACCGTCTTTCACCAAATGCACGACCTCGGCCTCGCCGCCTGGTTCGGCGGCACCCTGGCCAACGCCGTGGCGCTGAACCCGGCCGCCGCCGCAGGAGGTGACCCGTCGCGCGCCGGCGCCGTCGCCAACGCCGGCTGGGACCGCTGGACCCCGGTCAACGCCGCCGCGATCGGGACGCATCTCGTCGGTGCGGCAGGCCTGCTCAAACACGACCTCGGCCGGATGAAGGTGCAGCAGGGGGTGCCCACGATGGCGGTGGCGAAGACGGCGCTGACGGTCGCCGCGCTCGGCGTCACCGCGTACAGCCGCATGCTGGGGCAGAAGGTCTCCGCGCACCGGGACGTCCCGGTGGCTGACGGCACGACCCCGTCGGCGGCCACGCCGCCTGATGTCGAGGCCGCGCAGAAACAGCTCGCGATGCTGCAGTGGGTCGTGCCCGCACTGACCGGTGCGCTCACCGCGATGGGCGCCTATGCGGCCGAGCAGTACCGCCCCGAGGAAGTGAGCAGGGGACTGGTGCAACGCCTGCTGCCGTCCTGACAGACGCCGACGCGCCGCCCGATGGTCACCGGGCGGCGCGTCGAGTGTGGGTTCAGGCGGCGGAGTCCACGTGGTGGACGTGGTGCCTGCGCTTGAGCAGGAACGAGAGCCAGCGAACGTCGATGAGCATGGTGGTCGCCTTTCCGTATCAGGCTGTCTTGGTCAGGAGGGGGAGCAGGCGGCGCCGGGCCAGGATGCCTTCACTGAAGTGGTGCAAGGCTTCTGGGACCGATGCGGTCACCGGCATGTCGTTGAGCGTGCCGGATGCGCGCAGCACCTGCAGAACGGGTTGGCTGCCGATCACCGACCATTCGACCCCCGCCTCCGCGCAGCGGGCGTCGATGTCGTAGAACAGCGAAAGTGCATCGGCGCCAAACGAATTCACACCCGTGAGGTCGAGGATGAACGGCTTCTCGGCGAGCACGAAGCGTGTCGCGTAGTCAGCGACGCAGGACAGATTGCCTGCGTCGATGTCGCCCGTGACCGAGACGACCGTCGCGAGTTGACGGCAGCGGGCCCGCATGCGGACCCCCTCGCAGTCGAACGATGGGTTGCCGTAGTGGAAACCACTGGAGTGAAAGGCACCAGCTGAAGCAGTGGACGTGCTCGTGATCGTCATGAGCGGCCTCCCGTCGGCGTTTCGCTGGGATGGCTTGACTGGTTTTGCCACCTCAACGTGACACCAAAGTTATGCGGGGAATTTAAGGCCGCTGGGAGCTACCGCTAATACTTTGGTAAGAACCGGCATTTGCGGGACTCGTGATGCGATTGTTACCGGTCGGTATCCACGCCGTGCCGTGATTGGCGACCGGTGTAGCCCTCCCAGGGACTGTAATCGGCCAGTAACGGCTCCTGTGGCGGCCGCTGCTCCTTCGGCACGTGCTGGAGGTTGATGCGGATCCGGTACCAGATCGAACTGGGCCCGCGCATCCCGTCGACCAGGACGTCGGGCGGCTGCAACAGTGCGGCCGCATCGGGGTGGCGCGCACGCCACATGTCGAGCGCCGCCATCGCCTCGTCCTTGGTCTTGGTCCGGGCGATCTCGATGAGCGGCATCACCGATTGGCGGCGGCCGGTCCCGTCGGAGCGTTTGGCGCCGCGCGGCGCCTTCTCGGCGGGGCCCAGCCGGTCGGCGAGGTCGAGCAGGGCATCCAGCCGGCCCGCGTGGTCGTCCATCGACTCCCACGGGTCGCCGATCTCGGCGTAGCGGGCAGGCACGGTGGCGACGGTGAACGTCTCCGGCCGGCAGCCCGGCACCTCGTCCCAGCGCAGCGGCGTGGACACCCGGGCGTCCGGGGTCGCGCGCACCGAGTACGCCGACGCGACGGTGCGGTCGAAGGCGTTCTGGTTGAAGTCGACGAACACGCCTTCGCGCTCTTCCTTCCACCAGCGGCTGGTCGCGAGCTCGGGGGCGCGGCGTTCGACCTCGCGCGCCACGGTCTGGGCGGCCAGGCGCACGAACTTGAACGGCCACCGCGGTTCGATCCGGGCGTAGATGTGGAAACCGCGGGACCCGGACGTCTTCGGCCATGCGGTCAAGCCGTGGTCCTCGAGCACCTCGCGGGCGACCAGCGCCACGTCGACGATCTGCTCCCAGTCCACCCCGGGCATCGGATCCAGATCGACGCGCAGTTCGTCGGGATGGGCGAGATCGCCCGCCCGCGTCGGGTGGGGGTTGAGGTCGACGCAGCCGTTCACCGCCCACGCCAGCCCGGCGGCATCGCGGATCACCGCCTCCTCGGCGGAGGTGCCGGAGGCGTACTTGAGCTCGGCGACGTCGACGTAGTGCGGCCGCTTCGCCGGGGCCCGCTTCTGGAACACCGCCTCTTCGGTGATGCCCTTGACGAACCGCTTGAGGATCATCGGCCGATCGGCGACTCCGCGCAGGGCGCCCTCGGCCACCGACAGGTAGTACTCGATCAGGTCGAGTTTGGTGACGGGGGGCCGGTCCTCGTAGGCCGCGAAGACGACCCGGTCCGGATGGGTGACGGTCAGCGACTGTCCGGCGATGTCGAGCGACAGGCTCTGCGATCGGGATCCGCCCACCATGTCAGCCATGGTAGGGACTGGCAGATACCGGCCTCGGCTGCGACATGGGTCACATATTGTGGTGCCATGCCGAAGCTCACTGAACTGTCGTCGCAGGTGGCGGAGAAGGCCAAACTCTATCTGGACCGCGGCGCCGCCGAATTGCACTACGCGCGCAAGATGTTCGAGGCGGGCGCCCTCCAGCTCGAACCGCCGCAGAACATGGCCGCGTTCGTTGCCGACATGCGCCGCTGGGGTGAGTTCGGGATGATCCCGGCGCTCAACGCCCGTCGCACCCCACAGCGCACCGCAGTCATCGACGACGAGGGCGAGATGACGTACGCCGAGCTCGACGAGGCGGCGCACGCGGTGGCGAACGCGCTGCTGGCCAAGGGGATCAAGGGTGGCGACGGCGTGGCGATCCTCGCCCGCAACCACCGCTGGTTCCTGGTGGCGGTCTACGGTGCGGCCCGCACCGGCGCCCGCATCATCCTGCTCAACAGTGAGTTCTCCGGCCCCCAGATCAAGGAGGTGTCCGAACGCGAGGGTGCCAAACTGATCATCCACGACGACGAGTACTCGAAGGCGGTCTCGCAGGCGAAGCCGGAATACGGGTTCCTGCGCGCGCTCGGCACCAACCCCGACAACGACGAGCCCACGGAGAGCTCCGCCGAGACGTTGGCGGAAATCGTTGCGAGCGGCAACAAGTCGCCCGCGCCGAAGGTGACCAAACACTCGTCGGTCATCATCCTCACCAGCGGCACCACCGGCACCCCCAAGGGTGCCAACCGGAAACCGCCCCTGTCGTTGGCGCCGATCGGCGGCGTGCTGTCCCACGTGCCGTTCAAATCCGGTGAGATCACGCTGCTGCCCGCGCCGATGTTCCACGCACTGGGCTATCTCCACGCCACCATCGGCATGATGCTGGGGTCGACGCTGGTGCTGCGCCGCCGGTTCAAACCGGCCACCGTGCTCGCCGACGTCGAGAAGTACAAAGCGTCCGCGATGGTGGTGGTCCCGGTGATGCTGTCGCGGATCCTCGACTACATCGAGACGTTGGACACCAAACCGGATCTGTCATCGCTGCGGATCGTGTTCGTCTCCGGTTCGCAGCTGGGCTCCGAACTGGCCACCAGGGCGATGAAGGACATCGGGCCGGTCATCTACAACCTGTACGGCTCGACCGAGATCGCGTTCGCCACCATCGCCCGGCCCGAGGATCTGCAGAAGAATCCCGCTACGGTCGGACCCGTCGTCAAGGGCGTGCGGGTCAAACTGTTCGACGACAACGGCAAGGAGGTGCCGCGCGGCGAGGTGGGCCGGATCTTCGTCGGCACCACGTTCCCGTTCGAGGGCTACACCGGCGGCGGCCACAAGGAGATCATCGACGGGTTGATGTCCTCGGGCGACGTCGGCTACTTCGACGAGGACGGGTTGCTCTACGTGTCCGGCCGGGACGACGAGATGATCGTCTCGGGCGGGGAGAACGTGTTCCCGGCCGAGGTGGAGGACCTCATCAGCGGCCACCCGGAGGTGGTCGAGGCCACCGCGCTCGGCGTCGAGGACAAGGAGTGGGGGCACCGGCTGCGGGCGTTCGTCGTCAAGGCCGAGGGCGCGTCCGTCGATGAGGAGGGCATCAAGCGCTACGTCAAGGAGCACCTCGCGCGCTACAAGGTGCCGCGCGAGGTCGTGTTCCTCGACGAATTGCCGCGCAACCCCACCGGCAAGATCCTCAAGCGCGAACTGCGCGACATCGACCTGGACGGCTCTGGATCGGGCGGCGACAAGGCCAAGGCGGAATAGCGCGGGGGCCGCATCCGTCGTAACCCGTCGTAACCCGTCGTAACCCGTCGTGAACATCGGTCTCGGGAAGGGCGGCTCTTCGGTCGCTCCGAGTACGGCCGAGTGGCGGCTAACGTCCACGAGTCGGAGCATTGGCCTGGCGGACCATTGCGCCCTACCGGTGACGTGGGGGAACCACAACCGAGGCTCATCGGACTGGAACCGGGATCTCGCCGGGGGAATCGTCGGTTCCGGCGGCCCTCCGATTGACCACCGATCTGGGCAGTATGTTCTTCGGCCACCAGAACCAGCGCCCCAGCAGCGCCGCAACCGTCGGGGTCATGAACGCGCGGATCACAAAGGTGTCGAACAACAGGCCTAGGCAGATCGCGGATCCGACCTGACCGATGGCGATCAGGTCGTTGGTGATCATCGAGCCCATGGTGATCGCGAAGACGAGCCCTGCCTGCGTGGCTACGCTCCCGGAACTGGCGACCCCCCGAATGATCGACGTTTTCAAGCCCGCCTGCAGCTCCTCCTTGAACCGCAACACCAGCAAGAGGTTGTAGTCCGAACCCACGGCCAACAAGATGATGACGGTGATCGGCAGCACGAACCAGTGCAGTTGCTGGCCGAGAATGTGCTGCCAGATGAGGACCGAGAGCCCGAACGACGAACCCAGCGAGATGGCGATCGTTCCAACAATCACCGAGGCCGCGACGATGCTTCTCGTCATGACCAGCATGATGATCAAGATGAGGCTGAGCGCCGCGATCACGACGATCATCAGGTCGTACCTCACGAACTCTTCGATGTCGTGGAAGGTAGCGGCGGTACCGCCGAGATAGATCTCAGATCCCTCCAGCGGCGTGTTCTTGATGGCTTCCTCGGCTGCCGTCAGCTCCGCCGGTGTCGTGGCGAGCGCCTTGGTTCCCGCCGGATCACCCTCATGCGTGATGATCATCTGCGCGGACCTGCCGTCCGGTGACACCAGCAGCTTGAGGCCCTTCTGGAAGTCCTCATTGTCGAAGGCCTCTGGTGGCAGGTAGAAGAAGTCGTCGTTCTTCGCGGCGTCGAAGGCCTGACCCATCACGGTCGCCGTGTCGGTCATACGGCTGATCTGATCGACCAATCCGTTGAAGCTGGTGTGCATGGTCAGCGTGGTCGATCGGATGCTCTTGGCGATCGCGATCATCGGTGGCAATTGGGCGACCAACTGGGGCACGAGCGCATCCATTTTCTCGAGATTGACCAGCATGGAATCCATGTTCTCGCTGAGCTGGTCGATCCCGTCGAGACCGTCGAACAGTGACCGCATGGAGAAGCAGATCGGGATATTGGCGCAGTGCGGTTCCCAGTACAGGTAATTGCGCAGAGGGCGCCAGAAATCATCGAAATTCGCCATGTGGTCGCGCATTTCGTCGGCTGTCGCTTCCAGGTCCTTCGCATCGCCGACCATGTCATGAGTGATGTCGGCCTGTTGTTGCATGAGGCCGTGCATCCGCTCCATGATGGTGATCATCGCACCGAGCTCGTCGGTCATCTTGAGCATGTCGCTCATGCGGTCCTTCATGTACTGCAGGTTCTCGGTCATCGACACCGATTGCATGCTCACCTGGAAGGGAATCGAACTGTGATCGATCGGCGCCCCTAAGGGCCGGGTGATGCTCTGTACCTTGTTGATCCCCTCGACGCGCAGAACGTTCCTCGCGATCCGCTCCAACACGAGCATGTTCGCAGGGGTGCGAAGGTCCCGGTCGGCCACGATCAGCAAGATGTCGGGGTCCAGCTTGGCCTTGGAGAAATGCCTGTCCGACGCCTGGTAACCCTGAATGGAGGGGAGGCCTTCCGGAATGTAATACCGGTCGTTGTAATTGACCGTGTACGACGGCAGTACTCCCAGACCGATGATCGAAACGATCATCGTCACGACGAGAATCGGCTTCGGCCAGCGCACAAGGGCGGAACCGATCCGTCGCCATCCCCGAATCTTGATCTTGCGCTTCGATTCGAGCAATCCGAAACGAGTGCCCGCCAGCAGCACCGCCGGCGTGAGCGTGAGCGCTGCGGCGACCACGACGACCATGGCCACCGCGGTAGGCAGGCCCACCGCTGCGAAGTACGGCAGCCGAGTGAACGCCAGACAGAAGGTCGCACCGGCGATCGTCAAACCTGAGCCCAGGACGACGTGCGAAACGCTGCGGAATGTCGTGTAATACGCCGCCAGGCGATCCAGGCCCGCCGACCGCGCCTCGTGGTATCGGCCGAGGAAGAAGATCGCATAGTCGGTGGCTGCCGCAATGCCCAGCATGGTCAACAGATTCACCGCCAGGTTCGACAGTCCCATGACCTGGTAATGCCCGAGGATCGCAACCACTCCGCGCGCGGCACTCAGCTCGATGAAAACCGTGATGGTGATGAGAAGCATCGTCGCAATGGAGCGGTAGATGATCAGCAGGATCAGGGCAATGATCGCGAACGTGATCAACGTCATCTTCAGCTGACTGTCGTCAGCGGCCGCATTCAAATCCATCGTGAGCGCGGCCGGACCGGTGACGTAAACCTTCAGCCCGGCCGGCGGATTACTGCGATCGACGATATCGCGTACCGACAAGACGGATTTCTTGGCCGGCGTCGTGCCTTGGTCACCTACCAAGTTCAGCAGGACGTAAGCGGCCTTGCCATCCACACTCTGGGAACCGCCCGCGGTGACGCGATCGCCCCAGAAGTCTTGAACGTGGTCGACATGCTCTTGATCGGCCCTGAGCTGATCGGTCAAGCCACGGTAGTACTCTCGCGCCTCATTGCCGAGCACTGTGTCGCTTTCCAGCAGCACCATGACCATGCTGTCGTAGTCGAATTGATCGAACTCGGCACCCAGCTTCTTGATCGCCTGATAGGACGGCGCGTCAGGGGATGACAGCGAGACCAAGTTCTCTTGCCCGACCTTTTCGAGCGACGGCACAACGACACTCACCGCCACCATCGCCGCCAGCCAGGCCACGATGATCAGACCGGGGACTCGTCGGATGGCGGTCGCGACGCGGGACGGCTTGGCGGCGGCGATGGATGTTCTCATGCGGACTTCACCAAGCAGAAGACCTGGGCATTCTGGGCAGTCACCGACTGCTCGTCGAGTACCTCGCCGTTGACGGTGATGCGGCAGCCGAGCATCTCGCTGTCTCCCTGCGCGACCACGTTCGCGAAGACCGACATCAGTTTGGTGGAGATTCGATATGACCAGGGCAATGTCGCGAAGTTCGCTTGCTGCGGCTGCGAATGTTCGTCGAGGAAGTTCGCCTGGCCCGTTGTTCCTGCGGGACCGAAGACTTCATATATCACGTCTTTGGGAATGACGGGTTCGGACCCATCCCTGATGGCGCCCGTGCTGTGGTTCGTCGAGCCGGCCACCTCCTGTAGCCGAACCACCGCGAACGCAGCAACCGCACACACGATCACCACCACCGTCGGTATCCACACCCGCTGCACAACCCGAAACATCTCTCGTCCCTTCACCGTCAGCCATATCGGCGTGAAACAACCGCAGAATCGAGGCGCACCACCGCGTCAAGGTGTGTAACGCCTGCCGAGGAGCGTACACCCATATACCCATACCCGGTATGGGCATCGGTAGGTCGGGTCGACCGTCGTCGCTCGAGCTCGAACCGCAATGGCATTGCCTCAGTTCCGATCCGGTGACTTGTCGTCGTGGTGGTGCGGCGCTCTGCCGACGTGCGTCCTTCGTGACTTTCTGGTGGCCACCTCCCGTGGCGCCGGATTGTGGCGGTCGAGTGGTCGACGATGTTCGCCGATCCGGTTGCATCGCAACGTTTTCAATTCAGCGGGGTGTGGGTGGCCACGTGGTCCAGGTCGACTCGACGCCACGGCTGGGTCGTGGGTGAAGGCGCGACTTGCCACGTCAACGATCGCGTCGGCCGCGTTTGACCGCGTTCGGCGGTGCACGAATTCTTCGCGGCCGTAAGGCCGTTGGACGTGTGTCCTGACGGTAGAGAGGCGAACTCGTCCGTGGTGCAGCGGGGTAATATCGGCGCCTATACCGGGTAGGGGTATATGTCTGCGCATGGGGCGCCGTGATGCGAGGCGTTCTCACGTACGAAAGGCGACGTAGTGACCAAGCTCGGACCGAACGCTTCAATCGCCACGGTTTTGGCCGCTGTGTCGATCCTTACCGCCGCTCCGTCTGCGTCGGCGCCATCCGGCCCCCGGTCAGCCCAGGATGTCGTCGACTTCCTGCAGAAGAATGGCTATGAGGTGATCGTCGACAAGATCGGTACCCTGCCACTCGATCAGTGTGATGTTGCCGCCGTCCGGCTAGGCCCCGCGATCGTTTCGATAGATGCAACGGGCAGTGATCGGGCGGAGATACTCAACGATACGAGCGCGTATGTCGTCGCGCGATGCTGACAGACTCGACATGGAGAGCCGTATCGGGCGCCGACGGCTGTCACGATTACGACATCGCGCAAGCTGCAATGACTGCGCAGCGACGTCCGCTCCCGCGCTGTACAGCCAGCCGCCACATTGTCGTTTCCTTGTGTACCGATCTCAACGAAGTCATCAGCGCCGTCTGAAGGCCGGGCGACAGAACGGACGCGAGCAAGCGCACGGAGTGCTCCGACGCACTGAACGCGTCAGTTCATCGCCTACCTTCGTGGGTCATGGCAAGGCCCTGATGTGCGCGGTTACTCGTGGTAGGGGCCGTCCGATCCGCGCACGACAGTCTTATTCCGTTGTGGTGCGGCGCGCGCGGGCGACTTGGGCGGACGGGATAACGAGGATGGGTCGGCTCGCGTGATGCAGAACGCTGGCGGAAGTACTGCCGAGGAGAGTGGCGCGGACTCCGCGGCGGCCCCGGGAGCCGATGACGATCAGCGACGCATCCAACTCATCGGCGGCGTCCACGATGGCCTCGGAGGCCGTGCTCATCGTGGAGGAGACCCGGGGCTCGGCACGCAGACCGGCATCTCTGGCGTGCTTGGCTCCCTCCGTGGCGATCCGGGCGGCGGCGTCGTCAGTGGCCGCGTCGAATTGCTCCAACTCTTCGAGTGCGGGGTGACCGTCCAGATGCGCGGCGACGCTTTCCAAGGGTTGACGGGCGTAGAGGATGACGGCGTGGGCACCGGGCATCAGTCCGGCCGCGTGGTCGATGGCCGCGCGGGCATCCGGGGATCCGTCGTAGGCGATCAGTATCGGTGTGTCGGTGTTCATGGTGTACTCCCTGGTGGCGAGGTGGTTGTCGGGTGGCGGCTGTATCAGCGGCAGGTTCCGGAAGAGCAAGAGCCCTGTGTCCGACGTTCGGTCAGGACTATGTCGACGGCGCATGCGGCCAGGCAACGCCACACGCGCCGAGCGGTCGTGGACCGACCAACGGCGACGAGAAGACGACGAACGGTGTCCATGCGAGGACCCTTTCGATTAGTGGTGATCGACGTTGCGGGGTGGATTTTGGGTCGGTGGGCGGCAGGTGCGGTTGGCGTCATGCCGCCCACCGGTCGGTCAGGTGGTCGTGTCCGATGTGGTGGTGCGACGCGGTGCCTCGGCGGTGGACGGATTGCGGCGCAAGGTGATCGCGGCGAGCAGTGCGCCAGCCAGGGCGATGACTGCCGCGCCCAGGAAGGCGGCGGAGAACCCGTCGGTCAGGGCCGCCACGTTGCCGAGCTGATCGGCGCCGTGAGCCGCCGCGACCGCGGTCATGGCGGCGAGGCCGAGGGCCGACCCAACTTGGTAGCTGGTGTTGACGATGCCCGAGGCCAGCCCGCCTTCCTCGGGTCGAGCGGAGGAGATCGCGGTGCCCAGGGAGGGGATGAACGCCAGCGACATTCCGAGCGCGGCGACCAGCGAGGCGGGCAGCACGTCCACGGCGTAGCTGCCGTTCGGGGTGATCAGCGACAGCCACCCCATCCCAGCGGCGAGAATGGCCAGCCCGGTGACGATGAGGACCTTCGGACCGAACCGGTTGATCAGGGCAGGGGCGAGCATGATCATGCCGATCATGATCAGCATCGTCATCGGTACCAGCGCGGCGCCGGAGGGAAATGCGCTGTAGCCCAGGACCTGCTGTAGGTAGAGGTTGAGGAAGAACCACATCGGAATCCAGGCGCCGCCGAGCAACATCTGGGCGAGGTTGGCCGCCGAGAGGTTGGGGGTACGCAGGATCGACAACCGCATCAGTGGCTCGCGGCGCGAGGCCTGGATGATGAAGAACACGCCCAGCATCGCGGCGCCGATACCCAACGCCATCCAGGTTCCGGCTGCATCCCAGCCGACCTGGGGGGCCCGCACGACTCCGTAGACCACGGTGGCCAGGCCGCCGGTGACGGTCAGGGCGCCGAAGATGTCCACCGAGCCGCGGCCACCGGCACCACCGGCCGGCATCAGCGCCGGGGTGGCGGCCAGCGCGATCAGCGCGACGGGGATATTGATGAAGAAAACCCAGGGCCAGGAAAGGTACTGGGTGATCACGCCACCGAGGAAGACGCCGGCCGTACCCCCGGCGGGAGCAGCCGCGCCGTAGAGTGCCAGCGCCTTGGTCAGCTCCTTGGGCGACGTACCGAACAGCATCATCAACAGGGTGAGTGCCGCCGGTGCGATCAGGGCGGCGCCGACCCCCTGAACGGCGCGGCCGGTCAACTCGATGCCGACGGTGCCGGCCGCGCCGGCGACGGCGGAGCCGACCAGCAGAATGACCCAGCCGAAGCCGAACACGCGGCGGGCACCGAACAGGTCCGACAGGCGGCCGCCGAGCAGCAGCAGACCACCAAGGGCGATGACGTAAGCGTTGAAGACCCAGGACAAATTCTCCTGAGTGAGGCTGAGATCGGCCTGAATCTGGGGCAGAGCCACGCCGATGATCGAGGTGTCCATGATCACCATGAACTGAGCGGCGGCGATCAGACCAAGGGCCCACCAGCGGCGATTGCTCGGCGGTACCTGCGTTGTGGATGACATGGTTACTCCGTACCGGTAGGAAACAGAACCGATGAGTGCGCTGGTTCTGTCGCGTTTCGTCAAGGGCGCCAATAGATCAGGCGTCATCGACGGCCTTCTCTGGCGTCCGTTATATGTACCATACCCCCGTAGGGTATACCGACGATTGCCGCATACCGTAGGGGGGTATCGTGTTGTGGCGACCCCGTCGCCACCGGCCTCGGGCGAGAGGGAGTAGATGCAAGCCCATGAGAACCACACGCCGCACGGCTACATACATCGCAAGGAGGACTACCTGCGCCGGCTACGGCGTATCGAGGGCCAGGCCCGCGGTCTGCAGCGGTTGGTCGAGGAAGAGGAGTACTGCATCGACATCCTCACTCAGGTCTCCGCGATGACCAAGGCGCTGCAGTCGGTCTCCCTTGGCCTCCTGGTCCGCTCTTGAGCGACTGGGCAAGGTCTGAAGCCATCCTGGCCGTCGCGGGGCCGGCTGACTTCACCGTGGGCGCTACTAACGGCTTAGGAAGCTGACATGTCGACATCACACCAGACCACTTCGCCGCGCGACCCCGGCAGCGGCGACATCGACGCTGGCCGGGCCTTCGCCGGCAAGCCGCATCCGGGACTTGTCCTCGGCGCTCTGTTATTGCTTGCTGCCTTGTGGGGGAGCGCATTTCCGCTGATCAAAATCGCCGCACCAGCCTTCGGCCCGGTCGGGACCACCCACCTCCGGCTGGCCGTGGCCGCTGTCGTGCTCGCCCTGCTCGCCGCCGCTCGCCGCGACGTCTGGCGCGGGGTGCATCAGCGGTTCGGAGCACTGGTGCTGCTGGCCGCCCTCAACGTCGCGGTGCCTCTGACGCTGGTGGCCACCGCCATCGTCGGACTCAACGCCTCGATGGCAGCGATTCTCAACGCCACCACCCCGATGTTCACCATCCTGGTCGCAGCGGCCTGGCTCGGTCAGCGCATCACCTGGCGCAGGGTGCTCGGTGTCGCCGCCGGCGTCTTCGGCGTGGTCATCCTGCTCGGCGGCGCGCCATTGCCGCCAAGCACCAGTACTGCCATTGCAGCCGGGGCATCCCTGGCCGCAGCACTCTCCTATGCCCTCGGCGGCACCTACGCCCGGCGCGCCTTCCCCGACACCGCACCGATGACCTTGGCGCTGGGCCAGCAGTTGGCCGCTGTGGCCCTGCTGATTCCGGCGACTGTGGCCACCACCTGGGCGGCACCGCCCCAGGGGCCGATGTCCGCCACCGCGATCGCAGCGGTCGCGGTGCTGGGGCTGGGCGCCACTGCGGGCGGCTACCTGCTCTACTTCTGGATCATCCGCCACGTCGGTCCCGTTGCCGCCTCCACGGTGACCTTCCTGGTTCCGATCGCCGGCGTCGGGCTCAGCGTGGGGTGGCTCGGCGAACCCCTCACCGCGGCACTGGTATTGGGACTGCTGATCATCGGCACCGGCGTCGGTCTCCTCACCTTCGACAAGCCACGCACCACCCGCACACCCGTTGACCCGCCAGCGGCACCGCGGCCGCCTCGACAATTCCGTCGTCCACCCGGAGGTGGTAGCACGCCGAAGGTCACCTCCCAATCCCCGGACGACCGTCGGTAGTGCCGCACATCCCACATCTGCTGCCGAAAGTCGGCTCTCGCCAGATCGACGAAGAAGCCCGCTCACGCACCCGCTGTGGCGCCCCAACGCGGGTGGGCCGATGCCGTAGCGATCAGGAACGCACCAGTCGTGCGATCGCAGCGGAGGCCTCAGCCAGTTTCGCGCCGGCCTCGTCACCGCCCTCAGCGACCGCGCGGGTCACGCAGTGGTCGAGGTGCTCGTGGAGCAGGCTCAGCGCCACCGAGCGCATGGCACTGTTGACCGCGCTGATCTGGGTCAGAATGTCGATGCAGTACTTGTCGTCGTCGATCATCTTGGCGATGCCGCGAACTTGGCCTTCGATGCGGCGCAGCCGCTTGGCGTGATTGTCTTTCTGCGCCGAGTATCCGCGTGAGGTGGTCAACTAGCCTCCCGATGTCTTCTCCACTGTGAGGCCTCGGCCGTAGCGGCCATAGTGGCCATTCCACGCGCCGAGGCGGTGGCCGAGTATCGACTGCCACTCACGCTGCCAGGAAACGCGCACGGCCGCAGGAGCGCAGAAGCGGCCAGGAACCACGAGGCCATGCTACCCACCCCGCCGGGGCACAAGGACCATCTGCGACGGCGGGTTGCTGTTGCCATGGCGCCGTGGACCATTGTGCTGAAACAATGGCATCGGTCGATTGCCCATCGATTCTGCGGCGCGTCACAGAGCGTCTGGGTCGAGTCGTTCAACGGCCGAATGCGCGACGGATCGCTCACACTTGGTGTCTGAAGCTGTTCGGGCGAAGTCGTGTCATCTCGCCGTTCTGCAAGCTGAGGATGCGCGTAGACCTCACCGGGACCTCGCGCCGTCGGCGGCGTCAAAACCGTTGTGAAATGGTGGTTGAGCGACGGTGGATGTCGAGGCCCCTCTGGCTCGGAGGGTGGTCCGGCGACAGACGGGACGCTTGCCCTTGATACCCCCGGGGAGTACCTTTGGTATACCCCCGGCGGGTACCGCTCGCGGTACCCGCCGTGCTACGGGTCTTTCACTACGAAAGGCGATGTCGTGACCAATCCGGACTCAACCCCTTCACCGAAAAGCGCTCGGGCGCTGCGTCGATCGCCGCGCCGGGCGCCGACGGTCGACCGGCCACGTCAGGATGTCGGCGGTCTGGCGCTGATGGCCGCGCACAAGGCGATTCGTGGCGAGATCCAAACGGCGCCAATTGATCAGTGTGACGATGCTGCCATGGATCTGGCCTCCGACGCGCTGATCGTCCGCTCACGTGTGGCCCCGTCGATCTCGGCGCTGACGGGCGAACGGTTTTGGTGCCCGACGGATGTACGTCCGCGTCGGGAACCGAAACCATGGCCCACGGTCACCCGGGAGGTGACGGCATGAGGTGGCGGATGATCGCCGGGTTGGTATCGGCGTTGATCATTGTGTCGATCGCTCCGACACCCAGGGCATCAGCGGATCAGGACACCGATTTCGCCACCGAGCTGCACGGCTTCGGGATCTACGGCCAGCGTGACTACAACGCGTGGCTGGCCAAGGCCACCTGCAAACGCCTGACCGTCGGGCTGGACGCCGACGCCACCGAGTCGGCGGTCTTCCTGTCCGGCAACCTGGCGCGGACGACGAGTACCGAACAGGCCTGGCAATTCCTGGGTTCCGGGCTACGACGCTACTGCCCCGAACATATCGGCAAGCTCACCACGATGTCGTCCAGTCACACGGAAGTGCCATGACCATGCGCAGGATTCGATGGACGATACGGGCGCTGCTGCTGGTCGTCACGGCATCGGCCGCGGCGGTGCTGGTGGCATCGCCGCGGGCATTCGCCGATGCCACCGACGAGTATCCGATCCCGAGCAAGCAGATCGAGACGCAATGCGATGCCGAGCAGTACCTGGCGGCAGTGCGTGACACCAGCCCGATCTACTTCGAGCGGTACATGCTGGACAAGAGCAATCGATCGCTCGACGTGCAGCAGATGGCCGAAGACCGCATCCACTGGTTCTACTCGCTGGATGCCGCGGGGCGGCGCCAGTATTCGGAGGACACCGCCACCAACATCTACTACGAGCAGGTGGCCACCCACTGGGGCAACTGGGCGAAAGTCTTCTTCAACAACAAGGGCGTGGTGGCCAAGGCGGCGGCGATATGCATCAACTACCCCCGCGGCGACCTGTCCGTGTGGGACTGGCCCGTCGCCCGTTGAGCTCCGACGCCGTCGCAGGGGTTGTGACGTCGATGCGTCTTCGGTTCATCGGCGTAGCGCTTTACGGTCGGGCATGTACGGCGATCCCTTGGGTCTTGCAGTGCCCAACACTGTCCGCCGCGGTGAGGTCCAGAAGGCACAAAGCCGAAGCGCTTCTTGGTGATTCGGAGACGAGGGGTCAGTTTCTCCGCGGCGGAGCTCGACCGCCAACACAAGGGGCAGTCGCCTGCGTTGAGAGTTCAACTACCGCGTCGTCGGACCGGCCAACGTCATGACGCCGGGTTCTTGCTGAACCGGATTTGTTGTCGGCCAGCGTGATAGCACCTTGAGGATGTTCCCTCATCTGGTGTGAGGACGGTCTGGCCGCCAACGGCCCTGGATTCTATCGAGGTCCCGATGCACACGCCGCCCTCGTTGCGCAGGTACCCCCTGGGGGTATACCGTGTTGTCTGCATACCCCCTCCGGGTATAGGAGAAGAGAAGGGTTGACCATGGTTACGAGCGAATTTCAGGTGAGCGGTATGACCTGCGGGCACTGCGAGGCGTCGATCCGCGAGGAGGTGCGCGAGGTCGCGGGGGTTCAGCAGATCGATATCAGTGCCGCGACGGGCCGTCTCGTGGTGACCGCTGAAGCGCCCATTGACGATACGCAGATTTTGGACGCGGTCGCCGAGGCAGGCTATACGGCGGAGCGCGTCGGATGAATACGGCGGGACGATTAACCGTTTTCGGTGCCGGCCTCGTGGTGGCGTTCGGCGGCGCGTACGCCACTGCCGGCGCGCTGGTGCCGGACGGTGCGTTGACGGCTTGGCAGGAAGGCGCCGATATGGCCACACACGTCGATATGGAAGGGCACGCCGATATGGCAACGCACGGCGACAGGGGAGGGCACGGCGCCGAGCACGAATCAGGAGCGAGTCTGCCCGGCCTGTCGTTGGCGCAGGACGGCTACGTGTTGGCGCCGGTGCAGGCCCCCGCCAATGTCGGTGACAACGGGGTTCTGCGCTTCCAGATCCTCACGCCGACCGATACGCCGTTGCGGGACTATACGGCGTCCCATGGCAAGGATTTGCATTTGGTCGTGGTTCGGACCGATGGCTACGGCTTTCGGCATACGCATCCCGATTTCGACAAGGCGACCGGCACGTGGTCCGTCCCCTGGCAGTGGGATGCTGCGGGTAGCTATCGGGTGTTCACCGACTTCGCACCCGCTGATGCCGGCAAGATGACTTTGTCACGCACATTCGAGGTCGCCGGGGAGTTCTCACCAGTTCGCGACCCGGGAATACGCACCGTCGCTGAGGTGGACGGATACACCGTGCGTCTGGACGGTGGTCTGGTCGCTGGAGTGACGACTTCACTCAAGGTGACAGTCACCCGCGGCGGTCAACCAGTGACCAGCCTGGAACCGTATCTGGGCGCATTCGGTCACCTGGTCGCGCTGCGGGACGGCGATCTGGCCTATCTGCACGTGCATCCCGCCGGTGACGAGCCCGCCGCCGACCAGCGGGGTGGGCCGGCCATCGAGTTCGCGACCGCCGCACCCACAGCCGGTCGGTATCTGCTGTACCTGGACTTTCAGGTCGACGGACGGGTACATACGGCGACCTTTGTCGTTGATGCCGCTCCCGGCGATCCCAGCCAGCACGCCGGCGGCCAAGCCGACGAGCATTCCGGCGGACACTGACCGGCGTTGCGCCGACAATCGAAGGACATCGAGAGGAGCCGTGCTCGCATGAGCACAGTCGCGCCCGTTACGGGCTCAAGGATCGAGTTGGAGATCGGTGGGATGACGTGCGCTTCGTGCGCCAATCGCATCGAACGCAGATTGAACAAGCTCGACGGCATAGCCGCCACAGTGAACTACGCCACTGAGAAGGCGACCGTCGCGGTGCCAGAAGGTTACGACCCGGCCTTACTGGTGGCCGAGGTCGAAAAGACCGGATACACCGCGGCACTACCAGTCGCCGAGAATCGCGCCGGAAACGCCACCGCCGACGATGGCCGCGATGCCGACCCGGAACTGACGGAGTTGCGAAACCGGTTGATAGGTGCGGTGGCGTTATCGGTACCCGTCATCGCGATGGCGATGGCTCCCGCGCTGCAGTTCACCTATTGGCAGTGGGCGTCGTTGGCGCTTGCCGCACCTGTGATCGTTTGGGCAGCTTGGCCTTTCCACCGAGCAGCGTGGGCCAATCTCCGCCACGGCACCGCCACGATGGACACCCTCATTTCCATGGGCACGCTCAGCGCGTTCGCGTGGTCGCTGTACGCGCTTTTCTTCGGGACCGCCGGCACACCTGGGATGACTCACCCCTTCGAGTTGACGTTGCAACCCTCCGACGGGTCAGCCAACGTCTATCTCGAGGTCGCCTCTGGCGTGACGATGTTCATCCTCGCGGGCCGCTGGTTCGAAAAGCGATCCAAACGACAGGCCGGTGCGGCGTTACGTGCGCTATTGGAATTGGGCGCCAGAGAGGTGTCGGTTCTGCGCGGCGGTGTGGAAACCAAGGTCCCGGTCGAGCGGTTGGCTGTCGGAGACGAGTTCGTGGTGCGGCCGGGTGAGAAGATCGCCACCGACGGTGTGGTGGTCTCTGGCACCTCGGCGGTCGATGAATCGATGCTGACCGGGGAATCGGTACCCGTCGAGGTGGGGGCCGGCGACGCGGTGACCGGTGCCACCGTCAATTCCGGTGGGCGGCTGGTGGTGCGGGCCACCCGGATCGGGTCTGACACCCAACTGGCGCAAATGGCCAGACTCGTCGAGGACGCACAAACCGGAAAGGCCGAGGTGCAGCGGCTCGCTGACCGGATATCCGGGGTGTTCGTCCCCGTCGTCATCACGATCGCCGCGATCGCGCTCGGCGCGTGGCTCGGTGCCGGGTTCCCGGTGGCCGCGGCCTTCACCGCCGCCGTGGCCGTTCTGGTGATCGCCTGCCCTTGCGCACTGGGTCTGGCAACGCCGACTGCGCTGCTCGTCGGCACCGGCCGCGGCGCCCAGATGGGGATCCTCATCAAGGGCCCCGAGGTGCTGGAATCCACCCGCAAGGTCGACACTGTCGTGCTCGACAAGACCGGCACGGTGACCACCGGCAAGATGACGCTCGTCGACGTCATCACCGAACCCGGAACCGATCGGGTCGAGTTGCTGCGCCTGGCCGGTGCTCTGGAGGACGCCTCGGAACACCCCATCGCCCAAGCCATCGCGAACGCCGCCGTGCGGGAGACCGGGCCGTTGTGCCCCGTCGAGGACTTCGCCAACGTCGAGGGTAACGGGGTACGAGGAATCGTCGACGGACACGCGGTAGTGGTCGGGCGTGAGTCGCTGCTCACCGACTGGTCCCAACACCTGAGCCGGCACGTGTCGCTGATCAAGGCGCAGGCCGAGCGCCAGGGCAAGACCGTTGTCGCCGTCGGATGGGACGGACAGGCCCGTGGCGTGCTCATCGTCGCCGATACGGTCAAACCGACCAGCGCACAGGCTGTCTCCCAGATGCGTCGACTGGGGTTGACGCCGGTGCTGCTGACCGGTGACAACAAGGCGGTCGCCGAGCAGATCGCCGCCGAGGTCGGTATCGATCAGGTGATCGCCGAAGTGATGCCCGCGGACAAGCTCGAGGTCGTGACCCGGCTGCAAGCTGAAGGCAAGACCGTGGCCATGGTCGGCGACGGCATCAACGACGCGCCGGCACTGGCCCGAGCCGACCTGGGCATCGCGATGGGAACCGGCACCGACGTCGCCATCGAAGCCTCCGACATCACCTTGGTACGGGGTGATCTCACGAGCGCCGTAGACGCCATCCGGTTGTCACGCAGAACACTGGCCACGATCAAGGGCAACCTGTTCTGGGCATTCGCCTACAACGTCGCCGCAATCCCGGTCGCGGCCTCCGGCATGCTCAATCCCATGCTCGCCGGCGCAGCGATGGCATTTTCCAGTGTCTTCGTCGTGGCCAACAGCCTGAGGCTACGCGGATTCACCAGCGCGGCACGCCACTGAACTGACCGGACCACCGCCTCGACCCACCCTGAACCGTAAGGAGCGACCATGTCTGACAACACCCCGACTTGCTGCGGCGGAGCAGGCCTCGAACTCAACGAAGCCGACGACCGGCGCGCGACGAACCTGCTCGACGCGCCGGACGCCGAGCGCACCACGTGTCCGGTGATGCTGGGCACCACGGTGATCAAGAAAGTCGCCGAGGCCGCAGGTCTGTTCCGCGATCACAACGGCAGGCGCTACTGGTTGTGCTGCCACGGCTGCGGCCCTCGCTTCGATCGCAACCCCGACAAGTATGCGATCTGGCCATGAGGTGCCAGGAGCAGACGATACGACCGTGATGTCGGGGCTCCGCACTCTCGTCGGGCCACCTCCGATCACGGGCGCAGCGGTCCCATGGAACCCAGCAAGAAGGACGGCGCCGCGGCCCGCAAGCAGTGGATGCGCCTCATGCCGTGATCGCCGACCCGGGCACCGAAAGGCACAGCAGGAACAGGGCGAACAGGAACCATCCCGCGCCGTGCCAGATCGGCCAGGTGCCATGGGCTTTCCAGACGCGGTACGTCTGGGCGAACGCACCGAGGCCACCGGCGAACAACACGCCGGGAACGAGCACCGCGGCGACGACGGAGTGGTCGTCGGGAATCGCATAGAACGCAAAGCACACCGCGGCCACCGCGATGACCGCGGCGACATATGTGACGGCGGCGCGGAACGCCTGCGGATCGCGCCAGCGCTTCTCGACGTCGTTGGTCATGCGCACCGGTTTCCCGGGGCACACTCGGGGGAAACGGTCGACATCGATCGCGAAGGGAGCCATGTGGAGACGACGACGCTTCGCTCCCGCATCCGGGCGGGACTGCTGACGTATGCCGCCGGGGATGCGGCCGGCGTGCCCTGGGAGGGCTGCCGCGCCGAGGAGGTGTACCGCCCCGGCATCGACGAACTGCCCCGCCGCGGCGACTGGCCACCGGGCGCCACCTCGGACGACACCGCGCTGACCCTGCTGGTCGCGGAGTATCTGCGTGACCGCGGAGCGGTCGTCGACGAGACCGACTTCCTGACCCGCCTCGCCACCGCCGCACCGGGGATCCGGGGGATCGGCCCCAGCACCCAGGCGGCCGTCGACCGCTTCCGGGCCGGCGGCACGACACGCGCCGAGCGGGGGGACACCAACGGTGCGGCGATGCGCGCGCTCCCGATCGGGTGGGCCGTCGCCGACGCCGATCTGCGCCGCACGGTCACCACCGGCCTGTCATGGACCACGCACGGGGCCGCTCCGGCGATCGCCGCCGCGTGTATCGCGGCGGCGATGGCCTCGGCCGCGCTGGACGGTGCCTCACCGCTCGACGCCGTGCCGACCGAAACAAACTGGGCCGAAACCGAATTCGGAATCGACCTGACACCGGTGCGGCGTGCCGGCGCGGGCGACTGGTGGCCGCATCGCAACGGGGTCGGCCTCTATGCCCTCGACACCGTCGCCGCCGTGGTGGGCGTGGTGCGGCATGCCACCGAGCACCGGCTCACCGTCGCCGACGCGCTGCGCCACGCGGTGTCGCTCGGCGGTGACACCGACACCGTCGCGGCGATCGCCGGCGGCATACTCGGCGGACGTGAGCCGGGCACGCCGGAGATCCCGTGGCTGGACCGCGTCGATCTCCCGGACAGCGCCGTGATCGACGACCTCAGCGCCGCGCTCGCGGCGCTGAGGTCGTCGACGAGCTGACTCAACTGGTCGCGGGACCCGCTGCGGACGAACCCTGCAGTTTGCCGAGGAATTCGTGGCAGCGTCGGGCGCGGTCGGAGTCCTCGGACATCACCTGTTCGAAGAACGACGCCACGTCGTCGAGGCCCGCGTTGCGCGCATCCCGCACGTACTGGCCGTAGTCGTGTCCGGCCTTCAGTGAGTGGTACTGCACCGAGATCAGATCGAAGGTCACGTCGTCGAAGCCGGTTTCTCCGGTAGCCATGGTTTCTTCCTTTCGCCGTTGATCGGATGCTGCACGCACTACCCGGCGATCGGAGCCGCAAACACGACTGTTTGAGTGCGCAAGGCCCGGGTAAGCGGGGGTCTCCAGGCAGGAAAAGGCAAAGATGGCAACGTATCTCGATCACTTCGGAGTCGCAGCGCAATGACGATGCAACCAGCACCGGATCCTTTACCGTCGATCGACTCGCTCGACGAGCTCGCGGATCTGGTGATGCGCCAACCGGATGTGTATCTGCGGTATTCGGAGGGACCCGAGACCGACAGCGACACGACCGCCAGCTGTGACTACGAAGCGGACGTGCTGATGCCGGGACTGTCCGTGAGTGCCATCGCACCGGAGCCGTGGTGGCCGCGGCCGGCCCAGGACTGGATCGCCAGGCGGATCAGGCAGTACGCCCAACTGCACGAACCCGGCAGGTTCCCCTGGGTGCTGACCGGCCGCGTGGTCGGGCACGGACCGGACCACGAACCCCTGGTGACAGACATCCGCCCGATCGCCGCGCTCGGCGAACGGACGTTGAAGGAGGCGGCCGCCCGCTACCAGGAGCGGTTCCAGGTGGGCCGGGACTCACGCACCGGCCAGCGGCCCGACTGCTGACGGATCCGGGGCGGATCCGTCAGCTCGGAGGCGGGGACGGTGCACACCGCCCCGGCGTCAGGCGCAGTCGGCGCAGATCAACGCGTCGCCGGCGTTGCGGGCGAGCCGGCTGCGGTGGAACACGAGGAAACAACTCGAGCAGGTGAACTCGTCGGCCTGCTTCGGGATGACCCGCACGGTGAGCTCTTCCCCGGACAGGTCGGCGCCGGGGAGGTCGATGGACTCGACCGGGTCGGCGTCCTCCAGGTCGAGGACCGCGGTGCGCGCGTCGTTGCGCGGCACCGGCAGTTCGTCGAGCGAGTCGGTCTCCAGGTCTTCCTGCTTACGGCGAGGGGCGTCGTAGTCAACGGTCATGGTGGCTGCCTCTTGGGTTGTCGCGGCGTATTGCACAGCACTCAACGGACGCTGATCGCCCCTTGTTCCCGGCCGGTCACAGCCCCAAACACCCGGGCGGATTACGGATCGCGCGGCAGTCCGAGCAGCCGTTCGGCGATGATGTTGAGCTGCACTTCCGACGTCCCGCCGTAGATGGTGGTCGCCCGGCTGCCCAGCAGGTATTCCACCCACCTGAACTCCAGGGAGTCCGGTTCGGCGATCACCCCGTCGGTGCCGAAGGACGACACCGCGAACTCCGCGTACCCCTGGCCGGTCTTCATCGACAGCAGCTTGGAGATCGCGGCTGACGGCATCGCGTCGCCGCCGGCGAGGGTGAGCAGCGTGGAGCGCAGATTCAGCAGTTTGGCGGCGTGCCCTTCGGCGATCAGCACTCCGGCCTTGTTCTGCCCGACCTGATCGAAGTGGCCGTCGCGGATGAACTCGACGAAACCGTCGAGCGTGGCCAGGAACGGAGGCTCGCTGCTGCCGATCGACACCCGCTCGTTGGTGAGGGTGTTGCGGCTGACCTCCCACCCGCGGTTGACCTCACCGAGGACCAGTTCGTCGGGTACGAACACGTCGTCGATGAAGACGGTGTTGAACATCGCGTTGCCGGTCAGTTCGCGCAGCGGTTTGACCTCGACGCCTTCGCTGTTCATGTCGAGCAGGAAGTACGTGATGCCATTGTGTTTCGGCGCGCTCGGGTCCGTCCGGGCCAGCAGCGCACCCCACTGCGAGTATTGGGCACCGGTGGTCCAGATCTTCTGTCCGGTGATCCGCCAGCCGCCGTCGACCTTGGTGGCCTTGGTGGTCAGGCTGGCCAGATCCGAGCCGGCTCCCGGTTCGGAGAACAGCTGGCACCAGATCATCTCGCCGCGGAAGGTGGGCGGCAGGAAGCGCTGCTTCTGTTCCTCGGTGCCGAACGCGACGATGGATGGGATGAGCCACGCTGCGATGCCCATCTGGGGCCGCTTGACCCGGCCGCTCGCGAACTCCTGGGCGATGATGATCTGCTCGACCGGCCCGGCGCCGCGCCCCCACGGGGTGGGCAGGTGCGGCACCACCCAACCGCCCTCGGCGATCGCGACGGTGCGCTCCTCGCGCGGCAGCGCCTTGAGCGCCGAGACCTCCGCGCGGATCTCGTCGCGCAGCTTCTCGGTGTCGGGGTCGAGGTCGATGGTGATGGGGCGCATTCCCGTGGTGGTCGCGGTGTCGACCACCTGCTGCGGATAGTCGGATCTGCGGCCGAAGGCGGCGGCGAGAACCAGTGCCCGCCGGTAGTAGACGTTGGTGTCGTGTTCCCAGGTGAACCCGATACCGCCGTGCACCTGGATGCACTCCTGCACGCAGTGCTGTGCGGCGGTCGGCGCCAGCGTGGCGGCGACCGCGGCGGCGAATTCGAGATGTGGTTCGTCCGAATGGTTTTCCCGGACGTCGTCGAGTGCGCGGGCGGCGTCCCACACGGCGGCGGTGGCGCGCTCGGTTTGGGCGATCATGTCGGCGCACTTGTGCTTGATGGCCTGAAACTGCCCGATCGGCCTGCCGAACTGTTCCCGGATCTTCGCGTACGCGGCCGCGGTGTCGGTCGCCCAGCGCGCCACACCGATCGCCTCGGCCGACAGCAGCGTGACGATCAGCGCGCGGGCCAACGGGCGGGTCAGGTTGCGCAGCACCCGGTCTCCGCCGATCTCGACGGCGTTGGCGCGCACGTGCGCGACGGGGCGCAGCGGGTCGACGCTGGCGACCGGTTCGATCTCGAGCTGGTCGGCGTCGAAGACCACCCACTCCTCACCGCTGCTCTCGTCGTCGAGGCCGGCCACCGGCAGCACCAGGAGCGAGGCCTGGGCGGCGGCGGGGACGGCACGCACCTCGCCGCGGACAACGAGTCCGTCGCCGTGCCGGGTGGCGGTCAGGCCCGAGTCGATCGCGTAGGCGGCGATGACGTCACCGGAGGCCAGCTCGCCCAGCACCTTGGCGTCGGGGTCGTCGGCGGCGATCAGCGCGCTGGCGATCGCCGAAGGCACGAACGGGCCTGGGACCGCGCCGTAGCCGAATTCGGCCAGCACGATGGCCAGTTCGAGGATGCCGTAACCCTGTCCGCCCACCGCCTCGGTCAGGTGGACACCCTGCAGTCCCTGCTCGGCCGCGGCCTTCCAGAACGGCGGCGGGTTGGGGATCGGGTTCTCGAGCGCATCGTGGAGCACGTCGGACGGCGCGACGCGCGCGACCAGGGAGCGCACGGAATCGGCCAGGGCGTCGTGTTCCTCGGTGATTGCAATGGGCATAGCTTCGTTGCCTTCCCTATTAACCGCTTGGTTGGTCGTCAGGTTACCTCGCGGTGTCGTGCGTCACGACGGGCTCGACGGTGTCGTCACGGCGTCGACTGTGTCAGCCGGGCGCAGATCCCGCAGAAATGCCGCCGTGAGGACACATTCGATCTCAGTACAGCCGCGGATCGGCCAGCTGGTCGATCATCGCCGTGAGCTGGTCGACGAGCTCGTCGGGATCGAGCGCCACGTCGCCGGCCAGCCACGCGCTGATCGTCTGCCCGACGCCGCCGACCACGAAATGCGCGGCGGCCTTGATGCGGTCGTTCTCCGACTGGCGCAGCGCTGCGCTGGCATGCCGGCCGGACAGCATGGCGAACAACGCCCCCGACTCGGCGCGTTTGCGCACGACCACGGCGTTGGACAGCTGGGCGCTGAACAGCAACCGCCCGATGCGCGGGTCCTCGGAGATGGTGCGGACGATGTCGGTCATCACGGCGCGGCTCTGCGCCCGCGGCGGTGCGGCGGCCGCCGCGGCCTGGGTGGTGGTGGCGATCCCGTTGACCACCCAGTCGAACACCGCGGCGACGAATTCGTCCTTGTCGGCGAAACACTCGTAGAAGTAGCGGACTGCCACCCCGGCCTGGCGGCAGATCGCGCGGACGGTCAGCTCGGCCAGATCGTGGTCGGGCGACCCGAGCAGGTCCAGGCCGCCTTCGAGGAACCGCCGCCTGCGCTGCGCGAGGCGTTCCGGAGCCTCCACCCCGCGATAGGGCCGGACCTGTCCCATCCGTCCATCTTGACACCCGTCGATGGGGCGGGAGAAAATCAGGAAACACACGTTCTCACTTTTAGGGGTGGCCAATGACGGTCAGCGAACCGATCCCGCACGTCGAACGCCCGGTCAGCGCACCGGCCCACCCGGACGCGCGCACCGCACGCCCCGCACTCGGACGGCGCGCCGCCAGCATGGACGACGGGCTGATGGGCGTCGCGCTCCTGGCAGGGCCCGCGAACGTGATCATGCAGTTGGCCCGGCCCGGGGTCGGCTACGGAGTGCTGGAGAGCCGCGTCGAGAGCGGCCGCGTCGACCTGCATCCGATCAAGCGCGCCCGCACCACCTTCACCTATCTGGCCGTCGCCACTCGGGGGAGCGACGCCCAGAAGGCGGCGTTCCGCCGCGCGGTGAACAAGGCGCACGCGCAGGTGTACTCGACCGACGAGAGCCCGGTGAAATACCACGCGTTCGACAAGGATCTGCAGCTGTGGGTCGCGGCCTGCCTCTACAAGGGCGCCGTCGACGTCTACCGGCTGTTCGTCGGCGAGATGGACGAGCAGGCCGCCGAGGAGCACTACCGCGAGAGCGCGACGATGGGCACCACGCTGCAGGTGCCGCCGGAGATGTGGCCCGCCGACCGCGCGGCGTTCGACGAATACTGGCAGGAGTCGCTCGAGAAGGTCCACATCGACGACACCGTCCGCGAATACCTCTATCCGATCGCCGCGTCGCGCCTGCGCGGGCTGACGCTGCCGGGGCCGCTGCAGCGGCGGAACGAGGAACTGGCCCTGCTGATCACGACCGGCTTCCTGCCGCAGCGCTTCCGCGACGAGATGCGGCTGCCGTGGGACGCCGAGCGGCAGCGCCGGTTCGACCGGTTGATCGGTGTCCTGCGTACCGTCAACAACCTGCTGCCGCGGGTCGTGCGGCAGTTCCCGTTCAACGTGCTGCTGATGGATCTGGATCGGCGTATCCGTACAGGGCGTCCACTGATCTGACGCGTATAACCGGATTGTGCGTCACGACAACGACTCCTGGGACATCACCACCAGCGTCGGCTCCACTGCGCTGTTCGTCGCGGCGTCGCGGGCGCTCGAGGCCCGCAAGGCCGAACCGCTCGCGGTCGACCCGTATGCGGAGGTGTTCTGCCGGGCGGTCGGCGGCGAATGGGCCGACCTGTTCGACCGCGTAGATGCCGATCCGAAGCCCGAGCACATCCTGCACTCGCCGTTCGGTGAGCAGTTCGTGAACTTCCAGGGCGCGCGCACGAAGTACTTCGACACCTATTTCGCCGCGGCCTCGGCGGCGGGGGTGCGGCAGATCGTCCTGCTGGCGGCGGGACTCGATTCGCGCGCCTACCGCCTGCCGTGGCCGGACGGCACCGTCGTCTACGAACTCGACCAGCCACAGGTGCTGGAGTTCAAACGCCGGGTGCTCGCCGAACACGGCGACGAACCGACGGCGCAGCGCCGAGAAATCGCGGTCGATCTCCGCGACGACTGGCCAGCGGCCCTCACCGCAGGGGGATTCGATCCGGGCGCCCCCTCGGCGTGGCTGGCCGAGGGATTGCTGATGTACCTGCCCGCCGCCGCGCAGGAGGGGCTGTTCGCCGGAATCGACGCGCTGTCGGCCCGGGGTAGCTGGGTCGCCGTCGAGGAGTCGGTGCCGCTGCCCGACGAGGTGTTCGAGTCCAAACGGGAGGAGGAGCGGGCCGCAGGCAACGAGGGCTCCTTCTTCACCCTGATCTACAACCAGCGCCACGCCCCGGCCGAGAAGTGGTTCGGCGCGCGCGGGTGGGTGGCCGAGCCGACTCCGCTCGCGGATTGCCTGGATCGCGCGGGGCGTCCGCTGCCCGCCGAGGACCCCGAGGTCGGTGCGATGATCAGCGCGATCCGGCTGGTCACCGCGACCAGGCCGTGAGCGGTGTCACCGGGCCGCGGGCCGCCGTGCATCTCGACACTCAGGTTGTGCGATGCTAACTTCAGCGAAAGTTAGCCTAGCCATACTTAAGGGGAGAAAGCGGGGGCCGCGTGCCCTCGCGCGTAACAGCCAATGGAAACGCCTACTGACACGCTCGCGGCGCCGAGAACCGCGTCTGCCCGGGTCGACCGTGACGTGGTCAGCCGGTTTGCCACCTGTTGCCGTGCGCTGGGTCTGACGGTCAACGACCGGCAGCGGCCCGCCGACCTCGCTTCGGCCCGCACCGGATTCGCCGCCCTGACCCATATCGCGCACGATCAGTGCGATGCGTGGACCGGCCTGGCCGCCGCCGGCGACGTCACCGCCCGGGTCGTCGAGGCGATCTGGTCGACCCGCGCCAGCGCGGGTGCGTTGCAGCGGCACGTCGAACTCGCCCCCGGCGCGCTGGGCTTCCACTACGACAGCGGGCTCTACCTCCAGTTCCGGGCCGCCGAGCCCGACGACTTCCAGCTCGCCTACGCGGCGGCGCTCTGCGACAACGGGGCGTACGCCGACGCCGACGCGCTGGTCGGTGAGCTGATCGAGAGGCGTCCCGGCTGGCCGCAGGCCCGGTGGCTGAAGGTGGCGATCCACTACCGCACCCAGCGCTGGTCGGACGTCGTCCGGCTGCTGACACCCGTGGTCAACGATGCGTCGCTGGACGCGACGTACGCGCATGCCGCGCGGATCACCCTCGGTATCGCGCTGGCCCGGCTGGGCATGTTCGCCCCGGCGATGTCCTATCTCGCCGAGCCGGCCGGACCGGTCGCCGTCGCCGCGGTCGACGGCGGGCTGGCCAAAGGCCTCACCCTGCGCGCCCAGGGGGAGGAGGAAGACGCCGCCGAGGTGCTGCAGGAGCTCTACGCGGCGAACCCCGAGAACGCCGAGATCGAAGCCGCGCTGACCGATCCGACGTTCGGTCTGGTGACCACCACCGCGGCCCGGATCGAGGCGCGCGCCAATCCGTGGGATCCGGAGACCGAACCGGGTGAGTCGGAGTTCGTCGACCCCGGCGCGAAGGACCGCAAAGCCCACCTGCTGATCGAGGCCGAAGCCGAGCTGGCCGAATTCATCGGGCTCGAAGAGGTCAAGTACCAGGTGGCCCGGCTCAAGAGCTCGGTGGCGATGGCCATCCGCCGCCAGGAACGCGGTCTCGCCGTCGCCCAGCGCACCAACCACCTCGTGTTCGCGGGCCCTCCCGGCACCGGTAAGACGACGATCGCGCGCGTCGTCGCGAAGATCTACTGCGGGCTGGGTCTGCTGCGCAAGGAGACCGTGCGCGAGGTGCACCGCGCCGACCTGATCGGTCAGCACATCGGTGAGACCGAGGCCAAGACCAACGCGATCATCGACGCCGCACTCGACGGCGTGTTGTTCCTGGACGAGGCCTATGCGCTGGTGTCGACCGGCGCCAAGAACGACTTCGGGTTGGTCGCCATCGACACCCTGCTGGCCCGGATGGAGAACGACCGCGACCGGCTGGTCGTGATCATCGCGGGGTACCGCAAAGACCTCGACATGTTCCTCGACGCCAACGAGGGTCTGCGGTCGCGGTTCACCCGCAGCATCGACTTCCCCTCGTACTCACCGGGTGAGCTCGTCGAGATGGCCGTGCGCATGGCGGAGAAGCGCGACAGCGTCTTCGAACCGGCGGCCCACGACGACATGGAGAAGTTGTTCGCCCGACTGGCCGAATCGTCGAGCCCGGACGCCAACGGTGTCGACCGGCGCAGCCTGGACATCGCCGGTAACGGCCGGTTCGTCCGCAACCTGGTCGAGCGGTCCGAGGAAGAGCGCGAATACCGCTTGGATCACACCCCGCGGACTGGCGGTACCACCGCCGAAGCCGACGACTTCACCGACGAGGAACTGATGACCATCACTGTCGACGACGTCCGCAAGTCGGCCGAACCGCTGCTACGCGGACTCGGGTTGACGGTGTCGGCATGAGCGGCCCCGACGACCGGCGGTCGTTCAGCTCACGCACCCCGGCCAACGACAACCCCGAGCGCGTCACGTACCGGCGCGGATTCGTCACCCGGCATCAGGTGTCGGGCTGGCGGTTCATGATGCGGCGCATCGCCTCCGGCGTGGCACTGCACGACACCCGCATGCTGGTCGACCCGCTGCGCACGCAGAGCCGCGCGGTGCTGACCGGCGCGCTGATCCTCATCACGGGCCTGGCCGGGTGTTTCGTGTTCTCGCTGATCCGCCCCGGCGGCTCGGCGGGCACCGACGCCGTGCTGGCCGACCGGTCGACCGCGGCGCTCTACGTGCGCATCGGGGACCAACTGCACCCTGTGCTCAACCTCACCTCGGCTCGGCTGATCGCCGGTCGGGCGGACAACCCGACCACGGTCAAGACCAGTGAGATCGACCAGTTCCCCCGAGGCAACCTGGTCGGCATCCCCGGTGCGCCGGAACGCATGGTGCAGAACACCTCCCGCGACGCCGAGTGGACGGTGTGCGACGCCTCCTCCGGTGCGAACACGGGTGTGACCGTCCTCGCTGGACCGGTGGCTTCCGGCGGTGAGCGCGCCGCACCGCTGGCCGATGACCGGGCCGTGCTCGTCTCCAACGACGCGGGCACCTGGCTGCTGTGGGGCGGCAGACGCAGCCCGGTGGACCCGGCCAACCGCGCCGTCACCGACGCGCTGGGCTTCGGCGGCACGCCCGCCACGCCGCGGCCCATCGCCGCCGGCCTGTTCAACGCCATCCCCGAAGCGCCCGCGCTCGCCGCTCCCGTGATCCCCGAAGCCGGTGCGCCGCCGCGGTTCCCGCTGCCCGTCGCGGCACCGGTCGGTGCGGTCGTCGCCGCCTTCGAGACCGACAACACCATCCGCTACTACGCCGTGCTGCCCGACGGACTGCAACCCGTGTCGCAGGTGCTGGCCGCGATCCTGCGCAACACCAACTCCTATGGCCTCAATCAGCCGCCGCGCCTCGGCGCCGACGAGGTGTCGCGGCTGCCGGTGTCGCAGGTGCTCGACACCGACGCCTACCCGGACGCCCCGGTCAGTCTCGTCGACCCGGGGGCCGACCCTGTCACCTGCGCCCACTGGACGAAACCTGCTGACGCCGAACAGAGTTCGTTGAACCTGCTGTCGGGTGCGGCGCTGCCGATGCCGGAGGGCATGCGCCCCCTCGACCTCGTCGGCGCCGGTAACGGCGTGACCGCCGACCGGGTGGTGCTGACCCCCGGCAGCGGCTACTTCGTGCAGACGGTCGGCCAGGAACCGGGATCCCCGACGGCCGGATCGCTGTTCTGGGTGAGCGACACCGGTGTGCGCTACGGCATCGAACCGGGCGAGAACGACCAGACCCTTGCCGCACTGGGCCTCTCGGCTCCGCCCGTCCCGGTGCCGTGGTCGGTTCTCGCACAGTTCGCCGCGGGCCCGACGCTGTCGCGGGACGACGCGCTGCTCGCCCACGACACCTTGTCACCCGATCCGGATCCCGCGCGTCTGGAGAACCCCATACCTCAGGAGAATCGATGAGCCGGCTGATCTTCGAGGCACACCGCCGGCTGCCCCCGCCGGCCACCCGTAAGGGCACCATCACGATCGAACCGCCGCCGGAGCTGCCGCGGCTGGTGCCGCCGTCGCTGCTGCGCCGGGTGCTGCCGTACCTGATCGTGCTGTTGATCGTCGGCATGATCGTGGCGCTCGTCGCGACCGGTATGCGGCTGATCTCGCCGACGACGCTGTTCTTCCCGTTCGTGCTGCTGCTGGCGGCCACCGCGCTCTACCGCGGAACCGACAACAAGATGCGCACCGAGGAGGTCGACGCCGAACGCGCCGACTACCTGCGCTACCTGTCGGTCGTGCGAGACAACGTTCGTGCGCACGCCGCCGAACAGCGTGCGGCGCTGGAGTGGTCGCATCCGGCGCCCGACCTGCTGGCCACCATCCCCGGCACCCGCAGGCAGTGGGAACGCGATCCGCGCGATGCGGACTTCCTGGTGCTGCGCGCCGGACTGCACGACACCCCGCTCGACACCACGCTGCGGGTCAAGGACACCGCGGACGAGATCGATCTCGAGCCGGTCTCGCACACCACGCTGCGCGGGCTGCTCGACGTGCAGCGCACCGTGCGCGACGCCCCGGCCGGTATCGACATCACGAAGGTCTCGCGCATCACCGTCTTCGGCGAGCCCGACGACGTGCGCGGCGCACTGCGGGCATGGATCGCCCAGGCGGTCACCTGGCACGACCCCAGCGTCGTCGGGGTGGCGTTGGCCGCACCCGACGTGGACGGTGACGCCTGGTCCTGGCTGAAATGGTTGCCGCACACCGACATCCCCGGTGAGGCGGACGGGGTCGGACCGGCGCGCTATCTGGCGGCCGACGTGGCCGCGCTGCGCGCCTCCCTGGCGCCCGCGCTGGCCGACCGGCCGGCGTTCCCCGGCGATTCCGACCGGATGCTGCGTCACCTGCTGGTCATCGTCGACGACCCCGACGCCGACGTCGAGGATCTGGTGCGCAGGCCCGGTCTGGCCGGCGTCACCGTGGTGCACCGGGTGGCGACCGCACCGCACCGCGAACAGTATTCGAATCCGGAACGGCCGATCCTGCGGATCGCCGACGGCAGGATCGAACGCTGGCAGACCGGGGGCTGGCAGTCCTACGTCGACGCCGCCGACACGCTCGGCGTCGACGAGGCCCGCCACATCGCGCGGCGGCTGTCGCGCTGGGACTCCAACCCCAGCCAGGCTCGCTCCACCACCACCGGTGGGTCGACGTTCACCACGCTGCTGGGCATCCCGGACGCGTCGGCACTCGACGTCGCCTCGCTGTGGGCGCCGCGGCGGCGCGACGACGAGCTGCGGGTGCCGATCGGCGTGACGGCCACCGGCGAGCCGCTGTACTTCGACCTCAAGGACGAGGCGGAGGGCGGCATGGGTCCGCACGGCCTCATGATCGGTATGACCGGCTCTGGGAAATCGCAGACCCTCATGTCGATCCTGTTGTCGCTGTTGACCACTCACTCGGCCGAGCGCCTCAACGTCATCTACGCCGACTTCAAGGGTGAGGCCGGCGCGGACATCTTCCGTGACTTCCCGCAGGTCATCGCGGTCATCTCGAACATGGCCGAGAAGAAGTCGCTGGCCGACCGGTTCGCCGACACCCTGCGCGGTGAGGTGGCGCGGCGTGAGCAACTGCTCAAGGAGACCGGCCGCCGGGTGCAGGGCAGTGCCTTCAACTCGGTCACCGAGTACGAGGCGGCGATCACGGCGGGCCACGACCTGCCGCCGCTGCCCACGCTGTTCGTGGTCGCCGACGAGTTCACGCTGATGCTCGCCGACCACCCCGAGTACGCCGACCTGTTCGACTACGTGGCGCGCAAGGGCCGCTCGTTCCGGATCCACATCCTGTTCGCCTCGCAGACCCTCGACGTCGGCAAGATCAAGGACATCGACAAGAACACCTCGTACCGCATCGGTCTGAAGGTGGCCAGCCCCAGCATCTCCCGTCAGATCATCGGGGTCGAGGACGCCTACCACATCGAGTCCGGGCGCGAACACAAGGGCGAGGGCTTCCTGGTGCCCGCACCGGGTGCGGTGCCGATCAAGTTCCGCAGCACCTACGTCGACGGTATCTACGAACCGCCGCGCGCGGAGCGGTCGATCGTGGTGCGGGCCCTGCCGCAGCCGCAGCTGTTCACCGCCTCTCGTGTGGAACCCGAACCCGACACCGTCATCCCGTCGGCCGAACCCGAACTGGAGGCGGCCCCGCCGCGCAAGCTGATCACCACGATCGGTCAGCAGCTGGCGCAGTACGGACCGAAGGCGCCGCAGCTGTGGCTGCCCCCGCTCGACGAGCCCATCCAGCTCGTCGAGGTGCTGCAGCGGTCGGCGGTGCCGGCACGGCAGTGGCGGTGGCCGCTCGGCGAGATCGACAAACCGTTCGAGATGCGACGCGACCCGCTGGTCTTCGACGCCACCTCGTCGGCGGCGAACATGGTCATCCACGGCGGCCCGAAATCCGGGAAGTCCACGGCGCTGCAGACGTTCGTGCTGTCCGCGGCCGCACTGCACTCACCGCGCGACGTCACGTTCTACTGCCTCGACTACGGCGGCGGCAAACTCGCCCCGCTGGCCGATCTGGCCCATGTCGGCAGTGTCGCGACACCGCTCGAGCCTGAACGCATCCGGCGCACCTTCGGCGAGCTCGAACAGCTGCTGCGGGCCCGGCAGGCCGGCGGCGCGCGCGGCGAGTACGGACGCGGAGAGGTGTACCCCGACGTCTTCTTAGTCATCGACAACCTGTACGCGTTCAGCCGCGACAACACCGACACCTTCAACACGCGCAATCCGTTGCTGGGCAAGGTGACCGAGCTGGTCAACAACGGCCTGGCCTACGGCATCCACGTCGTCATCACGACACCGAACTGGCTCGAGGTGCCGCTGAACATGCGCGACGGGCTGGGGATGCGGCTGGAACTCAAACTGCACGACAGCCATGACAGCAACGTGCGGGTACCCGGCGCCCTGCGCCGCCCCGCCGACGCCGTGCCCGCCGATCAGCCCGGCCGCGGGCTCACGATGGCCGCCGAGCACTTCCTGTTCGCCACCCCGGCGCTCGAGCTCATCGCAGCCATCAACGCCCGATTCCCCGAGCAGTCCGCACCTCCGGTGCGGTTGCTGCCGCACGACCTCGCACCTACCGACCTGGGGCCGCTGTACCCCGGACCCGAACGGGTCGTCATCGGTCAGCGCGAGGAGGACCTCGCCCCGGTGGTGCTGGACTTCGCGCAGAACCCGCTGCTGATGGTCTTCGGCGACACCAGGTCCGGGAAGACGGCGCTGTTGCGCCACATCATCCGGACGGTGCGCGAGCACTCGACCTCCGACGAGGTCGCGTTCACCGTCATCGACCGGCGCCTGCAACTGGTCGACGAACCGCTGTTCGCCGACAACGAGTACACCGCGAACATCGACCGCATCACCCCGGCGATGCTCGGCCTGTCCGCGTTGATCGAAAAGCGTCGTCCCCCGGCCGGTCTGACGCCCGCGCAGCTGAGCGCATGGTCGTACCAGGGCCATACGCACTACCTGATCATCGACGATGTCGACCAGATCCCGGACGGCCCCGCGGTCAACGGTCCCTACGTCGGGCAGCGCCCGTGGACACCGCTGATCGGACTGCTGTCCCAGGCGGGCGATCTCGGGCTGCGCGTGATCGTCACGGCCAGGGCGACCGGGTCGGCACACGCGGTGATGACCGCGCCGCTGCTGCGCCGCCTCAACGATCTGCAGGCGACCACACTGATGCTGTCCGGTAACCCGCAGGACAGCGGCAAACTGCGCGGCCACCGGTTCAGCCGGCTGCCCGCTGGCCGGGCGCTGCTGCTCGGCGACAGCGACACCCCCACGTTCGTCCAGCTCGTCAACCCGCTCGCCGGGGAGGCCGTGGCGAACACCAACGGTTCGACCCGCACCCATGGAAAGGACTACCGCTGATGACACTTCGCGTCGTCCCCGAAGGACTCACCGCGGCGAGCGCCGCCGTCGAGGCGCTCACCGCCCGGCTGGCGTCCGCCCACGCCGCCGCGGCGCCGCTGATCGGTGCCGTGCTGCCGCCCGCCGCCGACCCCGTCTCGCTGCAGACCGCCGCCGGCCTCAGCGCAGGCGGCGCCCGCCACGGGGCCGTCGCCGCCCAGGGTGTCCAGGAGCTCGGCCGGTCCGGCGTCGGCGTCGGACAGTCGGGGGCGAGCTACGCCAGCGGCGATGCCATGAACGCGTCCGCGTACATGATCGCCCGCGGCTGACATGTCAGGCCCCATCGCTCCGCTCACCCCGTCATGACCGCCCCGGTCTGGATGGCCCTGCCACCCGAGGTCCACTCGGCGCTGCTGGCCAGTGGCCCCGGGCCCGGGTCGCTGCTTGCCGCGGCGGGGGCATGGCAGTCGCTGAGTGCCGAATACGCCTCGGCAGCAGCCGAACTCACCAGCGTGCTGAGCGCCGTACAGGCCGGTGCCTGGGAAGGGCCGAGCGCCGAACAGTACGTCGCGGCGCACACCCCGTACCTGGCGTGGCTGGCGCAGGCCAGCGCCAACAGCGCGGCCACGGCGGCGCAGCACGAGACGGCGGCTGCCGCCTACACCACGGCCCTGGCGACGATGCCGACCCTCGGTGAACTGGCCGCGAACCACGCCACCCACGCGGTGCTGCTCGCCACGAACTTCCTCGGCATCAACACCATCCCGATCGCCGTCAACGAAGCCGACTACGTGCGGATGTGGATCCAGGCCGCGACGAGTATGAGCACCTATCAGGCCGTCGCCGGTGCCGCGCTCGCCGCCACCCCCACGACGGCGCCCGCACCGTTCCTGCTCGCCCCGGGTGTCGGCGAGGCGGGCCAGGCGATGGCGACCGTGCAGCAGCTCGGCGCCCAGGCGCAGGCCGGCGAATCCGGCTCGGCGCTCAACATCTCCGACAGCATCAACCAGCTGCTCGAGATGTACCTGCAGAACGTGCCGGGTGGACAGGAGATCATCGACTTCCTGCGCGATCCGCTGGGGAACCTGCAGCAGCTGCTCAACGACTTCATGACGAATCCTTCTGCGGCGCTTGTCACCTGGGGGCCGCTGCTTTCCGCCGTCGCCTACCAGGTGTTCACCAACCTGGTGGGGTGGCCGACCTGGGCCATGATCTTCGCCTCACCGTTCCTGCTTGCGGCCCTCATCCCGCTGGGCATCGCCGGCCTCGTGCTGATCATCGACGCACTCCGGCCCGACCTCATGGAACCGCCCGCGCCGCAACAGCAGGAACCGGCACCCGCCCCTGCCCCTCGCGCCGAGCAGCAGGTGTTCCCGGTGGCAGGCGTCCCCGCGGGTGCGCCCGCAGCGCCGGCCCCGGCCCCGGCGGGCAGCACCGCCGCGGCGCCGGCCGCTCCCGCACCCGCCGCGACCGCGGCCGCCCCGCTGGTGCCGTACGCGGTGCGGGGTGCCGATCCCGGTGAGGGGTTCACCCCGACCCTGCGCGACTCCACCAGTGCCAAGGCGCCGGCAGGAGACATCCCGGCGGCCGCGGCGGCTGCGGCGGCCGCATCGGCGGCGGCGCGGCGTAAACGCAGGCGCCGCAAGGCGGCCGAAGTCAAGGGCCGCGGATACGCCGACGCCTACATGGATTACGAGGACGATCCCGACGAACAGCCGCCCGTGGACGAACCCACCGTGGCGGCGTCGACGCGTGGCGCCGGACCGATGGGCTTCACCGGCACCGCACCCGGTTCGGCCGGCGCCAGGGCCACCGGGTTGACCACCCTGTCTCCGGACGCGTTCGGCAGCGGACCGGTCAGCCCGATGCTGCCCGGTGACTGGAATCCCGACGGCGAACCCGGGACCACCGGTGAGGAGCCGGAAGGGGGAGCGCGCACCTGAGCAAAGACCCGATCACCCAACAACTTCCACCACGTCGAAAGGACACACCATGAGCATGCTCGACGCCCACATCCCCCAGATCGTCGCCTCCGAGGCCGCGTTCGGCGCCAAGGCCGCGCTGATGCGCAGCACCATGGCTCAGGCCGAACAGGCCGCGCAGTCGGCCCAGGCCTTCCACATGGGCGAGTCGTCGGCCGCCTTCCAGGCCGCCCACGCCCGCTTCATCGAGGTGTCGGCCAAGATCAACGCCCTGCTCGACATCGCCCAGGCCAACCTCGGCGACGCCGCGGGCACCTACGTCGCCGAAGACGCGGCGGCCGCGAGCACCTACACCGCCATCTGACGTACCCGCGAGACGACCCAGGAGATTCCCATGTCCCAGATCATGTACAACTACCCGGCGATGCTGGCGCACGCGGGCGAGATGTCGAGCTACGCGGGCGCGATGCACGCCGTCGGCGCCGACATCGCCAGCGAGCAGGCCGCCCTGGCCAGCGCCTGGCAGGGCGACACCGGCACCACCTACCAGGCCTGGCAGGCCCAGTGGAACGCCAGCCTGGAGGAACTGGTGCGCGCCTACCGCGCCATGGCGAGCACCCACGAGGCGAACACCATGTCGATGAGCGCCCGCGACCAGGCCGAGGGCGCCAAGTGGGGTTGAGCGTTCCCCGACGGGCCGGGCAGGTATCGGTTCGCAGTGGGTCCCAACGCCGTTGAGCTGACCGCCGCCCAGGCGTGGTTCGTCGCCGACATCATCGGTGCGGGATCACTGCCCTGGGTGCTGGCGGTCACCCCGCCGTACAGCCACGAGGCCGAACGGGCGGGTTTCACCGCCGAGACGGTGGCCGCGCTCGAATCGCTCGGCGTGCTGTCCGGTGACGACGGCAGGGTCGATCCGCGGGTGGCCGAGTGGGTGCGGGTGGTGTGCCGCGCCGAACAGTGGCTCGATCTGCGGTTCGTATCCGGCCGGGGCGCGCTTCTGCGCGGTGTGGTGGCGCGCCGCCGCGGGCAGACGGTCGTGGCGCTGCGCAGCGGCGCGCTCGTCACGTTCACCCGCATGGACATCGACCATCCGCACGCGCTGGTGCCGGTGCTCTGCGCTGGGCTGTCGCAACGGCCGCCCGCGCGTTTCGCCGAGTTCACGCTCCCGACCGACGTCGGCGCCCGCGCGGACGAGCGGATCCGCCAGGGGGCGCCGCTGGCCGAGGTGCTCGACTTCCTCGGCATCCCGCCGTCGGCGCGGCCCGTCGTCGAGGCGGCGTTCGACACGACGCGGACCTACGTGGAGATCGTGGCCGGTGAACACCGCGACGGACACCGGGTCAGCACCCAGGTCGGCGTCAGCGTCGTCGACACCGCCGAGGGCAGGGTCCTGGTCAGCCCGGCCCGGGCGTTCGACGGGGAGTGGGTGTCGACGTTCGCGCCCGGCACCCCGTTCGCCATCGCGGCGGCCGTCGAACGGCTGACCGGATCCCTGCCCAGCGGGGCCTGGTTCCCCGACCTGCACCTCACCAGAGACTTCGACGAACACGACACGAGAGAACCGAGAACACGACAATGTCCGACAACACTGTGATGCCGATCGTGCGGGTGGCCGTGCTCGCCGGCGGCGACGATGGCGGCCGCCTGACCGAGATGGCGCTGCCCGCCGGTCTGCCGCTACGCGAGATCCTGCCCGCGGTGCAGCGCATGGCGCGCCCGCACGACGACGGCCAGGACGGGGACGATTCGGCGTCCCGACCGGCGCGGCTGAGCCTGGCCCCCATCGGAGGGGCGCCGTTCAGCCTCGACGCCACGTTGGACACCGTCGGGGTGGTCGACGGCGACCTGCTCGCGCTGCAACCGGTACCGGCCGGACCGGCCGCGCCGCGCATCGTCGAGGACATCGCGGACGCCGCGGTGATCTTCTCCGCCGCACAGGAGAAGCGCTGGGGGCCGGCACACATCAAGCGGGCCGCGGCGCTGGCAGCGGTGGGCCTGGTGCTGGTGGCCACCGGACTGAGCGTCGCGCACCGGATCGTGACCGAGGACCCGATCGGACTGTTCGTGGTCTGCGCCGTGGCGATCGCGGCCGTACTCGGGGCGCTGCTCACCCGCGCCGCCGCGCCGGTGCTCGGCAGTGCGCTGGCGATCGTCGCGTTGCCGCCCGTGGCGGCCGCGTTCGCGCTGGCGGTGCCCGGGGAGTTCGGTGCCGCGCAGATCCTGCTGGCCGCGGCGGGCGTCACGGCGTGGTCGGTGATCAGCCTGACCACCGGCGACCGCGCCGTCGCGCTGTTCACCGCAACGGCGGCAACGGGTTTCGGTGTGCTGCTGACGGCCGCCGCCGCGTCGGTGTGGACGCTGTCCGACACCGTGCTCGGCTGTGTGCTGATCCTGATCGGACTGCTGGTGACCGTGCAGGCCGCCCAGCTGTCGGCGATGTGGGCGCGGTTCCCGCTGCCGGTGATCCCCGCGCCGGGCGATCCCACGCCGTCGGCGCAGCCGCTGCGGGTGCTCGAGGACCTGCCGCGGCGCGTGCGGATGAGCCAGTCGCACCAGACCGGCTTCCTCGCCGCGGGTGTGCTGCTCAGCGTCACCGGATCGCTCGTGCTCGTCGGACAGCAGGACGTGTCCCGCTGGGCCTGGTACGTCGTGGTGGCCGCGGCGGCAGGGGCCGTGCTGCGCGCCCGGGTGTGGGATTCCGCGCCGTGCAAGGCCTGGCTGCTGGCGCACCCGTTCCTGTTGACGGTGGCGCTGCTCGTGCTCTTCGCCGCCACCGACCGGTTCGATGCCGCGTGGTGGGCGCTGGCCGCCGCGTTGGTGCTGGTGGTGGTCTGGGTGGTCGTGGCGTTGAACCCGTCGATCGCCTCGCCCGAGACGTATTCCCTGCCGATGCGGCGCCTGGTCGGATTCGCCGCGGCCGGTGTCGACGCTTCGCTGATCCCCGTGATGGCCTATCTCGTCGGACTGTTCAGCTGGGTGCTCAACAGGTGATCCGCCCTCTCGCCCTGTTCGCTGTCACCGGTGCGGTCGCCCTGCTCGGTGCGCCGCCCGCGGTGGCGGTGAGCCCACCGGAGGTCGACCCCGCGGCATCGCCGCCGTCGGGCAGCGCCGGACCCGTGCAGCCGATGGCCCAGCGTGGGGAGTGCGTCGTCGGCGGGGTGCTGCCCGGCAGCGACCCCGGTGCGGTCAACCCGAACCAGGTGGCGCTCAACCTGTCCGGTGCGTGGCGGCACAGCCGCGGGGAGGGCCAGACAGTCGCCGTCATCGACACCGGCGTCACCCCCGGGCCGCGGCTGCCGAACGTCGATCCGGGCGGGGATTTCCTCGGCACCACCGACGGCCTCACCGACTGCGACGGCCACGGCACACTCGTCGCCGGCCTGATCGCCGGCCAACCCGGCAACGACGGCTTCTCGGGGGTGGCCCCCGCCGCGCGCATCGTGTCGATCCGGCAGAACTCGCCGCGCTTCGCACCCGCGAACCCGGGGGAGGACCCCGTGGTGTCGCGCGCCGCGGCCGATGTCGCCGGCCTCGCGCGGGCCGTGGTGCGGGCCGCCGACCTCGGCGCGCGCGTCATCAACATCTCGGTGGTGAGCTGCCTGCCCGCCACCAAGACCGTCGACCAGACCGAACTCGGTGCCGCCCTTCGGTATGCGGCCCGCGAGAAGGACGCCGTGATCGTGGCGGCAGCGGGTAATCACCGCGGCGGGACGAGCACCGGATCGGCCTGCGAAGCCAATCCGCCCGCCGACCTCAGCCGCCCCGACGATCCCCGCAACTGGGCTGGCGTCACGTCCGTGTCGATCCCGTCGTGGTGGCAGCCCTACGTGCTGTCGGTCGGTTCGCTGACCAGCACCGGCCAGCCGTCGGACTTCACCATGTCGGGGCCCTGGGTCGGGATCGCCGCGCCGGGCGAGGGCATCACGTCGGTGAGCAACGCCCCCGACGGGGGACTGGCCAACGCTCTGCCCAACGACCGCGACGAACTGTTCCCGGTCAGCGGCACGAGCTATGCGGCCGCCTATGTCTCCGGCGTCGCGGCGCTGGTGCGCAGCAGGTTTCCGCAATTGACCGCCGAAGAGGTGGTACAGCGCCTGACGGCGACCGCTCACGGCGGTCCGCGCTCACCGTCGAACGTGGTGGGGGCGGGCAGCGTCGACCCCGTCGCCGCCCTCACCTGGCAACTCCCCGACGAACCGGTGGCCACGTTCGACGCCAAACCCATTGCCGGACCGCCGGTTCCCCCGGCACCCGACCACACCCCCCGCACGGTCGCCCTGATCGGGACCGCGGCGCTCGCCCTCACCGTGCTGGCCGCGGTGGTGGCGGCCCGACGACGAAAGGACGAGGCCTCATGACGGCCCGGATCACCTTGGCGCTGCTGTTCGTCATCCCGGCGGCGCTGGCCTATCCGTGGCGGACGGCCGCCGACCGCTGGGTCCTCGGCGTGGCGGTCGCCGCCGTCATCGTGCTGTTCGCCTGGTGGAGAGGTCTTTTCGTCACAGACATCGTGCGGCGTCGCATCGCGATCGTCTCCCGGAACCGCCGCGGCGGCCACACCCGCCGCGCTACCCCGGATCTGGCGACGGTGACGCTGCGCGTCGACGGTGCCGCATCGAGCGAGCTGCCGCTGCCGCTGCTCGCCGGATACGTCGACCGCTACGGGGTGCGGGCCCACAAAGTACGCGTCGTGAGCCGGGACGCGGCCGGCGAGCGGACGACATGGATCGCGCTTACGGTCGCTGCGAAGGACAATCTGGCTGCGCTGCAAGCCCGTTCGACCCGGCTGCCGCTGCGCGAGACCACCGAGATCGCCGCCCGCCGGCTCACCGACCACCTGCGCGAGGTGGGATGGACGGTGACGCCGGTCGACGACGCCGAGTCGCCGGTGCCGCGCGCGGCGCGGGAGACGTGGCGCGGACTGCGCGGTGAGGACGGCTATGTCGCGGCGTACCGGGTGGCCGTCGACGAGCGGTTGGCCGACACCCTCGACGCCGTCGCGGCATATCCGTCGGCCGAGACGTGGACGGCCGTCGACCTCGTCGGCAGCCCCCGCCGTCCGAAGGCGATCGTGGGATGCACGCTGCGCACCGCCGACAAGCCGGCCGCCCGTGCCCCGCTGACCGGTCTGACCCCGCAGCGCGGTAGGCAGCGGCCCGCGGTCGAGGCGCTGCACCCCCTCACCGACGACCGGCTCGAGGGCCCGGCCACACCGGTGACCGAGGAGTTGCTGCACGGGCTGCGCTGGCCGGTCGATCGTCGCCGGGCAGCGGAACCCGTGGGCACCGGAGCGTCCGACACCGCGTGAGGCCAGGCGACCGCCGGCCCCGGCTCCGTGCCGCCGTGGACAATGCGTGCGCAGCGGGTCTCGACGAGCTCAGGCTCGTCCCGACGACCGCCGATCCCGACGAGATAGATCGAGCGCGCGAGGTTCTCGGGATCTGATCCGGCCGTCAGCTGAACATGACGTCGCCCAGGAAGCGCGTCATCCGGCGCAGGTAGTCCGGTTGGCTGACGTGCAGCAGGTGGTTGCCGGGGAACCAGTGGAACGCGCAGCGCTCCCAGTGTTCCCACAGCATTTCGGCCTGCTGCGGCGGGGCCAGTCGATCACCGAGACCGGTGATGATCAACCGGCGGTCGCGCGGCACCAGCGGCTGATAGTTCAGCGGTGACGGATACCGCGCCGCGGCTGCCTCGAGCTCGGGGTCGAGGCGGGCGATCCGGCGGTTGAGCGCCACCAGCCTGTTGGCGGGGAACCACTCGTCGACCGTGCGATCCGGCGTCACCACCGGCACGTTCGGGATGACCGCCTGGATGCGGTCGTCGACGCACGCCAGCAGCGCCGAGGTGAACCCGCCGAGCGAGATTCCGGTGACCGCGACCCGGTCGACGCCGGTGAACTCGAGATAGTCGACGAGAGAACGGAAGTCGTGCACCGCCTGGGCCATCGCCTCGGCGAATCCGGCGAACCCGTTCGCGAAGTAGCCGTATCCGCTGTAGGGGGAGTACTTCTCGGCGCGCCGGCCGTGGAACGGGAGCGTGTACAGCACCACGTCGTAGCCGGAGCGGTAGAACCACGGCAGCGAGAGGAACTGGCCGTTGAACAGATAGGCCGAACCCATGAACCCGTGGATCACGCACAGCGTCGGATGCGGGCCGTCGTCGTGGCGCCAATGCTGGGCGTGCACGACGTTGTTTCGCGTGAAACCACGGCCACGCTCGCGCAGTGCCGGGTTGACCGCCTCGAAACTGCTGCGGAACCGGATGTTGTGGACGCGGCCGTGCGCGGTCCACTCGGCAACCGGGTTGGCGGGCCGTGAGACGACGCGGGGCGGTGCGGTCGGCGCCGGAAACGACACCTTCGGGTCCTGGGCGGCGGCGAGTTCGCCGTAGAACCGTAGGTGTTCGGCGTCGGCGCGCGTGGTCGACGGTCGCAGCGCCGACCCGATCACCGAAGGCAGCATCGCCGCGCCCACCATCGAGGCGACGCCGGTGCGCAACGCCACGTCGGCGGTGGCCGAGGCGTCGACGATCAGACGCTGGCGCAGCGTGAGGTCGCCGCGCCGCGGCAGGCCGCGGGCACCGGCGTCGCCCCCCGGCACGTCGGGCATCGGGACGGGCGGGTCGACCGGATCGGCGGGAGAAGTCACCGCTGCGATGGTAGCCGGGTTGACACGCGTCGACTGGGTATCAGGGCGAAGGACCGGCCCGCCCAGCGTTACGGCGGCACAGTCGGCGCCACAGCTTCACAGGGGACGGTGCCACACTGGCGACATGTGGAGTCCCGAGGTGTACCTGTCGTTCGCCGACCACCGCGGCAGGCCGTTCGCCGACCTCGTGACCCGTATCGGGGCGGACGCGCCGCGCCGGGTCGTCGATCTCGGTTGCGGCCCAGGCAATCTCACGGCCACCCTGTCGCAGCGGTGGCCGTCGGCGGTCGTCGAGGCGTGGGACAGCTCCCCGGAGATGGTGGCGGCCGCACGGGCACGCGGTGTGGCCGCGGAGGTCGGCGACGTGCGGGACTGGACGCCGCAACCCGACACCGACGTCGTGCTGAGCAATGCCACGCTGCACTGGGTGCCCGAGCATCCCGAGCTGTTGGCCCGCTGGGCCGGGGCCCTCGCACCCGGATCGTGGCTGGCGATGCAGGTGCCGGGGAACTTCGCCGCCCCCTCCCACCAGACGGTGCGGGAGCTGGCGAATCGGCAGCCGTGGACGGCGCTGCTGGCCGACGTCCCGTCGCTGGTCGGTGAGGTCGTGGCGACGCCGTCGGGATACGCGGAGCTGCTGACCGACGCGGGCTGCACCGTCGACGCGTGGGAGACCACCTACCTCCACGAACTGACCGGGGAGCACCCCGTCCTGGACTGGATCACCGGGACGGCGCTGCGGCCGGTGCGCAGCCGGCTCACCGACGACCAGTGGGAGCGGTTCCGCGCCGACCTCATCCCGTTGCTCGACGCGGCCTATCCGCGCCGCGCCGACGGTCGCACGTTCTTCCCGTTCCGGCGGGTGTTCGTGGTCGCGCGCGTCGGTCAGCGTCTGCGGTCGAGCAGCTCGATGACCCGGGCCACGAGTTCGGAGATGTCGGCGCCGGTGGTGTCGAGCACCAGATCCGGATCGTCGGGCGGTTCGTAGGGTGCGTCCACACCGGTCAGCCCCTTGAGCTCACCGGCGCGGGCGCGGGCGTAAAGGCCCTTCGGGTCGCGCTTCTCGCACTCCTCGACCGGGGTGGCCACATAGACCTCGATGAACGGTAGCTTGGCCGCGTCGTTGAGGGTGCGGGCGATCTCGCGGTCGGACTTCAGCGGCGACACGAGCGAGGCCAGCGCGACGACCCCGGCATCGGCGAACAGGCGGGTGAGGTGCCCGACGCGGCGGATGTTCTCGGCGCGGTCACCCGCCGAGAAGCCGAGGTCGTCCGACAGCCCGTGCCGGATGTTGTCGCCGTCGAGTAGATACGCCACCTGACCGGACTCCACGAGGGCACGTTCGACGGCCACGGCGAGCGTCGACTTGCCCGACGCCGGCAGACCGGTGAACCAGATCGTCGCACCGCGCTGACCTGTCGAACTCCACCGGTGGCCACGGTCGAGCGACGAAGGGTGCCAACGGATGTCGTTGCGTGTCTGCGCCCCCGGCCTGACCTCGCGCGGCTCGAGGATCGTGCCCGCGCCGACCGTGTCGTTGCTCGACTCGTCGATGAGGATGAACGCACCGCTGTCCCGGTTGTCGGCGTACGCGTCGGCCACCACGACCGAACTCGTGCGCAGCGTCACCGACCCGATGTCGTTGAGCACCAACTCGACCGGGTTGTCGAATTCGTCGAGCGTCTCGGGATCGAGCCTGCTGTGCAGGGCCTGCACGGTGGCGCGCACCGTGCGGGTGCCCTGTTTGAGCGCCAGCCGGTCACCGGCCCGCAGCGGGGCGTCGGAGAACCAGCACACCGCCGCGTCCAGTTCCCGGGCCAGGACGGGAAGCGTGGCATCCTCAGCGCCGCTGACGAACACGTCGCCGCGGCCGACGTCGATGTCGTCGGCGAGTTCGATCGACACCGACAGCGGGGCGACGGCCGTGGTCCGGTCGTCGTCGAGGGTGTCGACCACGGTCACGGTCGAGCGGGTGCCCGCGGGCAGGCTGACGACCGTGTCCCCGACGCTCAATGTGCCCGCCGACAGCCGCCCGGTGTAGCGGCGGCGCTGCTGGGCGGTGGGCCGCGACACCCACTGGACCGGGAGCCGCAGTTTCGCCGGTTCGGGTTGCGGCGCCGTCAGTTCCACACCCTCGAGGTACTCCAGCAGCGTGGGACCGTCGTACCAGGGTGTCCGCCGCGAGCGGTGCACGACGTTGTCGCCGTGTTTGGCGGCGATCGGGATGACCGTGACGTCGAGCCCGCCCAGGCGCGCCGACAGCTGCCGCAGCTGGTCGTGTACGGCGGTGAAGCGGTCCTTGTCGAAGTCGACGAGGTCGATCTTGTTCACGGTCGCGACGAAGTGTTTGATGCCCAACAGCTTTGCGATGCGGGCGTGCCGGTTGGTCTGCCGGAGCACACCGGCCCGCGCGTCGACGAGCAGGACGGCGACGTGCGCGTTGGATGCGCCGGTGAACATGTTGCGGGTGTAGCGCTCGTGTCCGGGCGTGTCGGACAGGATGTAGCTGCGGTTCGCGGTCGAGAAGAACCGGTAGGCGACGTCGATGGTGATGCCCTGTTCGCGTTCTGCGCGCAGCCCGTCCGACAGCGCGGCCAGATCGGCAACGCCCTCTTCGTCGGTGACGGCTTCGAGGTGGTCGAGCGGCAGGCTGTCGGTGTCGTGCAGCAGCCGGCCGATCAGCGTGCTCTTGCCGTCGTCGACCGATCCGGCGGTGGTGATGCGCAGCAGCTGGCGGGTCGGCTGCTCTCGCCCCATCAGAAGTACCCCTCGCGTTTGCGGTCCTCCATGGCGGCGGCGGACGTGCGGTCGTCGGCGCGGGTCTCCCCGCGTTCGGACACGGTGGCCGCGGAGATCTCGGCGATCACGCGCTCGATGTCGGTGGCCTGCGACCGCACCGCACCGGTGATGGTGAGGTCGCCGACCGTGCGGTAGCGCACCCACTCGACCGCGGAGGTCTCCCCGTCGCGGGGCTGCGCGTACTGCGACACCGCCAGCAGGATGCCGTCGCGGGCGAAAACCTCACGCTGGTGGGCGAAGTAGATCGACGGCAGCTCGAGGCCTTCGAGCTGGATGTAGCGCCACACGTCGAGTTCGGTCCAGTTGCTCAGCGGGAAGACGCGGACCTGCTCACCCTTCTTGATGCGCCCGTTGTACAGCGACCACGGCTCGGGCCGCTGGGCGCGCGGATCCCACTGTCCGAACTCGTCGCGGAAACTCAGGATGCGTTCCTTGGCCCGGGCGCGCTCCTCGTCGCGGCGGGCGCCGCCGAACGCCACGTCGAAACCGCCCTCCTCCAGCGCGTCGAGCAGGGTGCGGGTCTGCTGGCGGTTGCGTGATGCGCCGGGACCGGGATCGGGCACGCGCCCTTTGTCGATGGACTCCTGCACCGAGGCGACGATGAGTTTGTGGCCGTGCCCGGTGACCCGGCGGTCGCGGAACTCGATGACCTCGTCGAAGTTGTGCCCGGTGTCGACGTGCATCACCGGGAACGGCAGCGGCGCGGGCCGAAACGCCTTCTCCGCCAACCGCAGCAGCACGATCGAGTCCTTACCCGCGCTGAACAGCAGGACCGGGCGTTCGAGTTCGGCGACCACCTCGCGGATGATGTGCACCGCCTCGGCTTCCAGCAGTCGCAGTTCGTCGACGCGGAGAGCGTCGAGGTCGGTGATCGTCACGTCGGCAGGCCCTCCTTCTCCGCATCGGCGCGGTACCGGTCCACCCATTCGTCGGAGCGCTGGTCGGCCTGCCGCTCGAGCACTGGCGCGGGAGCCAGCCTGCGGTCCTGGCCGAGCTTCTCGAGGATGTCGCCCACGACCTCGGTCAAACTGCGCCACAGTACCGGGTACGGCACGTCCATCGGTTCGACGTTCTCCTCGGCGAACCAGGTGCGCCAGCCTTCTTCTTGTGCGCGAAGCATTTTCACGACGTGGGCGATGGCGCCGGCGTGGTACTCCGCGCGGGCGTCGCGCACCGGGTCGGGGCGGCCGCGCCACACCCGGGTCTGCACGGCCCGCCAGAACGACACCGCCTGGGAGATCACGTCGGGCCGGTACACGTGCACCAGCACGGGATCGCTGCCGATGACGTCGCGGATGGCGGCGAGCAGGCCGTCGCCTGTGCGGTCGGGCAGATCCGCGGCCCGGTCGAGGAGCAGCGGCGTCTGATTCCACATCAGCTTGCCGCCCCAGATGCCGTTGGGTGTGCGGCCGACCGTGCGGATGTAGTCGCGCCAGATCGTGGCGGGCGCGAGGTCCGGCTTGCCCTCGTCGAGGGGGTCGAGCAGACGCAGGATCGATTCGTCCCGCACGTCGGCGAACCACTCCCGCGGCTGCGGCGCCTGACTGGTCTTGGGCAGGTACTGGAAGAACTCCTGGGGTTCGCCCGCGACGCCGGTGGCGCGCAGCGATTCCACCAGCAGCGTGCTGCCGCTGCGCTGCGAGGCGAGGACCAGATATGCCGTGGGCTGGGAAGGCATGCGGTCGAGCCTAACCGCAACGCAATTCGACCGCCCACAAGGCAATTACGTTCACGATGAGTTTTTTCATTGCGCCGGGCGGCGCTCGTCCTCGATTCCACGTTCGGCGGCGATGGCCGAGCGGCTGGTGACTTCCCGTCCGTGAATTCGCAGATACGTCTCGGTGTAGCGGTCCGATATCCGAGTGCCCGCGAAATCCGAAGGAATGACGTCGTTCGTTTTCACGCGCCAGTCGTCGAGCAGGAGTGCGAGATCACCCGCGATCGTCTCGGCGTTGATCTTGTTCTCCGACGTCAGCAGGTTGTGTTGCTCCGTCGGGTCGGCGCGCAGGTCGTACAGTTCCCGCTCCGGCCGTGGCGTGCGGGCGCGCGGTCCGACGATGCGGCCAGGGGCGCTTTCGGCGATGTCCCAGGGCAGGTCGAGCAGCGGTCGACTCGCGTAATTCTCGATGTAACTGTATTCCTTGGTGCGAATGGCCCGGATGGGATCGAAAGAATCGTGATACGTCTTCGTCGTGTACACCGCGGTGCGAATCTCTCGCGCCTTTTCCGGACCGCCCAGCAAATTGTCGGCGTGCGAAAGGCCGTCCACTTCCGCGGGGATGTCGACGCCGAGCACGTCGAGCAGGGTGGGCAGCAGATCGACACCACTGAACAGGTCCTCGTACACGCCCGGGGCGATCCCCGCGTCGCGCGGCGGCCGGATGATCATCGCGATGCCGGTACCCGCGTCGTAGAGGGTGGACTTGGCCCGCGGCAGCGCGGGACCGTGGTCGGTCATGAACACCACCCAGGTGGTGCGGTCGAGGCCGGTGCTCTCCAGTGTGTCGAGGAGTTGTCCGACCGCGGCGTCGGCGACCGTGATGGACCCGTAGAACTCGGCGAGGTCCTGGCGCACCGCGTCGTCGTCGGGCAGGTAGTCGGGCAGTTCGACGGTCGAGGCGTCGGCGGGTTCGTAGCGGTCCCGTGGGTAGGGGCGGTGGGTCTCGAAGAACCCCGCGGTGAGCAGGAACGGTTGCCGCGGTGCGTCGCGCAGCCAGTCGGTGGCGCGCTCGACGACGTATTCGCAGTACGAGTTGGACACGTCGAATTCGGCGAAACCCAGCTTCGCCGGATACGACGTCTCGTGTTGCATGCCGAACAGGGCGGTGTGCCAACCGTTTTCGGACAGGACGTGGGGCAGGGTGCGGACGCCGGTGCGGTACTCCCAGCCGTGGTGTGCCAGCCCCACCAGGCCGTTGCCCTGCGGATAACGGCCCGTGAACAGCGACCCCCGCGACGGTGAGCACAGCGGGGCGGTCGCGTGCGCCCGGGTGAACAGGATGCTCTCGGCGGCGAAGCGGTCGAGGCGCGGACTGTGGACGTCGTCGTGTCCGTAGGCGCCGAGATAGCGCCCGAGATCGTGCCAGTGGACGATCAGCACGTTGGCGCGCTGCGGAGATGTCACGCGATGAAACTTAGCCCGTCGGATCTACGCTTGGCGCATGGACGAGTTCTCCGACGACGTGCTCGCCTTCCTGTCCGAGGGCACTCGGACCGGCAAGCTGGGTTACGTCGCGGCCGACGGCAGGCCCCTCGTCGCGCCGGTGTGGTTCATCGTCGACGGCGGTCAGCTGGTGTTCAACACCGGCCGTGACACCGCGAAAGGCCGTGCGCTGCGCCGCGACCCGAGGGTGGTGATGTGCGTCGACGACCAGGATCCGCCGTACTCCTTCGTCCAGGTGCAGGGCGTCGCGTCGCTCGGCGAGGACCCCGAGGAGCTGCTCGACACCGCGACCCGGATCGGCGGACGGTACATGGGTCCGGACCGCGCGCAGGAGTTCGGCCGCCGCAACGGCGTGCCGGGGGAGCTGGTCGTTCGGCTCACCCCGACGAAGGTCATCGCGACCTTCTCGGTCGCCGAGTGAGACTGCGCCGACCTCAGGGCCGGTACGGCACACCGACCGCCCGGAACACCCACTCCGGCGGGACGCTGTAGGCCAGCGTCAGCGTGGGGAGCCGCAGCAGGAGGTCCTCGGGGATATCGGTCCGGTAGTGCAGTGCCAGTTCGCCCTTGCAGCGCGGATCCACCGCGGAGACGTCGACCTGGATGTGCAGTCCGGTGGCCGACAGCTCGGCGGTGACGGGTCCGGTCGCCGGGGCGTCGAAGCGCTGATCGATCGTCCGGCCGGCGAGCTTGGGCACGGTCGACAGGGTGGCGAGTACCCGTTCGTTGGTCAGCGCGAGCGCGCCGGTGTAGCTCGACACGCTGCCGCTGGCCCGTTTACCGGGTATCGACCCGCTGAAGCGACGCGTGACCGGGACGAACTCCGCCAGGTGCAGGATGCCTTCGGACTCCAGACCGGCCCGCAACTCGTCGGGCAGCTTGCCGATGCGGAACAGCTTGCGGAGGAGGAGCGCCATGGGAGACGAGGGTAATCCTCGGCGCCGATATCACGATCGGGCCGTCGGTTAGCGTTTCCCGCTATGGCCACACACCAGGGCGCCGAGTTCGCGTCCCGCCGCGCGGTGCTGGCCGGCGTCGCGGTCACGGCCGCTGTCTTCGTGGCGGGGCTGTGCTGGGCGAAGTGGACGCCGTACCTCGGCAAGGCGGCGGCGGCCGCACGCACCCACGAGTGGCCGGGGAAGGACATCCTCGCGGTCGGGGGTGTCCACGCGGGCGATGCCCCGAGCTGGGCCGCGGCGACTGTGTTCTTCGAGGCGTACGTGCTGTCGATCTGGCCGGCGCTGGTGGTCGCCCTGCTGCTGAGCGCCTGTGTGCAGGCTCTGGTTCCGCGCACCTGGCTGTCGCGACTGCTCAACCGTCGCCGTGCCGTGGCGACCGCGCTGGCCGGCGGCGCGGCGAGCATGCCGTCGATGATGTGCACCTGCTGCGCGGCGCCCGTGGCCGTGACGCTGCGACGCAGCGGCGTGACCAGGGCGGCCGCGGTGGCGTACTGGCTGGGCAACCCGTTGCTCAACCCCGCGGTGCTGGTCTTCCTGCTGTTCGTCGCGCCCTGGCAGTGGACGGTGACCAGGCTGGCGGTCGGTGTCGCGGCGGTCGTGGGCACCGCCGTCGTGGTGGGTGTGCTGACGCGGCGGGACGACCGTCGCGAACTGCCGAGCGCCCTCACCGGCGGTCTCGACGACGCCGCACCGGGAGAGCCCGCTCCCCGGCGCTTCGTCACGGCGCTGCTGCGGCTGTGCCTGGTGCTGCTGCCCGAATACCTCGTGATCGTGCTGCTGATCGGGGCCGGCCGGGGCTGGCTGCTGTCACTGATCGAACCGGCGAACCGGGGCCTGCTGGTGGTGGTGGTCGCGGCGGTGCTGGGCACGCTGCTCGTCATCCCCACGGCGGGGGAGATCCCGATCCTGCACGGTCTCGCGGTGCTCGGCGTGTCGACGGGCGTGCTCGGCGCGCTGCTGATCACGCTTCCGGCGGTGAGCCTGCCCGGCGCCGCGATGGTGGTGCGCGGCTTCGGGTGGAAGACGGTCGGCGTGACCGCGGGCATGGTGATGGCGGCGGGGCTTGTCGGTGCGGCGATGCTGAGCGTGCTGGCGTGAACCCACACACACGCCGCACCTGGCTGATCGGCTCGGCCGTCCTCGCGGCTGCGGTGTTCGCTCTGATGTGGATCGGCTACGCGCAGCACTGGACGTGGCTGGCCGATGCCGACCTCGCGGCGCTGGATCCGATGCACCGGATCGGGGTCGCTCACCCCGGCTGGGTGAATGCCTGGGACCTCTACTGCACGCTGGCGGGGCCGACGATGCTGCGGCTCGTGGGGGTCGGCGTCATCGCCGTCGCACTGATCCGGCGTCGATGGCGCACCGCGGTCTTCCTGCTGATCACCGTCGAGTTCTGCGGATTGCTGCTCGTCGCGGTGAAGGCGATCGCCGACCGGCCACGGCCAGCCACCGCCCTGGTGAGTGCCTACTCGACCTCGTTCCCGTCGGGTCACGCCCTCGGTGTGATGGTCTGCGTACTGGCCTATCTCACCGTGCTGCTGCCGCTGTTGCGCCCGTCGGTGCGCGCCTGGTCCGTCGCCGTCGGCGTGGTGGTCATCGCGACGATCGGGGTGGGCAGGGTCGTGCTCAACGTGCACCACCCCTCCGACGTCGTCGCCGGCTGGGCCCTCGGCTACGCGTACTTCGTCGTCTGTCTGCTGCTGTACCCGCCGCGCGTCAGTCGAGCCGACGGAACACCGGCAGTACCCGGTATTGCGCGCTGAAACTGGCCGTCTCGCATTCGATCCCCACCTCTCCGTCGCAGGCCAGCACGGTCGGCCCGTCGACGGCGGTGAACGTGAACTGCGGCACCCGCATCTCGTGGTAGAGCGGGCTGCGCTCCAGCCGACCCAGCATCAGCGCGGTCAGGATGCGTAGCCGGCTGAACTTCCGCCCGGTTTCCAGGATCCGCACGTCGAGCAGCCCGTCGTCCATCCGGTGTCGTTGTGCCGGCGCGAAACCCGACGGCAGATAGGTCGAATTGCCCAGGAAGAACAGCGACGTCTGCAGGGTCTGGTTGTCGTAGCGGATGCGGACCGGCTCGCCGCGCCGCAGCGTGTGGAACATGGCGTACAGACCGGCCAGCGGTTTGCCGATCCTGTGTTCGAGCTTCTCGCGGGTCTGCACGAACTGCGGGTAGGCGCCGATGCTGGCGGTGTTGATGACCATGTGTTCCTCGTTGAGGCACACGAGATCCACGCACGCGACGGTGCCGCGTCTGATCGCCTCGACGGTCTTGTCCACCGAGTCGGTGCCGATGTCCTTCGCGAAGTGGTTGAACGTGCCGGCGGGGAACACCGCGAGTGGTAACCCGGCCTCTTTGGCGATCCCCGCCGCCGTGGCCACCGTGCCGTCACCGCCGCCGATGGCGAGGACCTCGGCCCGTGCGGCGGCGGCCCGCAACACCTCCGCCAGGTCGTCGCCTTCGCCCAGTTCGACGATCTCGGCGCGTGGCAGCGCGTCGCGCACGTCCTCCACCACGCGTGCCCCGGTGCCGCCACCGGAGGCCGGGTTGATCACCAGGACGACACCGGCGCCGTCGGGCCGCGGCGGCGTGGGCACCCGCAGCGGTTCAGCCGTCGGCAGCTTCGTCGGTGTGGTGGGTGGGACCACCCGCCCGCCCAGCACCGCGATGCCCGCGCCCAGACCGAAGCCGGCGAACACGTCACCGGGATAGTGCGCACCCGTCGCCACCCGGGACAGCCCGACCAGCCCGGCCAGCAGCGCCAAGCCCAAACCGATTGGCGGGCTTTCCAATCCGACGCCCACCGCGAAGGCCGCCGCGCTCGCCGAATGACCGGACGGCAGCGAGTTCGAGGTCGGGAAGCGCCGACTGCGCCGGGCCAGCGGGACCGGCAGATAGCTGGGGCGGGGACGCTTCCAGATCCGCTTGGCGCCCTGGTTGGCGACGAGGCTGGTGATCGCCAACGACACCACCCCGCGCGTGGCACCGCGCCGCGTCCTCGGCCCGCCGGCCGCGATCAGCCCGGCGGCGATCGCGAACCAGAGCTTCGAATGGTCGGCGGCCCTGGTCAGCCGCGGCATCGTCGCGTCGAGCAGGGGGCTGGGCGACTCGGCGATGGCTTCGAAGACTTCGCGGTCGAGGCTGCCGAGGCCCTTGCCGATCTGTCGGAGGCCTTTTCCCCGGCTTCGGATACGCAGGTCCATAGGGCCAACGTAGCCGTCCCAGGCCTTGACAAAACTTTTTGTCAAAGATGACGATGGGCGGGTGCTCGAAGTGGAAGTGATCGCCGACCCCGCCGCCGCCGTCGTCGCGCTCGACCCGGTGCGCAGCAGGTTGCTCGCCGAACTGGCCGAACCCGCGTCGGCAGCCGCACTCGCCGCCCGCGTCGGAATCCCCAGGCAGAAGGTCAATTACCATCTGCGGGCGCTCGAGTCGCACCAGCTCGTCACCGTGGCCGGGGAACGCAGATGGGGCGGCCTCAAAGAGCGCCTCCTGGTGGCCACCGCATCGTCGTACGTGGTGTCGCCGCGTGCGCTCGGCGCCGCGGGAACCGACCCGGGCCGCGCCCGCGACCGACTGTCCGCCAGCTACCTGATCGCCGTGGCCGCGCGCGCGGTCCAGGAGGTCGGTGACCTCTGGCGCGAGGCGCGGGCCAAGAACAAACGCCTGGCCACGCTGTCGCTCGACGCCACCGTCCGGTTCCGCAGCGCGGCTGACCGCGCCGACTTCACCCGCGAGCTGTCCGAGGCCGTCACCGCGCTCGTCGCCCGTTATCACGACGACACCGCACCTGACGGCCGCGCGCACCGACTGATGCTGGCCGCCTACCCACTGCCGAGAATCGAGGAGGACACCTGATGCCCGTACACGAAGACGACGGCCGTCGCTGGGTCGAGATGGAGTTGCTCGTGCCCGGCACGCCGGAACAGGTATGGCACGCCATGGCGACAGGCCCCGGGATGACCGCCTGGTTCACCCCCACCACGGTCGAGGAACGCGTCGGCGGCGAACTGCACTTCGACTTCGGCGGCGGCGCCTCCCAACGCGGTGTCGTCACCGGATGGGATCCGCCGCGCCGGCTCACCTACGAAGAACACGACTGGAGCGCCGTCGGCTCACCCGGACCGCTGGCCACCGAGATCACGGTCACCAGCCGCAGCGGCGGCCGATGTGTGGTCCGGATGGTGCACAGCCTGTTCACCGACGCCGACGACTGGGACGACGAACTCGAGGGCTTCGAGGGCGGCTGGCCCGGCTTCTTCGAGGTGCTCCGGCTCTACCTGCGTGACTTCGCCGGCCGGCCCGCGTCCACGGTGCGGGTCATGACCGAGTACCCCGGTGGGGTGGCCGACGTGTGGTCCCGGCTGACCTCCACGCTCGGATTGACCGGGGTGGACGTCGACGGTCGGGTCGAATCATCGGGTGGCGCACCGGAATTGGCCGGCGTCGTGGAGCGGGTCGAGCAGAGCCGGGCCGCGCGCCACGTTCTGCTGCGCCTCGACCGCCCAGGGCCGGGCATCGCGGTCGTCGGCGCCTACCCGATGGGCCGGAGCACACGGGCCATGGTGTGCCTCTACCACTACGGCGATGCCGCCGCCGAAACGGCCGGCGCCGGGCGACAGGCGTGGGCGCGGTGGATGGACCGGATCCTCGGTCGCGATCCGATCGTGTCCGAACGTTGACATGACCGAGAGACGCCCCACCGAGGATGGGTGGGATGCGTCGACTCGTGCCCCTGCTGTCGGCGGCCATGCTGCTCGTGGCCGCCGGGACGCCGGCGGCGCACGCCGCCGCACCGTGGTTCGCCTCGTCGGTCGGAGCGGCCACCCAGGTGATCTCCGTTGTGGGAGTGGGTGGTTCGTCGGCGAAGATGGACGTCTACCAGCGAACGGGGGCGGGATGGCAGCCGATCGGTGTCGGCATCCCCGCGTTCATCGGCGCCAAGGGGATGGCGCCGCAGCCCATGATGGTGAGATGAAGACGCCGATGGGGGTGTTCACGCTCGACTTCGCGTTCGGCACCGAACCCAACCCAGGCGGCGGGCTGCCCTACGTCCAGGTCGGACCCGACCACTGGTGGGACGGCGATATGAAGAGTCCCACCTACAACACCATGCAGGTGTGCAAGAAGGAACAGTGCCGTTTCAACACGTCGCTGAGCGCGGGTACCGAGAACCTCCACATCCCGCAGTACCGCCACGCGGTCGTGATGGGGGTCAACAAGGCCCGCGTTCCGGGCAACGGCGGCGCCTTCTTCGTGCACTCCACCGACGGGGGGCCGACCGCCGGATGCGTCGCCATCGACGACGGCACCCTGGTCGGCATCATGCGGTGGCTGCGGCCGGGCGCGCTGATCGCGATCGCGAAGTGAGTGAGCGTCAGGGTTTCAGCGCGCGACCGCGTTTGAGCTTGAAGTTCAGGTTCTCCAACGACATGCTCGCGTCGTAGGTCCGGTCGTAACCGGTGGCGCAGATCTTCCAGCCGTCCGGGGTGCGGCGGTACCGGTCACGGTAGAAGGCCGCACCGATCAGCATGAAGTTGAAATCGGGCGCGATCACCCGGTCCTGCAGATACCAGGTGCCCGACGCCTCGTCGCCGTCCACGGTGATCTCGGGGTGGTCGACGCGGTGTTCGGTGATGACCTCGGGTCCCAGCGAGGTGCGCATGAACGAGACCAGCGCGGCGCGGTCGGTGAACCGGTGATCCTCGCCGAGCGACTCCCCGTAGTCCCCTTCGACGTCTTCGGTGAGCGTGTCCTCGAATTCCGCCCAGTCCTTGGTGTCGAGCGCGCGCAGATACCGGTATTTGACGCGTTTGATCTCGTCGATGTCACCCATGGCCGACATTGCAGCACAACCGGCGCGGAGCGCATAGAGTCCGATCATGAAATTGATCGACGGTTACGTCAGATCGCCGCTGGCGGGCCTCGCGCCGTGGATCCTGATGGCGGTCGTCAACGGTCCCGGCCGGTTCGAGGAGGCGGTCTCGGCGGCGCTCGGGCTGTCCCTTCTGACACTCTGGGTGGGCAAGCGTCACGGTGTGGCGGTGCACGCGCTGGAGGCGTTCGGGGTCGCGTTCTTCGCGGTGCTGGCCGCCCTCGGACTCATCGCCCCGCCGGACACCATCCGGTGGCTGGAGATGTGGGCCGGCGAGCTGAGCAACATCGCACTGGCGAGCTTCGCCGTCGTCACCGTGCTGATCCGCCGCCCGTTCACCCTCGCCTACGCGAAAGACGCGACGCCGCGCGAACATTGGGACAGCCCCGTCTTCCTGCGGATCAATCACGTCATCTCGGTGGTGTGGGCGGGCGCGTTTCTGCTGTCGGCGGCGGCGGGCGCGTACGACGACGCGGTCCTGCATGACAACGGCAACTTCTGGTTCGGGTGGATCATCCCGCTGGCGGCGATCATCTTCGCCGGCGCCTTCACCGACTACTACCCGGACCGCGCGACCGGGGAGAGCACCGCCTCATGGGCGCGGATCTTCGACTGGCTACCGGTGTTCGTCGTGGTCACCGGCGTGGTCGGCTGGGTGTCCGACGAGATCCCCGACGTGCTCGGCATCACGCTCATCGTCGTCGGCAGCGTGGGCTCGGCGGTGATGCGCAAGGCGTTCCCGGACCAACCGGCGAAAGTCACTGACTCCGCGTGAGGTCGCGCGTCGCCGGGCCCTCGAGCAGGGTGCCGTCGGGTGCGAAGCGCGAGCCGTGCAGCGGGCACTCCCAGGCCTGGTCGGAGTCGTTCCAGTTGACGATGCCGCCCAGATGCGAACACACCGGTGACACCCGGTGTTCCACACCGTCGACCACACAGCGCGCCTGCAGCGCCCACGGCGGACCGCTGACCACTCCACCGGAACTCGGCGTGCGGTTGGCGGTTCGTGTGACCGGGGTTATCCAGCCCTTGGCTAGATCGAAGCCGACCTCCAGGTTGTAGTACACCGCCGTCGGGATCCCCGACAGTTCGTGCGGGCTCCAGCTCGCGAACGCCTCCGCCCAGTCCATCCGCCCGCCCAGGATCCGGCTGGCGAGGGCGAGTGCCGCGGCGGTGCCGTTGGTCATCCCCCATTTGTCGAAACCCGTTGCGACAAAAATGCTTTCGTGTCCCGGCAGGATAGGCCCGACATAGGGCAGCTGGTCTGCCGGGGTGTAGTCCTGCGCCGACCAGTAGTGGGTTCGCACGGCACCCGGATAGTGCTGCTTGGCCCACTCGTCGAGTTCCCGCACCGACGACAACGGACTCTTCTTGCGTCCGACCGTGTGCCCGGCGCCGCCGACGATGAGCCGGTCACCGTCGTGGGTCGGCGCGTAGCGAACCGACCGGGTCGGCGAGTCGGTCGACAGATACATGCCCCGGGTGACCGGCCCGGGCACCTCGTAGGCCATGCAGTAGGACCGGCTGGGCTTGACCCGCGCGAAGAACCCGCCCCGGTCGAGAATCGGTATGCCCGTGGCCAGTACGCACTGGCGCGAGCTCACGTCGAACTCGTGCCCCTCCGACGTGCGGACGTGCAGCGTGAGACCCTGGGAATCACCGTCGGCGCCGGACACCCGCTGGACCCGCACACCCTGCACCAGCCGGCCACCCCGCTCGTCGAGTTCGACGATCAGGCTGTCCAGCAGCGGCATCGGATCGAACTGCGCCTGATCGGCCAGCCGCACCGCACCGTGGAAGGGGAACGGGACGTCGGCGTCGTCCACCCACTCGGCGGACAGTCCCGCGGCCTTGCAGGCCAGGAGTTCGGCACGCGCGGACGGGACCCCGCGGGCGGACTGCGCGTAGGTGAAGGCGTCTTCATGCTGCACCGAGATGCCGTGGGCCTCGCAGTGCTGGATCAGCCATTGCTGACCCTCGAGGTTGCCCTCGACGTATCTCTTGGCGACCCCCGGACCGTGGGCGGCGACGATCTTCGACAGCTTCGTGCCCTGCAGCAGGCTGATCTTGGCCGTCGTGTTACCCGACGCGCCCGCCCCCGGGCGATAGGCCTCGAGGACCATCACGTCGCGGCCGGCACGCGCGAGCAGCACGGCGGTGATCAGCCCGGTCAACCCGGCACCGACCACCACCACGTCGGCCGTGCGCTGCGATTCGTCGAGCGGATCGGGCGGAAGGGCCTGCTCAGGACGGCCGGCCAGCCACAGCGACGTCATGGAGAGCTTTTACCCACGGGAAACCCGCCGAAACGAGGGCTTGACGGGTGCGGCCCTGTGGTGCGGTTAGGGTTGTCACCCGATGAGCGACCCGTTGGGTTTGTCGATCGGGACGACCAACCTGGTCGCGGCACGAGTCGGCAACGAGCCGGTGATTCGGCGTTCGACGCTGACCCTGTTCAGTGATCGCACGCCGCAGGTCGGGCTGCCCGGCAGCTCCGGCGTGACGATGAGCGGTTTCGTCGAGCGGGTGGGCGATCCGGTGCCCCTGGTCGCCGCCGACGGCAACTCCTACCGCGCCGAGGCGCTGCTCGTGGAAGCGCTCGACGCGATGACCGAGGCGGCGGGAGCCGGAGCAATCGGCGACATCGCCATCGCGGTCCCGGCGCACTGGAGTACCTCGACGGTGTGGACGCTGCGCAACGCGCTGCGCACCAACCCGGTCTTCACGCGCAGCGGCGTCCCGCCGCGGCTGGTGTCGGACGCGTCGGCGTCGCTGACCGCGCTGCACGCCAATCCCGGACTGCCCACCGACGGCGTGGTGGCGCTGCTCGACTTCGGCGGCAGCGGAACGAGCATCACGCTCGCCGATGCGACGGCCGGTTTCGCACCGGTCGACGAGACCACCCGGTTCACCGAATTCTCCGGCGACCTGATCGACCAGGCGTTGCTCACCCACGTGCTGGCCGGCATCGCCGAATCCGGATCCGTCGACCCGGCCGGCACCGCGGCGGTCGCGTCGCTGTCCCGGTTACGCGAACAGTGCCGCGACGCCAAGGAACGGCTGTCCGCGGTCACCGCCGCCGACGTCGTCGTCGAGCTGCCCGGTTACCGCTCGACCGTCCGGATCACCCGCACCGAACTCGAGGAGCTGCTGGCGCGGCCGCTGGCGGGAGTGCTCGCGGCGCTCGACTCGGCCCTGGAGCGCACGCCGGTCGGCTGGGCCGGCGTGTCGGCCGTCGTCACCATCGGCGGCGGGGCCAGCATCCCGACGATCACCCAGCAACTCTCGGCGCACACCCGCGTCCCGGTCGTCACCACCCGGCAGCCGGCGCTGGACGCGGCCGTCGGTGCCGCGCTGTTCGCCGCCTACAGCGCCGCGGCGGAGGCGCCGACCGGCATGGCCGCCGCCGCACCGGTGACAGCGATGATCGACGACGCACCCGGATCGGCCACCTTCCGCGCCTTGGCCTGGTCGCAGGACGACACCACCTCCGACGAACCGGTGCCCTACACCGGTCAGGACTACGAGCCGTACAACCCGTACGCGTCCACCACCGGTGCCCGCCCGGACGTGCAGTACCTGCCCGCCGACGAGCCGGTCGAGGAGCGTCGGGGCTGGCATTTGCCGCAGCTGGCGTTCGGCGCCGCCGCGGTGGTGGCCGCCATCGCCGTCGGCGGGGTGGCCTACGCGCTGACCGGGACATCCACCGACAGCACCCCGGTCACGGAGTTCGAGACCACCCGCCTGCCCGCCAGCGCGCCACTGCCCCCGCCGACCACCGCGCCACCGCCCCCGGTCGTCACCGTCACCACCGCGCCGCCCGCACCACCGCCGCCGCCGTCGACCGCCGCTCCGGCACCGCCGCCGCCGGAGACCACACGTCCGGTGACGACCACGACGACGCCGCCGACCACGACAACGACCACGACGACAACGACCACGACGACGACCACGACGACAACGACAACGCCGACCACGACCACGACAACGACGACCACCACGACGCCGCCGACGACCCGGCCGACGACGACCCAGCCGACCACCACGCAACCGCCGATCACCACGACCAACCCCATGACGACGACCTACGTGACCGTGCCGTTCGTGCCCGTCCCGATCCCGATCCCGGTGCCCGGCAACTGACGGTCGCGTCGAGCGTGATCACGGTCACCGCCGCGTTTTCATCGGGGGCCGACGGTAACTCTCCCGGTGACCGCCATGGGAAGAGTTGTCGATGAGTGACATCCGATATGTCGAACTGCACGGCGAGCGCGTCGCCTACCGGGATGCCGGGAGCGGCGAGGTCCTCCTGCTGATCCACGGGATGGCCGGCTCTCGGACACCTGGACCGCGATCCTGCCCCGGTTGGCCGAGAACTACCGGGTGATCGCGCCCGACCTCCTCGGACACGGCCGATCCGACAAACCACGCACCGATTATTCGCTCGGTGCCTTCGCCGCCGGCCTGCGTGACCTGCTCGACGCGTTGGGGATCAGCCGCGCCACGATCGTCGGCCAGTCTCTCGGGGGCGGTGTCGCGATGCAGTTCATGTACCAGCATCCGCAGTACTGCAGACGCTTGGTGCTGATCAGCAGCGGAGGGCTCGGGCCGGATGTGGGCTGGGTCCTGCGACTGCTGGCGGCCCCGGGAGCCGAGCTGCTCCTGCCCCTCATCGCGCCGAAGGCGGTGGTCGCGCTCGGCAATCGGCTGCGACCCCTGCTCGGCCGGATCGGCTTCGGGTCACCGCAGGCCGAACAGACCTGGCAGTCCTACAGTTCGCTGTCCGATCCGCCCACCAGGGCGGCGTTCCAGCGCACGCTGCGCTCGGTGGTCGATCACCACGGTCAGGCGGTCAGTGCGCTGAGCCGCCTCGGGATGCATCTCGAGGTGCCCAGCCTGGTCATCTGGGGTGACCGGGATCCGATCATCCCCGTGGCACACGCCTACTCGGTGCAGGCGGCGCGGCCGGGCAGCGTGCTCGAGGTGCTGCCGGGAGTCGGCCACTACCCGCACGTGGAAGCCGCTGCCGAGGTCGTCGACATCATCGAGCATTTCTTCGCCGACACCGAGGCCGAGGCCGCCGAGGGCCACGCCAACCACCGTCCCAGCGCCCTCACGTAGCGCGCCGCGGGCGCGGATGCGCATGTGCTCGACACCGCTTCACAGCTTTGCTTAAGGTTGAGCGGGGTCGGGGAGCCAGTGGGGTGGGAATGGATGGGCGATTGCGCTTCGGGCTGAGCACACCGTCAGGGGTGTTCGGACTCGACGAGGTCGCCGCGGTCGGTGCCGCGGTCGGCCGGCCGGTCGACGTGGTGCTCTGGTACGAGGATTTCGCCGCCGCGGCGCCGACGGCCGCGGTGGCGACGGTGGCCGCCGCGGGAGCCGCCCCGGTGATCACCTGGGAGCCGTGGCTGTGGCGCACCGACGTCACCGGAACCGGTGCGGCCATGATGAGCGGGATCGCGGCGGGTGAGTACGACGGTCACCTGAGGGCCTGGGCCGGGGCGCTGTCCGCTACCGCGACGCCGGTGTGGCTCCGGTTCGCCCACGAGTTCAACGGCGACTGGTATCCGTGGTCACCCGTCCACGGCACCACACCGCAGACCTACGTCGCCGCCTGGCGACACGCGCACGACCTGTTCGCGAGTGCGGGAGCCACCAGCGTGCGGTGGGTCTGGTCGCTCGACGCGGCCACCCACGGCGACATACCGCTGGCCGCGTGGTATCCCGGCGACGCCTATGTCGACGTCATCGGCATAGACGGCTACAACTGGGGAACAACACACCCATGGAGCCGGTGGACGCCTCCCGTCGAGATCTTCGAACCCGCCGCGACCGAGGTCCGCGCGCTGACCCACCGCCCGATGATGATCGCTGAGGTCGGCTGCGCCGAGGCCGGCGGCAGCAAGGCCGACTGGATCACCGACTTCGTGCGCTGGGTGGCCGCCCAGCCCGACGTCGACGCGGTCGTCTGGTTCGAACACGACAAGGAGACGGACTGGCGGATCGCGAGCAGCCCGGCGGCGACCGCGGCGATGGCGGCGGCGCTGCGGGAGGCGGCAGCGTGACCGCGGAGACGACGGTTTCCCCGTACGCACTGGCACCCGATGTCGAGGACGAACGTGTCCGTTCGCTCAACCAACTGCACGTACTCGACACCCCGCCGGAGGAGCGGTTCGCGCGCATCACCCGGATGGCCCGGCACGTCTTCGGTATCCCGATGGCCGCCGTCGCTCTCGTCGACCGCGATCGACAGTGGTTCAAACAGGTCGACGGCCTCGACATCGGTGTCAACCTGCCCCGCAGCAAGACGATCTGCCAGGCGACCATCGCCCGCACCTACGAGCAGCCGGACGACCCGGCACTGATCATCGAAGACGCCGCCGCCAGACCGGAATTCGCGATGGTCCCCGGCATCGGCGAACCCGGCGGCATCCGCTTCTACGCGGGGTACCCGCTGTACGGTCCCGGCGGTCACCCCGTCGGCACCTTCTGCATCTACGACACCGAACCGCGGGCGCTGAGCGAGTCCGAGTACACGACGTTCGTCGAGCTGGCCTCCTGGGCGCAGCGCGAGCTCGAACAGACCGACGACATTCAACGCGCCGCCGACGTCCAGCGCCATCTGCTGCCCGGCGCGGTCGGTGACCTGCCCGGGTACTCGGTGTGCGCGATGTGCCTGCCGGCCTACGCGGTCGGCGGCGACTTCTACGACCACTACCGGGTCGGCGGCGGCATGGTGTTCACCGTGGCCGATGTCATGGGCAAGGGTCTGGGCGCGGCCATCCTGGCCGCCAGTGTGCGCGCGGCCCTTCGCGGCGCCTCCCGCGCCGCCGAACTGGTGGAGTGCCGGATGTCGCCCGAGGACGTCGTGAACTCCGTCGCGGTGCAGATGGCCGAAGACCTGGGCAGCACCGACACGTTCGTCACCCTGTTCCACTGCGAACTCGACACCGCCTCGGGGGCCGTGCGCTACGTCGACGCCGGACACGGTTTCGCCGTCGTGGTGCGCGCCGACGAGCGGGTGGACGGACTCGACACCGCCGGACTGCCCCTCGGTGTACTGGACGACGTGACCTGGCAGGCGGGCCGGCTGACCCTGGGTGAGGGCGACACGCTGGTGGTGGCGTCCGACGGGGTCCTCGACCTGCTCGGCGACGGCACCGATGTGCGTCCGGCACTGCAGTACGTCGCGCGTCACCCACAGCCCGCCGATCTGTGCGCACGTGCACGGGCGCTGGTCGCCGAGAAGGCGCCGCTCGACGACGTGACACTGGTCGCGGTGCGCCGAGAGCCGACCGGATGAGCCACCAACTGCCCGCCACACCGATCGGCAGGTATCCCTCACCGTGGTTGCGGTTGCTGATCCTGTGCACCGCGCTGCTGGGGATCAATTACATCGTGTGGCGGTGGCTGGGATCGATCAACTGGGCGGCGTGGTGGATCGCGGTGCCCCTGGTGGTAGCCGGACCTACAGCGTCATCGATTCCCTGCTGTTCGGGCTCACGATGTGGAAGATGTTGCGGCGCAACCCACCTCCACCACCTCCGGAGGATGCGACCGTCGACGTATTCATCACCACCTACAACGAGCCGATCGACATGGTCCTGGAGACGGCCGAGGCCGCCCAGCGGATCCGCTTTCCCCACTCGACGTGGATCCTCGACGACGGCGACCGCCACGAGCTGGCCGAGGCGGCGGCCGAACGCGGCATCGGATACATCACGCGCTCGTCGAGCTGGACCTCGGACAAACCGCGACATGCCAAGGCGGGCAACCTGAACAACGCGCTGTTCGAGACGGACGGCGAGTTCATCCTCGTGCTCGACGCCGACCAGGTGCCCGAACCCGACATCCTCGACAAGACGCTCGGGTACTTCCGTGACCCGTACATGGCGCTGGTGCAGACGCCGCAGTACTTCCACAACGTGCCGTTCAGCGATCCGCTCGGCAGCCAGGCGCCACTGTTCTACGGGCCGATCCAGCAGGGCAAGGACGGGTGGAACGCCGCCTACTTCTGCGGCTCGAACGCGGTGCTGCGCCGGGAGGCGCTGATGCAGTTGGGTATTCGCGGCTACGTTCGGGCGGTGGAGGACGGCGTCAACCGCACGCTGTACGCGGCGCGCAAGATGATCAAGGCGGCCCGCAAACAGGTCGGCGGCGATCAGCCCGAGGTGCGGGAGGCGCTCGACTCGGTGCTGCAGGCGGTGCGCGACGCCCGTCGAGACCTGCGGGAGAAGCGCCCGCTGGCCGACATCACCTTCGACTTCCAGCAGCGGGTCGACGCCGCGGCGCGCACGGTCGTCGAGGCCGACGTCACCGCCATGCGCGCCGATCTCGAGGTCATCGCGGCCCTCAGCGAGCACCCCGAGCACACCGCGACCGCGGTGGTGTTCGACGACGAGGCGCTGGAATCGCTGGCCGGGCGGGAGTGGTCACCGCTGGGGGCGATCGAGTCGGTCAGCGCGATGATTCGCGCGGTGGACGTGGGCCGCGACGACGAGGCGCAACCCATGCTGCCGATGGCGACGATCTCGGTGACCGAGGACATGGCCACCTGTATGCGGTTGCACGCGATGGGCTGGCGGTCGGCGTACCACCACGAGGTGCTCGCCCGTGGCCTCGCCCCCGACGACGTGCGGACGATGCTGACCCAGCGGCTGCGCTGGGCGCAGGGCACCATCCAGGTGATGATGCGCGAGAACCCCTTCGTGCAGCGGGGACTCAAACTCGGCCAGAAGCTGATGTACTGGGCGACGATGTACAGCTACCTGGCGGGCTTCGCCGCGCTGGCCTACATCGCCGCTCCCGCCATCTATCTCATCTTCGGCATCATGCCGGTGACCGCCTACAGCTGGGACTTCTTCGGCCGGTTGATCCCGTTCCTCGTGCTCAACCAGCTGATGTTCCTCATCATCAGCCACGGCACCCCGACGTGGCGTGGTCAGCAGTACAGCCTCGCGCTGTTCCCGGTGTGGATCCGGGCCTGCTACACCGCGTTCCTCAACGTGGTGTTCGGCCGTCCGCTGGGCTTCGCGGTCACCCCGAAGACGCGCCAGGAGGCGACGGCGATCCCGTGGCACCTGGTCAAGTGGCAGCTCGCCGCGATCGCGCTGCTGGTCATCGCGTCGGTGATCGGGGTCGTGCAGCTGTATTTCGGCGCCATCTCCGTGCTCGGCGTCGGGGTGAACCTGTTCTGGGTGTTGTTCGACCTGTTGATTCTGAGCGTGGTGTTCCAGGCGGTGCGGTACCGCGGACACCAGGACGAAGGAGTGTGATGAGCCAATATCCGACCCGCGTCACGGAATCGGGTGTCTCGGTGGTCCGGCCCGACGGCCGCTTGAACATGGTGGCCGCACCGGCGTTGCGCAGACAACTCCACGAGCTCGTCGACGCGGGCAACACGCGCGTCGTCGTGGATCTCAGCGCGACCGAGTTCATCGACTCCTCCGGTCTGGGTGCACTGATCTCCGGACTGAAGGTGGCGCGGCAGGCCGGGGGAGACCTGCGAATCGCCGCGCCCACCCGCCAGGTGACCACGGTGCTGGAGCTGACCAACCTCAATCGTGTTCTGGCAACCTATGATTCGGCCGACGGTGCCTTCGATGGCGACTCCTGAGTCGTCGGTCGTACTCGAGACCACGACGGGGCCCGACACCCTCGATGCCGTGCAGCGCACGCTCGATGCGCTGTGGGCGGCACATGAGGTCGACGAGATGGTGCGCATCCACATGGACCTGGCCGCAGGTGAGATCGCGGCGAACATCGTCGAGCATTCCGGCGGTGGTGACGCGGTGCGGCTGCGGATGGAGGCGACACTCGACGGGAACGCGGTACGCACCACGTTCCTCGACGACGGCCATCCTTCACCGGTCGACCTGACCGAGGTCAGGATGCCCGAGGAACTGTCCGACCGCGGACGCGGTCTGGCCATCGCCCACCGGGTCCTCGACGAGCTGTCCTACCGCCGCGACGGTGAGGGCAACCACTGGACGCTGGTCCGCAGCCTCACTCCGTGACGGCTCAGCCGGTCAGATAACGCTGAACGGTCGGTCCCAGCCAGTGCTCGATCTCCGGGCACGACATCGCGGTCACCGGTGGCAACGCCAGGACGTAACGGCACAGGGCCAGGCCGAGCATCTGCGTGGCGATCAGGCCCGCGGACCGGAGTGGGTCGTCCGCGCCGGCGGCGGTGACCGTCGGCAGTAACTGGGTGGTGAAGATCTCGGCCATCTTCTCGGCGGCGACGGTGTTGGTGGCGGCCGCGCGCAACAGCACGACGAGCGCCTCGTCGCGCTCCCAGCGATCGACGAAGTGCGCGACCAGTCGAGGTCCGACATCGTCGCGGGCGACCGCGGACAGGTCGGGCAGTTCCAGATCGAAATACGCCGCGGCGGCGAACAGTTCCTCCTTGCTCCCGAAATACCGCATCACCATGGACGGATCGATACCGGCGTCGGCGGCGATCGCGCGGATGGTCGCCCGGTCGTAACCGGCCGTGCCGAATCGTTCGCGGGCCGCCGCGAGGATGCGCGTCTTGGTGTGTTCGGAGGACCGCCGCATGCCAACTAGTGTAGGCCAACATCTGTTGACATCAGTGGCGATGACGCGCACGATGGAATATGCCAACAAGCGTTGGCATAACACCTCGCGAAGGAGTCCGTCATGGACGACACCGATGTCCTGGTGGTGGGCGCCGGCCCCACCGGCCTGACGGTCGCGTGCGCGCTGGCCGAACGCGGCGTGGCGGCCACGGTCGTCGACCGTCAGCCCGCGGGCGTGAACACCTCCCGCGCCGCGGTGGTCAACGCCCGCAGCCTCGAAGTGCTCGAACACCTCGACGTCGCGCGGCGGGTGGTCGACCGGGGGCGGCAGGCGCCGCGGTTCACCATCCGGGACAGGACCCGCACGCTGATCACCGTCGACTTCGCCGGTCTGCCGACGAGATATCCCTACAGCCTGATGCTCCCGCAGTCGTCCACCGAAGAGATCCTGCGGACCCGGCTGGGGGAGTTGGGTGCAACGGTGCTCCGCCCGAAGGTGGTGACCGCGGTGACGCAGGACCGTGCGGGGGTGACCACCCGGTTCGACGACGGGGACAGCATCCGGTCCCGCTACGTCGTGGGCGCCGACGGGGTCCACAGCACGGTGCGTCGACAGGCGGACATCCGGTTCGGCGGCGGCGAGTACGACGACTCCTTCCTGCTCGCCGATGTCCGGCTGACCGGTGAGGTGCCCACCGACGAGGTCATCTTGTTCTGGGCCCGCGCGGGCCTCACGGTCGTGGCGCCGCTCCCCGGCGGAGTGCACCGCATCGTCGCGCCCGTCGCCGAGGCCCCCGAACGCCCGTCGGCGACGACCGTGCAGCACCTCCTGGACGCGCGCGGTCCGGGTGCCGGGAGGATCGAAGTTCGAGAGGTGATCTGGGGTTCACGGTTCCGCATCCACCACCGCATCGCCGACACCTACCGGTCGCGACGCCTGGTGCTGGCGGGAGACGCCGCCCATGTGCACAGCCCGGCCGGCGGTCAGGGGATGAACCTCGGCATCCAGGACGCGGTCGTGCTGGCGGAGGCCTTGGCGGCCGTCGTCGCCGGGGCGTCGGACGATCCGCTCGACGACTACGCGCGCACCCGCCGGGCGGTGGCGCGGGAGGTGGTGGCGATGACCGACCGCCTGACCAGGCTGGCCACCGTGCCGCGTGGCTTACGGCCGTTGCGCAACAGCGCAATCGGTGCGGCCGCGCACATCCCGGCGGTTCGGTCGGCACTCGCCTGGCGACTCAGCGGCCTGGTGTACCGAATCTGAAATCCGGGCGCCGCTTCTGAGACAATCGTGCGATGTCGATGCCGCGCGAGCCAGCAGGGTTGCGGGAGCGCAAGAAACGCAAGACCCGCGCGACGATCCGACGCGAGGCGTTCCGGTTGATCAAGGAGCAGGGCTTCCACAACACGACCGTCGAACAGATCTCCGCCGCCGCCGACATCTCGCCGCGGACCTTCTCCCGCTACTTCCCGACCAAAGAAGCAGTCCTGTTGTCCGACGACCATATTGCGCCCATCGTCACCGCGTTCGCCGAGGCGCCCGCGGAGTTGTCGGCCGTCGAGGCCTACCGGTACGCCGTGGCCAAGACGTTCGGCGAGCTGACCGAGGACCAGCGTGAGGAAGCGGTCACCGGACAACGCCTGATGTACGAGGTGCCCGAGGCCCGCGGCCTGCTCTACACCGAGTACGTCCGGTTGATCGACCTGATCGCCGAAGCGCTGACGAAGCGCCCCGACCAGCCCGCCGACGCACTGGAGCGACGGGTGTTGGCCGGGGCGATCGTCGGCGTGCTGATCGCCGCCTCCCACAACACCCCGTTACCGGGTGACCCGATCTCGAGGTTCCTGCGGGTGCTCGACGAGAAACTGAAGTAGGTCGTCGTGATCTCCCTGGGTCGTCGTGATCTCCCGCTGATCGGGCGGCGTCCCCAGCACTGCGTTGTTCCTTCCGGTGCGCACCCAGCGTGACGCGACCCGGCTACCGCTCTCATTCTCGAACGACTCGTGGACCTCCAGGTGTGATCCGTCGACGGTGGCCGGGAAGCCTCGAATCCTCTGCGCCGACCGGGAAATGTCCGGCGGTCAGACCGCCGGCAGGTCGATCCCGACGGCCGCGTTCTCTTCCGGAGTGCCCAATCGCATCCCGTACCGCAGCGCGATCTCGACGAAGTGACTCATCCGCTGTTGGGGAGAGTGGCGCCCGACGTCCTGCACGGGTACACCGATCTCACGAAAGAACTGCCCCATGCGCGGGGTAGTGATGATCAGGTCGACAGCGACCTCGTCTCCGACGTTGCGGTGTGCATGTAGGTCCCCGCCCGCAACGTGGACGAAGTCGCCGGCGCGAACCTTCAGCCATCGCAGGCCGTCGTCACCCGGTAGGAGCACTTCGTGCGAGCCGGACACGATGTAGAACGCCTCGACGTCGTCGTGGCTGTGCAAGGGAACTGTTACCCCCGGCGGCACGACGCCGCGCATGAGGCAGAGGGGACCGCTTTGGTCCGGCGACCCGGTGAGGAATTCGACGGTCGGACCCAGCACGTCGAGAACCTCGCCCCCGGTGCTGTCGGTGAGCCGGGTGAGAGAACCAGGACTCACGTCAGTGCGCCATATCCACGCGCCGAGGCCGTGTCTGCGAGCAGGCCACGCAGTTTCGTGCGGCCCCGATGGAGGCGGGACGACACTGTTCCGACGGGGGTGTCGAGCAGGTCGGCGATCTCGCTGGTGCGGTAACCCTGAACATCGGCGAAGTACAGCACCGCGCGAAAGTCCGCGGGCAGCTGCCGGAACGCCTCGGCGATGTCGGCGTCGGGTAATCGGTCCAAAACGCGATCCTCCACAGATTCAGCGCCGATCATCTGCGTTTGATACTCGGAGAATTCGCGGGTCAGCACCTCCTCCGGTCTGGCGCGGCGGACACGATACATGTCGATCCACGTCGTGTGCATGATGCGGAACAACCATCCCCGCATCTTGTTCTCCTCGCGGTACCTGTCGAATCTGATGAGCGCCTTGACGAGCGTCTCCTGGACCAGGTCTTCAGCATCGGCTCGATTGCCGGTGATGTGCCGGGCGCGCCGGTACAGGTCGTCGGTGAAGGGAAGCGCATCGCGGCAGAAGCGCCGCGCGGTGGGATCGACCATTGTCGTCAATGCGCCACCGAGAGGAGTTCATCCAGGCCGGTGCGATACAGCATTTCGGACTTGAGCCGATCCTGCACCGCGAACCCCACGTCGGCGCCGTCCTGTGTGGGATCGACGTGGACGCGGAACGGCCGTGAACCGGTCGGTGCGTCCGCGACGGCGACAACCGCCCGGGCCACCTCGGCAGGGTCGGCGTCCGCGGGCACGATGGCGTCGAACGCCTTCTTGATGCGCTCGGCGTATCCGGCGTACGGGCCGGCTTCATACGCGTCGGCCACCTCCGGATTGCCAGGAGTGGCGGCATGGCTGAAGTGGTTGGTGCCCTGGGTGAATGCCCCCGGCACCACGATCGACGTCTCGATACCCCACAGCGCCAATTCTCGTGCGTAGGTGACCGCTAGGGCATCCATGGCGGCCTTGGCCGCGAAGTACGGGCCGAGGTAGGGCGGGGTTCCCCCGGCAACGCTGCTGCTCGACATCCACAGCACCAGTCCTCGCCGCTTCGCGCGCATGTGGGGCAGAACTGCCATGTTGACACGCTGTGCACCAATCACGTTCACCTCATAGAGGTCCGCCAGCTGCTTCGGGGTGAACGCCTCGGCGGGCCCGTAGCACATGTGCCCGGCGTTGTGCACCACGATGTCGATACGTCCGGCGGCACCGATGATCTTCTCGACCGCCGCATCCACCGACTCCGCCGACCCGACGTCCAGTTCGACGGTGCGCAGATCGACACCGTTCGACCGGGCGAAGTCGTCGATGGCGGCCACCTGTGCCGCGTTGTGACCGGTAGTCCCGCGCATCGATGCGTAGACAGTGTGCCCGGCCATCGCCAATGCGTCGGCCGCGAGCCGGCCGAAGCCGCTCGAGGCGCCGGTGATGAGGATGACATGTCCCATGGTTGTACTCACTTTCCGTGTGGGTCGGTGGCGTTGAGCTGGACAACGACGTCGTCGTAATCCCCGCGGGCCTCGCCGTAGCGCAGGAACTTGACCCGTTCGACGAGGATCTGGTGCGCGTCGGGTTCGGCTTCCAGGAGGGTCATGACCTCATCGATGAACGCGTCGAGCGGCATGCCGGCCGGGTTGTTCTCGTGTCCGGGCATCAGCTGAGTCCGCACGGGTGGCGGTACGAGCTCGACTACCTTGACGCTGGTGTCGGACAGCTGCAGCCGGATCGACTCGCTGAGCATGTGGATCGCGGCCTTGGAGGCGTTGTAGCTCGGTGTGACCCGCAGGGGCGCGAACGCCAGACCAGAGGAGACGGTGACGATGGTCGAATCCTCCTGCTGCTGAAGGTGTTCGATGAATGCCGCGATCAACCGAACCGGGCCCAGTACGTTCGTTTCGATGGTCGCCCGGGCGGAGGCAAGGAATGATTCCGGGCGGTGCCAGTCTTCGACGCGCATGATGCCGGCCATGGCGATCACGACGTTCAGGTCGGGGTGATCGGTGATGACCTGCGCGGCGGCTGCTTGGATACTGTCGGGGTCGGTGGTGTCGATGGGCACCGAGCCCAGGCCCGGATGCTCGGCGGTGATCTTGTTGAGTTCCTCGGTGCGTCGCCCACCGACGACGACCGTGTTTCCCCTGGCCTGTAGTGCCAGTGCCAGCGCCAAGCCGATACCGCTGGTGGAGCCGGGGATGAAAATGGTGTTACCGGAGATCTTCACTGCCAGGTCCTCCTGTGCTCGGGTTGAACGGAATTCGTCGGTTGTCGCCTGATATGCCCTGATGTGTCCGTGTACGCCGAGTCGTTTCGCTGCAAGACTCTTCTCGACACGCGCCCGGCTGTCGTCATTGCTGACCGCCATTGCCGGATAGGCGCTGCCCCGCAGACGCGTTACCTGCTGGCAGGGGGTCGAGTGTCGCGTCGATCTCGTGGATCGCCCGGGCGACACCGGCGCCGTAGTCGGGATCCGCCTGATTGCACAGACCGATCCAGCGCTGCTGGATCTCCCGAGGGACGCCCCGCATCGCGCGGGCGGTGTTGGCGAACAGGCGGTCCTTCGCCTCGACGGTCATCAGGCGGAACAGGTTCCCGGGCTGTGTGAAGTGGTCGTCGTCGTCCTCGAGGTGGTCCCACCGGCCGGCAGTGACGGAACCAAGGGGTTCGGGCGGGGAACCGTACTCCGGCTGTTCCCGCCACTCGCCGTAGCTGTTGGGCTCGTAGGGGAGCGTGCTGCCGTAGTTGCCGTCGACCCGCATGGCACCGTCGCGGTGATAGGCGTGAACGGGGCAGCGCGCCGCATTGACCGGAATCTGGTGGTGGTTGACCCCGAGTCGGTAGTTCTGTGCGTCGTTGTAGGAGAACAGCCGTCCCTGCAGCATCTTGTCCGGTGAGAAGCCGATCCCCGGCACGATCCGCGCGGGTGAGAATGCTGCCTGCTCCACCTCGGCGAAATAGTTGTCCGGGTTGCGGTTCAGCTCCCATTCCCCTACCTCGATCAGGGGGTGGTCGCGGTGGGGCCACACCTTGGTGAGGTCGAATGGGTTATAAGGCGAAGCGGCCGCTTGGCTCTCGGACATGATCTGCACGAACAACTTCCACCGCGGGAACTCACCGCGCTCGATTGACTCGTACAGATCTCGCTGGTGGCTCTCCCGGTCTTTGCCGATGACCGCTTCCGCCTGGGCGTCGGTCAGGAACTCGATGCCCTGCTGGCATACGTGGTGGAACTTCACCCAGTGACGAACGCCTTGGGCATTGAGGAAACTGTATGTGTGCGAGCCGAACCCGTGCATGTGGCGATAAGACTTCGGGATGCCTCGGTCGCTCATCGTGATGGTGACCTGGTGCAAGGACTCGGGGAGCAGACTCCACCAGTCCCAGTTGTTCCGCGGGCTGTGTAGGTTGCTTCGGGGATCACGCTTGACGACGTGATTGAGATCGGTGAACTTCAGAGGGTCGCGGTGGAAGAACACTGGTGTGTTGTTCCCGACGAGGTCCCAGTTGCCCTCTTCGGTGTAGAACTTGACCGCGAACCCGCGGATGTCCCGGGTCGCTTCCGCGGCGCCGCGCTCTCCGGCCACGGTGGAAAACCGCACGAACATCTCGGTCCGCTTGCCCACCTCGGAGAACAGTGTGGCGCAGGTGTACTGGGTCACGTCGTTGGTGACGGTGAAGGTGCCGTACGCACCGGAACCCTTGGCGTGCATCCGCCGTTCGGGGATCACCTCACGGTCGAAGTGGGCCAGCTTCTCGAGGAACCAGACGTCCTGCAGCAGCATCGGCCCCCGGCGCCCGGCCGTAGCCACATGGCTGTTGTCCGCCACCGGGGCCCCGGCGACAGTGGTCAGTTGACCGCCGTGCGGCTGGGCGGCACGGTGGAAAGGTCCGTTGGTGTTCAAAGCGTCTCCAGGATCGGTCGGTCGATTGAGGTCGACTCAATCACCGGCGACCCGCCCGGGCGCCCGGGTGAACTACGGGTATCCAAACCCCCGGGTCCCCCGGGGGGTACGGGTCACTCGACGGGCAGCGCCATGCCGCGAAGCTCCTTGCGCGAGGTGACGCCGAGCTTCGTGAAGATCTTGCCCATATGCCACTCCACCGTGCGGGGGCTGATGAAGAGTTGGGCGGCGATCTCGGAGTTGCTGTGACCACGGCGGGCGAGCTGGGTGATGTGGGCTTCCTGGGTGGTGAGCTGCACGCGACGCACGGCGCTGCCGCGTTTGCGGACGGTCTCCCCAGTGGCTTCCAGCTCGCGACGGGTCCGGTCTGCGAAGCCGTCCGCGCCCATCGCCGTGAAATGGTCCAGTGCGCTGCGGAGTTGAGCGCGAGCCTCTACTCGGCGGCCCTGCCGGCGCAGCCATTCCCCGTAGACCAGCCGCGTGCGTGCCAGGTACACGACCGCGGGGGTCTGCTCGAGGTGGGTGAGCGCGGCGAGATAGTCGGCCTCCGCAGCAGGCCCGTCACTGCTCAGCGCGCGCGACCGAGCCGCCAGACCCAGCGCTGTGCGGGTCCCACCGGCATCCGCGCGTGCGATCAGCCGGGCCAGCGCTGAGCCGGCCGCCGCATGCTCGCCACACCGTGTCCCGGCCTCGACCATCTCTGGCAACGTCAGCGCGCCGATGACGAAATCTGCGTTCTCCAAAGCTTGTTCACATGCCGAAAGCGCCTCGGTGTAGTGGCCGAGGCTGTTGTGCAACACCGCCAGTGAGAACCATGCGGCGCCCACGAAGAATCCTTGGCCCGGGGCCATCGCTGCGTCGTCGGTGATCGCGGCGGTCAACTCGTGGCTCAGTGCCTCCTGGCCACGGAACGCGGCCAGGAGCGCGTCAGCGCGGTGCTCTTCGTGGTCACCGATCGCGGTCGCGATCGCCTCAGCCTCCGAAAGCGCCGCGGCGGCCTCCGGGAAGCGCCCGCGGAAGATGTCGGCCACTGCGAGGAGGTCGAGAGCACGCGGGAGGGAGCCCAGCGCCCCCGCTGCGCGGAGTGCGGCGAGCTGACGTTCAGCGATCGCGTGAAGGGCCTCGAAGTCGAGCAGATCGACAGTGACCCGGGTGATCACGGCGTAGAACCAGGGTTCGGCCACCTCGGCCGCGTCCAGACCGAGAAACGCCTCCACTGCTCGTTTGAGCAACGGCGCGGCGATGACATAGCCGTCGACCACCCGGGCGACCAGCGCGTCCAGCATGAGGTCCACGGCTCGCGGGGGATGCACCGTCGGTGCGTCGGCGCGGGCGGCCAGGCCGACGGCGACGGCCGACGTTCCCGGCGACGTGGACCGTCCGGCCAGTACGGCGGCGCTGAGCGCTTCCAGGTAGATGTCTCTGGCGAGGACCGGGTCGATCTCGCGCACACGGTGGGCGCTTTCCGCCAATCGTGAGATCGCCTCGCTCACGTGGCCGGTCGCCAGTGCGCATCTGGCCCGCATACGCTCGATCCCGGTGCTCAGCCGTTCATCGTCGGTGGGGTGCCGGGCTCGGATGAGGAGCTGGGCTGCGGATTCCGGTGCGCCGGCGTCCAGCTTCGCCCGTGCGGCCGCGAGCGCACGCTGGGCCCGGCGGTGCGGGTCCGGGGTCAGATCGGCCGCGAACTCCAGGAAGGCCGCGCCTGCCGCGATACCGCTGCGGCTGCGGGCTCGCCCCGCCGAACGTTCGAGGTTTTCGGCGACCTGCTCGTCGGGTCCGGTCGCGGCATGTCCTAGGTGCCACGCGCGGTGCTCATCGGACGCCGGTCCATCGATGACGTCGGCCAGCGCTCGATGAACGCGTCGTCTCTCCGATGGTGAGGCACTGCGATACACGGCCGACCGGATCAGCGGATGCCGAAAGCGTACGCGGGTGCCGATCGAGATCAGCTGGGCGGCTTCGGCCGTTTCGGCTACGCTTTCCGGGATGCCGAGGATTTCGGCGGCTGCGCGCAGCCAACGCGGGTCACCGGTGGGATCCGACGCGGCGAGCAACAGCAGCGTCTTGGTCTGTGGCGAGAGTTCCGTAACCTGTTGGCCGAAGCCCCGCTCGAGACGGTTGGTCAGCTGGTCAGCTTCGGCCAAGCCGAAGCCACCGGCCAACTCGGCTGGAGAGAGCACGCGGTGTAATTCGAGAAGGGCCAAGGGGTTACCGCGGGCCTCGGCGATGATGTTCTCGCGTACCTGTTCGTCGAGCTGGCCCGGCAGACTTCGGTCGAGCAACATGCGCGCGTCGTGGTCGTCGAGCCCGCGGATCTGGAGTTCGGGAAGATCGGACAGGAGACGGTCCTCCCTCCGTTTACAGGCGGCGAAGACGATCACGATGGGGTCGGCGATCACTCGCCTCGCCACGAACGCCAGCGCCTGCAGGGACGCCGCGTCGACCCACTGCGCATCGTCGACCAGGCAGAGCGTGGGCCGCTCACTGGATACCTCGGCAAGCAGGGTGAGGACCGCAAGCCCGACCATCAACCGGTCCGGCGGGTCGCCGTCGGCCAGGCCCAACGCCACCCGCAGCGCACGCTGCTGCGGCGGCGGGAGTTGATCGAGACGGCCGAGTAGGCCCGAGCACAATTGGTGCAGTCCGGCGTACGCGAGTTCCATCTCGGATTCGGAACCCACGATTCGCAGCGTCCGGAAGTCCGTGGCGCGGGCCTCCAGGTATTCCAGCAGGGAGGTCTTTCCCATCCCGGCATCTCCCCGCAGGACCACCACTCCACTGCGTCCCTCACGTGCGCCGGTCAGCAGCCGCGCCAGCTCCTGCTGTTCGCGCTGCCGACCGATCAAACGACGCGGAGTCGGCATGGTTGCTGTTCCCGGGTCAAGTGGTTGCCAGCGCGGCTTGCAAGCCCCGCCGTGACGTGATCCCGAGTTTGCCGAAAATCTTCGTCATGTGCCACTCCACGGTCCGTGGGCTGATGAACAGCTGGGCCGCGATCTCTGAGTTGGTGTGACCGGCGCGGGCGAGACGGGCGATCGTCAGTTCCTGGCGGCTCAACGCATCGGCCGGAGCAGCGGTCGGCACCGGTACCGCTTGGCCGAGTTCTGCCAGTGCGCGGCCGGCCCGGCCGGCGAACCCGTCGGCGCGAACTCTGGTGAAGATGCCGTGGGCGCGCCGTAACTGAGTCGCCGCGGCGTCCCGGCGGCCCCGCTCCCTCAGCCACTCACCGTAGAGGAGGTGGACCCGGGCGAGCAGCACGTCGACATCGCAGCGCTGTAGATGAGTGATGGACGTGGTGAATAGTTCCTCCACGCGCATGTCAGCGGCAACCAGGGCTTGGGAGCGCGCTGCCATCCCAAGCGCCATGTCGGTGCCGCTCGCGGTCGTGCGCTCGAGGAGCTGAGCCAACGCCTCACGGGCGGTGGCGGTCTCCCCACCGAGGGCAGCGGCCTCGACCCGTTCGACCAGCCCGTAGCCGCACATCCCGAGATCGTCGTAGTCGACCGCCCACCTCGTGGCCTCCAGCGCCTCGCGATACTCCCCGAAGGTGTTGTGCAGCACCCCGGCCGCGTAGCCCACCAACGGAATGACGCGTCCTTCGCCGCGTGCGGTCGCGCTGGCGATGCTCGCCTCCACCAGCTCCATGGTGCGTTCGGGCTGTCCCCGGAATGCGCAGAGCACCGGTTCGATGTACCCAGGAGTCGGCACCCCGGCGGCCGTGGAGATCGCCTGAGCCTCTTCGATGAATCCGTCGGCTTCCGCGAACCGCCCGCTGTGCACGGAAACCCCGGCGCGGTGTGCGAGTGCGACGGGTAACAGGGTGAGGACGCCGCTTCGGCGGAGCAGGTCGATCTGCTGCTGGGCGATAGCCGCCCAGTCGGCTTGCTCCCACAAGTCAAGAGCGACGCGGCCGGCCAACCCGTACCACTGAGCTTCCGCGGCGCCCGCGGCAGCTTCGTCACAGAACTGGCGCAATGCCTGCCGAAGTACCGGGGCGGCGGCGCCGTAGCCGGCGGTGAACCGCCTCGTCAAGCCCGTGAGCAGGAGATCGGTTGCCTTCGGTCGTGCGGGGGCGGGCGGCGCCGCCGTACATGCTTCGGCCACGGCGGCCGGATCGGCGGCGCCTGAAGCGGAAAGCCGCGCGGCGAAGATCGAGGTCATAAGCGCCTTCAGGTAGGTCTGTCGCGACAGCGCGGCGTCGACCGGTCGGAGACGCTCGGCGCAGGCGAGCAGGTGGATCGGCGCATCGCCCCCGCGGCGGGTGGCGAACATGATCTCTGCGCGCAGCATCTCGACGTGGGTGCCGTCGACCCCGGTCGCCGTACCGGCGTGGGAGAGCAGCTGCAGGGCGGCCTCCGGAGCACCCGCGTCGAGCATGTCCCGAGCGGCTGCCAGGGCGCGCCGAGCTCGATGTCTGGGGTTCGGCGTCAACTCGACCGCCGCCGCAAGGAAGGCTGCGGCTGCTGCCGCGCCACCGCGAGTCCTGGCTTGGGCTGCCGAGGTCTCAAGGTCGTGAGCGACGGCCTCGTCCGGTCCGCGCGCGGCATGGGCGCGGTGCCATGCGCGGCGCGATTCGGTACCGCTGTCGACCAGCACGTCGGCCAATGCCCGGTGTACGCGGCGTCGCTCGGCCTGTGTCGCGCACTGATATACCGCCGACCGAACAAGGGGGTGGCGGAACTGAATTCGTCGCCCGATCGTCAGAAGGCCGGCCTCCTCGGCTGGGCCGGCGGCCTCTACATCCACGCCGAGCAGGGCGGCTGCGGCCCACACGTCCCTGGGTTGCTCCGACGGTTCCGAGGCTGCGATCAGCAGTAGAGTTCGCGTCGGCTCGGGTAGCCCCGGCAGGAGCTTGGAGTAGATCGACTCGACGCGTTCGGCGGGTAAGTGCGCGTGCGCCCGGCCGTAGCCGCCCGCAAGCTGCGTGGGCGTGAGAACGCGGTGCAGCTCGAGCAGTGCCAGCGGGTTCCCTGCTGCTTCAGCGAGGATGCTGTTCTGCGTTTGCTCATCGAGGCAGCCGGGGAGGGACCTCATGAGCAGCTCGCGCGCCGAGTGGTCGTCGAGCCGTCCGAGCCGCAGTTCGGGAAGCCCCGCCAAGTCGGTGTCGCCGATCGAGGACCGCGCGGCGAAGACCATCGCCACCGGGTCCGCCGCCAAGCGCCGGGCGACGAACGTCAGCACCTGCAAGGAGGCGCGATCGACCCATTGGGCGTCGTCGATGGCGCACAGGATGGGCGTCGTTTGGGCAGCCTCACCGAGCAGGGTCAACACCGCCAATGCAATGCGGAAGCGGTCCGGCGCGGCCCCTTCCCTGAGCCCGAAGACGACGAGCAACGCGTTCCGCTGCGGCGGAGGGAGGCCCTCGACGTACTCGGTCAGGGGATGGCAGACCTGTTGCAGGCCTGAGTAGGCCACTTCCGATTCGTACTCGACGCCGCTGACCGAGATCTGTTGCATGCCGGTTGCGGCGCGCAGCGCTGACGCGACCAGTGCCGTCTTCCCGATACCGGGTTCGCCCCGGATGACCAGCGCACCGCTTCGACCCTTGCGCGCACCGTCGATCAGCCGGGCCAGCTCTTCTTGCTCGCGGCGGCGGCCGATCAGGTCGACTCGCGGGGACACGCAGACATCTTCACATTCTCAGGCGCGAGGGCGGGCGCTTCGACCGGGGATCGATGCGTCCTGAATCCACCGTCTCGTCGTTGTCTCAGCCCGGCAAGGAATTGGACGCGACCAGGTCGATGAAATCTGTCCGGGTGAACGTCGGATCGAAGTACGCGAGAACGTCGTCGTTCATCGTGCCGAAGGCGGTGTCCGGCCGATCCTTCATCGCATCGTGGAGCGCGTTGAGGATCCCGTCTTTGAAGCCGGTGCGTGGATGGCTGGCGACGACCTCTTGTATCTCCGCCGACGTGAACGCATCCAGGCCGAGCCCCAGAACGTCGGTCTCGACGCCCGCGGTCACAAGGGCCACCTCGGGATCCATGCGGTCCGGGATACCCGGCGTGGTGTGCAGTGCAATGCTCAGCCACACGGTTCTGGCAGCCGGCTGCGCCAACCCATGGTCGAGCAGGAATGTGCGAGCCGCATCCGCCCCGTCCAACTCGTACCGCTGATCTATGCTGCGGTACCTCTCGGTCAACCCGACGTCGTGGAACATCGCGCCGACGTACAGCAGCTCCGGGTCGGGAGCCAGACCTCGGCGCGCTCCTTGCAGGCTGCCCCACAGGAACACGCGCCGGGAATGGTGGAAAATCAGGTCCTCGGTGACCTCTCGAATGAACTCCGTGGTCTCCTGTGCCAGTGCGGAATCCGGTATGACCACACCGGCGATCGTCTCGGCCACGCTGTTTCCCTTCATCGACTCCATCGGCGGTTGTCCGGCCCAAACAAGCATCGGCGCCGTCACTGTGTCGTCGCACCCGTGGAATGCCCGGGTCCCGCGTACTTGGGTAACCGTGACTGCCAGGTAACGGGTAGTGCATCTACCGGCCCCCTTGCGCTCGGGTTGGGGGATAGCGTCGCTGACAGCCCCGAGCCCAATTGGGGAGTGTGCGAGCTATGGAAACCGCACCCTTGCTGCGCAAGCGACATATCCCCGCTGCCGCCTGGACGATCGAACTGCATATCCTGGGCTTCTGCTGGCGCGCTGTGTACGGCCGCCGGCACCGGACCGCACCGTCTGGACAGTCGCCCCAGCGGCCACATGGTTGACCTTGCTGCAGTCACTGTCCTGGCAGCGCTGGCGGCAGCACTGGCTGTGGCCAAGTACTGCCTCAAACGGATGGACGACGTCGACGGAGGCCGGCGCCGGGAATCGGCATGGCGGCGCTCAGCGTTGTCGAATACGACGCCACCGCCGTGGGGCGATCCAGGAGGAGTGCGTGTCCGGTACCCGGGTGGTTGTCGCCGAGGACGAGGTGTTGCTTCGAGAAGGCTTGTGCAGCTTGCTCGTTCGATCCGGATTCGAGGTGGTGGGCCGAGCGGGCGATGCTCATGACGCGCTCGCCCAGGTACGGCAGGCCAAGCCGGATCTCGCCATACTGGACATCCGGATGCCGCCACACCACACCAGCGACGGTATCGACGTGGCACGCGTCGTCCAGCGAGAACTGCCCGACACTGCGATCCTCGTCCTCTCGGCACACATCGACGCGCACCACGCCAAAGAACTGCTCCGCGAGGGCAAACCGATCGGCTACCTGTTGAAGAGCCGCATCGCCGACATCCGCGATTTCCTCCAGGCGGTCGACCGGGTCGCCAACGGAGAATCCGTGCTCGACCCGTTGTTGGTTCAGGAGCTCGTGGCCAAGCGGCACGCTGATCCGTTGGAGAGGTTGAGCCGCCGTGAGCGTGAGGTCCTCGTCCTGATGGCCGAGGGTCTGTCGAACGGGGGCATCGCCCGACGTCTCTATGTCGCGGAAGCCACCGTGGAGAAGCATGTGCGAAATGTGCTGACGAAGCTCGACCTGCCGGACATCGGCGATCAGCACCGCCGGGTGCAGGCGGTGGTCATCTACCTCGAATCTCGGTGAGCGGTTCGACCGGAATCTCACAGCGAATTCGCGTTCCGCCGCCGACCGGGCTGTCGATGGTCAACCGGCCGCGCAGCGTTTCGACGCGGTCACGCAATCCCATCAATCCGGTACCTTCCGCAGCGACGGCGCCGCCGATCCCGTCGTCTGACACGCTGACCCGCAGCACTCCGTCGTCGAGAGCCGCGACGACGTCGGCGTGCGTAGCCCTGGCGTGTTTGGCGGCGTTGGCGAGCGACTCGGAGACGACGTAGTAGGCACCCACCTCGACCGGCGGCGGCAATCGTCCGGGCACCTGTGCTCGAACCCGGATCGGCAGGGCCGAGCGGGAAGCAAGCGCCCGTAGGGCGGGTCCGAGGCCGGCTTTGGTCAACACCGCGGGGTGAACGCCGCGCGCGATCTCTCTCAGCTCTGTCAACGCGGTGCGCAGACCCGCCGCGATGTTCTCCAGTTCGCTCCGGACCCCTGCGTCGAGTTCCGGGTACTCGACCAGCATGGACACCTGCAAGGCCAGAGTGACGAGCTGCTGTTGGACTCCGTCGTGCAGATTGCGTTCGATGCGCTGACGGGCGTTGTCGGCGGCGGCCACGATCCTCGCCCGTGACGCGATCAACTCCGCGCGGCTCTGCGCGGCGGCGATGGCGGTGGCGGTCAGGTCGGTGAACTCGCTGAGCCGCTCCTCGGCATCGCTGGGAAGCGGACCGGTCGCTGAGCCGATCGCGATGAAACCCCAGAGACGTCCGCTGACGTAGATCGGCACCGCGACCGCACTGACAAGACCCTCGAGGAGATACGGTTCACCACCGGGGATCTCTCGATAGTCATCGACCCGCGCGGGTCGGCCCGTACGCCACACGACGGCGGTGAGACCGTGCTCCGGAAAGTTCGTCCACTCCTCGCCCACGCTGACGTGCGGGCCTTCAGTTCCTTCGTTCGCGACGATCGTCGCACTACCCTGGCTTTCGAATCGGATCATCCGCGCGGTCAGCGGCCTGAACCGGTGCCGGATCTCCTTGGTCACCGCGGCGAACACCTCTGCGTCGGAGGCGTTCTGAGCAATCAGTACGGCGAGGCGTCGAAGGGCAGCCTGGGTATCGGCGAGTTCGCGGAGGCGCTGCAGGTCGGCTTCGACTATTTGGGTGCCTCCCCGCGATATGGAGATTCCCCTGTGTGGTGCACGTGGAACCGCTTCGAAATTGTATCGGTGATAACCAGGTAGTTGCATGAGAATAAACAGGGAGTCAGTGTTGGACACACAGGGGACAACCAGCCACTGTTATCGTCGGAAACATGGGTGACGGGCGGCAGGGCGGACAACGGCTGAGCACTGCGGAGAACCTCCTGAGGGCGGCAGCCGAACTCCTGGAATCGGGCGGTGTCGATGCGGTGTCCACCCGAGCCGTCGCTGCTGCGGCCGGTGTTCAGCCTCCGGTCATCTACCGGCGGTTCGGCGACAAGGATGGACTGCTCGATGCGCTGACGCATTATCTGCTCCAGAAGTATGTCAAGGCCAAGCGTCAGATCCTCAATACGGCGGCAGACCCCGTGGATCAACTGCGCGAGACGTGGAACCTTCACGTGGAGTTCGGATTGCGGCATCCTGACGCTTACGTACTCGCCTACGCGGCGCCACGCCCGCCCGGGGAACTCGGCGCCGCCGCCAAGCGGGAGACCGTCAGCCTGCTCCGAGGAGTGGTCGCCGAACTGGGAAACCAAAGCAAGCTCTCCATGAGCGTCGAGCGCGCCACACGCTACGTCTTCGCCGCGGGCCTCGGGACCACTCTGTCGCTGCTGCAGGAACCGCCAGACGAGCGAGACCTCGAGATCTCCGAGCTGGCGAGGGAAAACGCGCTGTCGGTGATTCTGCACCGCAAACCGAAGGTGCGCGCCCGCAACACCAAGCTCCCGGCACGTGCGGTCGCACTCGCCGAAGCGCTGCGCGGCACGAATGACCTCCCGATGAGCGCTGCCGAACGGTCCCTGCTCGACGAGTGGCTGGACCGCCTCGCCGATCAGAAGGGATGAGCCGCTCAAGAACCGCGGATCAATGCCGCAGCCCGCTCGGCGATGCCGTACACCGTCGCCATGGGATTGTTCGACGGCAGCGTCGGCATGACCGAAGCGTCGACCACCCGCAGCCCGGGAACCCCGTGAACCCGCAGTTTCACATCGACGACTGACTCATCGGAATCACCCATTGCGCAGGTTCCCGACGGATGGAAATACGTACCGGCAGCCTCCCTCAGGTACGCGCGGAACGACTCTTCGTTGACCACGTCCGGGCCGGGAGCCAGTTCCTCGCCGTACCAGGGAGCGAACGCGGGAGCCGCACCGATCTCGCGAGCGATGCGAAAACCTTCGAGCATCGTCTTCCAGTCGCGTTCGTCGCCGAGATGATTCAGATCGACCAGGGGAGGTTGCTCGATGTCGGCAGTGGCCAAACGGACGCTGCCGCGGCTGTGCGGTTGCATGGCCGACACACCGATGAGGTAGGTGTCCGGCATGTCGAGTCCGACCACGGCGGCAGTGTCGGCCATGACGATCTGCAGGTCAGGCGCGCCACCGGCGGCGGAGGTGTCGATCAAGCCCATCACCTCGCCGTGATTGTTGCGCGGCGTCGGAATGGGCTGAGCGGAACGGTAGATGAGCCCACTGAGGGGATGGTCCTGCAGATTCGACCCGACCCCGGGCAGATCCTCGACGACCTCGATGCCTCGATCGCGAAGATGAGCTCGGGGGCCGACTCCCGAGACCATCAGCAGTTGCGGTGAGCGGACCGCGCCGGCGGCCAACAGAATTTCGTTGCCGTACCGCAGAGACGTGAAATGTCCGTCTTTGCCGTGGAACTCGACACCCACACAGCGTCCACTGAGGATGACCAGTCGGTGCACCACCGCATCGGAGATGAGCTCGAGGTTGGGCCGGTCGAGTGCGGGCAGCAGATACGCGTCGGCGGCACTCTGGCGGCGACCGCCGGCGATCGCAAGATCCGCTGCCGCGAAGCCTGTCTCGATACCGCTACTGATGTCGGTCGCCGCCGGGTACCCGCACTGCACCGCGGCCTCCAGGCCTGCGGCGAGGACATCGTTCGGGGGGTCGGCAGGGCCGACCCGGAGCGGTCCGTCGATGCCACGCACCGACGGGTCGCCGTGAGGTGCCGTCTCACTTCGCTTGAAGTAGGGCAACAGGTTGTCGAAACGCCATCCGGCAGGCCAGTCTGCGTAGCTTTCGCGGTTGCCGCGCGCGAACATCATCGCGTTGATCGCCGATGACCCTCCGATACCACGGCCGAGCGGCAGATGGACAGCCTTACCGGTGGCGGCCTGCACAGTTGTGAGGAAACCGCCGTCGGCCGGCCCACCGGTCAGCGTGTGCCACTCCGGCGGTACCGCAGTCGACGGTGGCAGCACCGTGCTACCCGCTTCGATGACCAACACCCGGGCGTCGGGGTTTTCGCTGAGGCGGGCGGCCAGTACGGACCCGGCTGTGCCCGCACCGACGATGATGAAGTCGTAGTCCTGCGTCTGCGACATGAGCGTCTCCGTTTCCACTGGTAACATAGTTAAGGTACCACCGATACTAAGTTGGAAGCACTTCGCTGGTACCAGTGATAACGCACGAACCCGCCGGAAGAAATCCATCATTCGTCTGAGGGGACACCCGCATGGACATCTCGTGTGCGTTCGCCACGGCATCGAACACCCCGGACCACGTCGCGGTGGCCGAATCGCTCGGATACCGGCGCGCATGGCTTTACGACTCCCCGGCGGTCATCACCGACGTATGGATGGTGCTGAGCCGGTGCGCCGAGCGGACGGATCGGATCGGCATCGGACCCGGCGTCCTGGTGCCGGGCGTCCGGCACCCGATGGTCAATGCCGCGGCGATCGCGGAACTGGCGCTGCAGGCGCCCGGTCGGGTGGCCGTGGCCGTCGGTGCGGGATTCACCGGCCGGTTGGCGATGGGCGTGCGGCCGATGACGTGGCAGACGGTGGCCGACTACGTCCGCTGCCTAAGGGCGCTGCTTGCCGGGGACACCGCCGAGTGGGAAGGCGCCAGGCTTCGGATGCTGCAGGCGCCCGGTTTCGGTGCACCGCGACCCGTCGACGTACCGATCCTCATTGCCGCGGACGGGCCGAAGGGGTGGTCCGTCGCCGCCGAACTGGGCGACGGGCTGTTCTCGGTCACTCCACCGGTACCCGACGCGGTGCCCGAACTTCGGTGGCGGGCGCAGTTGGCCTTCGGCACGGTGCTCGACGACGACGAGGACGTGACGTCACCGCACGCGCTCGACGCACTCGCCGCGGCGGCCAACCTGCACTATCACGCCGTCTATCGGCGTTTCGGGCCTGCGGCCACCGACGCGCTGCCGGGTGGGCGTGAATGGCGGGCAGCACTGGAGGCCCGGCCCCGGCGCGAGAGGCATCTCGCCCTGCATCTGGTGCGCCCCGACCCGCATTGCGGAGTGTCCTTCGAGCGTCTCGTGACATGCAGGGGCGCAATCGGTTTGACGGGAACAGCGGCTGAGGTGGCGGCCCGAATCGCCCGACATGCCGCCGCCGGCGTGACCGAGTTGGTGTACCAGCCGGCGGGCGGGGACATCGAGCGCGAACTGCGCGCTTTCGCCGCCGTTGCCCGTCTCGACGCGCGAGAGGGGCACCCGGCGGCGGGTGCCCCTCTCGGGTGACCGGCATTCAGCGGACGTCGACGTAGACGACGCGGTCGTCGTTGTCGTAACGCACCGACACGATCTGGGACTGGTCGAGCGGCTTGACCGCCCCGTGGTGATTGACGCGTACGTCGTAGCCGCGATCGTCGAGCTGGCTGATGACGTCCTGGGCGTTACTCGGCCCCACGGGTGCCGCCTGTGCGGGAACGGCGAAGCCGAGGAAGGCGGCGGCCAGCCCACTGGCGACGATGCCGGCGAATCCGATCTTGTTCATGGTGCACTTCCTTCTTACTCATCTCCCGGGGGTCTCGGCCTCCGTATGTACCGGTAAACCCGCAGCTCAGGGCGTTGATTTCCGGTGGCGGCAATTGATCGTCGATTGGCAGCATCCGTCCCTGCGGCGTCCTGTTCCGATGTCGCCGGCCCCGATCGGGCGGCGTCGAAAAGGGATGTGAGACAGGTGTAAGCGGTCAGCAGCGCTTCCTGTATCCGGTAGCCCACGGCCAGCCCTCCCTAGGTGTTATCGCTGATATCTGTAACGGCGATAACGACGGATGAGATACCCGTCGCTGGTCAGGAAACGAAGACCTTGGCGAAACTTGCGAAGTCCAGGGGATTTGCCGCTATCTTTCTTGTGACCATCGGCCGTGGTGCCGGATGGAACTTCACATTGGCGTCGGGGGATGCATCTTCAAGGGGAGAGCGATGGATGCTTCGGCGTATGTAGGGCGCGTCGGGGGCTTGGCGGTGGCGCTGGGCGTGGGCGCCGCTGTCGTGCTCGGCAGCCCCGGTACCGCCCTCGCGGACACCCCCGGCGGTGAGCAGACCGCGCAGTCCGACGTCGACGAATCAGCGGAACCCGCTGGGGCAGAAGAGGACCCGGCGCAGGAGTCCGAGGACGAGTCCGGTGACTCCGATCCGGTCGACGACGGTGCCGTCGACGATGCCGTCGACGATGTCGACGAGGAGGCCGTCGACGAGGAGACCGTCGACGAGGAGGCCGTCGACGAGGAGACTGTCGACGCCCCGACCCTCGAACCCGAGACCGAACCCGTCGCCACGGTGATGTCGGAGCGGTCTCGGCGGATGCGCTCGGACGAGCGGGAGCCCGCGACGTCGCACCTCCCGGCTGCTGCGGAGCCGGCGGTGGGCCCGGTGTCGCGGACGGCCGAAACATCTTCCGCCAGTGAGGAAGACCCGGTCACGGTGGCGCAAGCGGCTCAGATGACGGAACAGCCCCCCGCCGCGGTGCGCAGCGCCCTCGTCGAGGACGTCTCGGAGATGGCGACCGCGCTGGTGCCGCAGACGGCGGCGGCGGTCACGGCGATGACCGCCCCCACCGCGGCCCGATCCGCGGCACCGGTGATCAACCGGCTGCTCGCCGCGTTCGGCTTGGGCTCGCTGCGCCACCTGCCGTCCCTGCCGAGCCCGGCGTGGGCGGTCAGCGCGCTGATGGCGCTGGCATCGCGGCGCGAGCTGGACCGGACGGTGGTGACGCGGTCGGTCGCGACCGGCCAGCCCACCGTCGCACTGGCCGCGGCGGCCGCCCCCTACGACCCGGCCAAGGACTACCAGGTGACTCCGGTGAGCGTCAGCGGCAACACCGTCCGCATCACGAACGTCACGGGTCCGGGCGGGCTCAACAACACCACCACCCGATTCGGGATCGGCGGAACGGACCTGGGAATCATGTGGGACAACGGGATTCGGGACAATCCGAACACTGCCGTCAACGAACACCAGGTGCTCATCGCCTTCGGTGACACGTTCAGCAACCGCACCCCGGTGCGCACGGGCGTGTGGCGGATGAACACGCTGTTCCGCAGCACCGACACCACACTGTCCAACGGGATGTACGTCGCCGACGGCATCCAGCACGATCCCGGCATGTACAGCGGCTCACCGATGAGCGACCCGAACTTCTCCCGCGAGATCATCGGCAACTACCACTACGGCATCGGGCCGGAGGTGACGATGATCCCGACGGCGGCGATCTCGGTGCCCGGTGCGGGGAAGAACGGTGCCACGCGCCAGTACATCAACTACATGGCGGTGCGCTCCTGGGACACCCCCGGCCGGTGGACGACGAACTACTCGGCCATCGCCTATTCCGATGACAACGGCCAGAACTGGACCGTCGTACCGCAGTCGTCGGTGCGGCCGGCGGCGGCCGGGCGTTCGACGCTGCCGTTCGTCAACGGAGACCAGAACTTCCAGCAGGGCGCCTACGTCAGGAAGTACACGGTCGACCCTGTCACCGGTAAGCCGCTCAAGGACGCCTCGGGACGCGAGGTCACCGACGGCTACATCTACTCCTACGGCACCCCGGCGGGACGCGGGGGAACGGCGTACCTCTCGCGGGTGGCCGAGGCCGACATCCTGGACAAGACGAAGTACCAGTACTGGAACGGCACGTCGTGGACACCCGGAAACCCGGCCGCGGCCAAGCCGATCCTGCCGTCGACGACCACGACGAGCTTCTTCGGCCTGGTCAGGACCACCACGTACCCGACCGTCAGCGAGATGTCGGTGCAGTACAACAGCTACGAGAAGAAGTACGTCATGTTGTACGGCGACCAGAACAACAACATCGTCATGCGCAAGGCCGACTCGCCGGAGGGGCCGTGGTCGGCCCCGATCACGCTGGTGACGGCGTCGAAGATGCCCGGGCTGTACGCGCCGATGATCCACCCGTGGTCGTCGACCGACAACCTCAGTCCCGAGGAGCAGCAGTACCTCTACTGGAACCTGTCGACGTGGGACGACTACCAGGTCAAGCTGATGCGCACCGATCTGACGAAGGTGTAGCGCCGTGGCGGCCGGCGACGACAATTCGTATATGAAGCGAACGACGCTGGCCGTGCTGGCCGTGGGCGCCGCCGTCCTGGGCGCCCCCACCGCGGTGGCCCACGCCGCGCCGCCGGGCACCCCCTGCCCACCCGCGGTCGACCGGGCACTCGCGCACGCCCCGGACGGCGCCGTCGTGCAGTGCAGCAGCGGCCGGTGGGAGGCCTACGGCGGGCCGTACCCCCACAGCGACCGGTGGTTGTCAGATGAGGACGGCCTCGACTTGCACGGACAGGGCATGCGCAACCCGGAGATGATGTCGGGGCCGTGGACGGGGATCCCGCAGGATCCGGCCACCCGGTGCCGGGCAGAGCAGACGGCTGTGGTGAGCGCCGGGGAGGTGGGGCCACCACAGGTCGCCGAAGGAGAGCCGGGACAGCCGCTGCGTTTCGAGGTGCTGCCGGTGATGTTCTCGATCCACCTGAGCGGGGACTGCCTCTGGCAGGCGAACTGATCCCCAGGTCAGGGGTCGTTGACTGCGGGCAGACTTGAACCGCATCCACACAGCGGTATGGTCAGTCCGAATTGTGCAACCAGACCAGGATCGATCAGTGGACCTAGTACTCGGCGTGTCGATGACCTCGGCGGCGCTTCGCTTCGTGCTTGTCGAAGGTGTGACCGGTGACGGCGCGACCGTCGACAGCGGAACGCTCGCCATGCCGGTGTCCGGTGCCGGCGCCGACGCGTTGATCAGCGCGGTGCTCGGGGAAGGCCCCTACGCCGCCGTCCCCGGAACGCGCCCGCGCGCCATCGGTGTGACGTGGACCGACGCCGTCGCGCAGGAAGCGGCCACCCTGGTCGCCGCCCTCACCGCCAAGGGCGCGCGCACCGTCATCGCCCTCTCGCCGGCGGAGGCCGCCGCCGCGTTGGCCGCGGGCCTCGGTGACCTCGCCGCCCAGGACGACCTCGCGGTGTGCCTGGCCGAACCCGATGCCGCGCTGCTCGCGGTCGTCACCGCCGACACCGTGCACGTCGACCACATCGCCCACGACGACGTCGATTCGCTCGTCCGCCGGGTGAGCGAGACCGTCGGCTCGGCCGATTCGCACGCCCAGGCGCTCTACGTGCTCGGCTCCGCCGACCACGTCGACGCGGTGGTCGCCGCCCTCGACGGGCGGGTGGCTCCCCCGGTGTTGACCGCCGCCGAGGCGGACCTCGCGCTGGCACGCGGTGCGGCGTTGGCGGCGGCGCAGGGTTCTGTCGGTGTCGACGCCCCGGTGGTGCTGGCTCGCCCGGCCGCCGAGGAGTCGACGCCGCGGCTGACGTGGCGGATTCCCGCGCTCACCTCGCTGCTGGTCGCGGCCGTGGTCACGTTCGTCGTCTCGCTGTCGGTCGCCCTGGGTCTGCAGTTGACGCCACAGATGCGGTCGGACGACGCGGCGACCCGTCAGGTCGCCAGCGCCTCGGATCAACCGAAGGCCGTCAGCGCGCCCGCCGCCGAGGCGCTTCCCAAGGCGGAGCCCAAACCGGCCGCCCCGCCGCCGCCTCCGCCGGAGGCGCCCCCGGCCCCGGCACCGGAGGTCGCGCCCGTCGTCGAGGTTCCCGAGGCCCCCGCCCCCGAACCCGAGGCTGCGCCCGTCATCGAGCCGGTGTACGACGCCCCCGAGGTCGCACCGCCGCCCGCCCCGGCGTACATCCCGCCGCCGGCCCCGCCGGTGTACGTACCGCCGGCCCCGGCTTACGTCGCGCCGCAGCCGGCCTACGTGCCGCCGGCCCCGGTCGCGCCCGCATACACACCGCCGCAGCCCGGTTATGTCCCGCCTGTCGCGCCGCAGCCCCGCCTCCGTGACCGGATCATCGAGCGGCTGCCGATCATCAACCGGTTCCACGAACCGCAGTATCAGGTTCCGTAACTAGGCGTCTCCGCGGTCGCGGCGCCGCAGCACCACACCCGCGACCGCGCACATCAGACCGACCCCCAGTGCCACGGTGGCGATCGCGAGCCCGGCCTGACCTGCGGGCGCGTCGATGCCGAGGAGTTGGGCGCGCCCCCAGCTGACCCAGCCGATGAGCACCGCCTTGACGATCAGGATCAGCGAGACGATGGTGAGGGCAGTGGCAGGCCGCATGAGGTCGAGGGTAGGCGCGCCCTGGACTGTTAACGCCCCCGCGCGGTGATCCGATGAATCTATGAGGGGGTCGTGACCGGGTCCGGCCCGTCCAGCGAGGCGGCGGACCGATCCTGAAGCGCAGATGCGCAGGACAGGAGCACACGATGAACATCAAGAAGATCGCCATGACCGGCGCTGTTGCCGGAGCCATGGGCGCGGCTGCGCTCGGCTTGGGTGCCGGATCGGCGCAGGCCGACCACGACGAGTGGTGGTGGGAACCGGACATCCCGTACATCCACGGGGACCTCGGCTTCCCACCGGGACACATCGGGGTGCCGCCCGGACAGCTCAAGAAGTGGATTCCGGGTGCTCCGCCGCCCGGGCACTGGGGCCGGTAGAAACTCCAGATGAATGGCCGCCTCGCCTCCCGGCGAGGCGGCCATCTGTCGTCATGAGCCCCGGTTTGTCACCATTCCGTGACCGTGCCGTGACATAACGCGGGTTATTTCGTAGAGTGCTGGCGTGGGTAGGCACTCGAAGCCCAGCGCACCGCGGCGGATTCCGTCGTCATCGCTCGTCCTCGCAATGCTCGCCGCCCCCGCCGCCGCGGTGATCGCCGCGGGTGCGGACGTACACCGGCAGGCCGAACCCATCGCCGCGCCTGCCCCCGTTCCGCCGCCCGTGCCCGAGGCGCCGCCGTACGACCTGGAGGTCGTCGCGTCGGGGCCGACCGCCGGACCCGCGGATCTCAAGACGGCCGGGACGGTCTCCGTCGCCAGTTGGAAGGTCGCCGACCGTGCCGTGCGCCAGGCGCTGCCGACCGGCGTCGCCTCCGAGCGCGGGCTTCAGGTCAAGACCATCCTGGCGGCCCGGGCGATCAGCGCGGTGTTCCCGGAGATCCAGCAGATCGGTGGCGTCCGCGCCGATGCGTTGCGGTGGCACCCCAACGGCCTGGCGCTCGACGTGATGATCCCGAACCCCACCAGCGCCGAGGGCATCGCCCTGGGCAACCAGATCGTCGCGTACGTGATCAAGAACGCCGAGCGGTTCGGAATGCAGGACGCGATCTGGCGTGGCGTCTACTACACGCCCAACGGTCCTCGAGGGTCGGGTAACGGCCACTTCGACCACGTCCACATCACCACGACCGGCGGTGGCTATCCCACCGGTTCGGAGACGTACTTCCGCTGATCTTGCGCCGCGGCCGTAAAAGCGCCGCTTGTATCAAGACATCGGCGGGTTTGGCACCCGAAACCGCACCCACTCCGTTTACGGTTTGGGGGTGCCAAGCATGGATCGTCGTCGCGCAATGTTGATGCTGGGGTTCGGTGTGGCGGCGGCCGCGCTACCCGTGGCCAAGGCCGGCGCTCAGCCGGTGATCGGCGATGCGCCGCCCGGACCGCCACCAGGACCGGGTGGACTCGGTGTCCCCGCCGCCGCCGCACAGCCCGGACCCGGTCTTCTGTTCGCCGACGAGTTCAACGGACCGGCCGGTGCGCCGCCGGACCCGGCCTCGTGGTTCATCGTTCCGGCGCGCGAGACGATCCGGAACCCCGTCGAATGGGACAAGCCCTACAACATGGGCCGTTATGTCACCGACCAGGAGCACGTGTTCCAGGACGGGGCGGGCAACCTGGTGATCCGCGCGACGCGCGGTCCGGGGGCGAACATCCAGGAGAAGTACGCCAGCGCCAAGATCATCGGTAACTGGCGCGGCGGTGTCGGGACGACGTGGGAAGCCCGCATCAAGCTCAACTGCCTGACCGACGGCGCATGGCCGGCCTTCTGGCTGATCAACGACAACCCGGTGCGCGGCGGTGAGGTCGACCTCGTCGAGTGGTACGGCAACCGCGACTGGCCGTCGGGCACGACAGTGCACGCGCGGCTGGACGGCACCCAGTTCCAGACCCACAAGCACCCCGTCGACTCGGAGTGGCACACCTGGCGGATGACGTGGAAGCCGGAAGGCATGTACTTCTGGAAGGACTACACGCCCGGCATGGAGCCGTTCTTCACGGTGGCGTCGAACTCGCTGCCGGAGTGGCCGTTCAACGACCCCGGCTACACGATGGCCCCGGTGTTCAACATCGCGGTCGGCGGCTCGGGCGGACGCGAGCCCGCCGGTGGCAACTACCCGGCGGAGATGCTGGTCGACTGGATCCGCGTCTTCTAGGCGCCTCGTTCACCGCCCGCAGGGTTTGGTCGCCGAGGCCGCGGGTACGCGGCAGCATCCGACCGAACGGACGTCGATCCACGTGCCAGCCGAACCTTCGCGAGTAGTGGTCACCGGGGCATCCGGCAACGTGGGCACCGGTGTCCTGCGCGCCCTCGCCGCGCAGTTGCCCGACGCCGAGGTCGTGGGCGTATGCCGACGCCCCCCCACACAGGGTCAGCCCTACGCACGCGTGCGTTGGCACGCCGTCGACCTGGCCGCACCGGGCGCCGTCGCGGATCTGGGGGCCGCGCTGTCCGGTGCCGACGTCGTCATCCATCTGGCGTTGGCCGTCCAGCCGGTGCGCGACGAGGACTACCTGTACCGCGCGAATGTCATTGGTACACAAGCAGTCCTGCACGCCATGACGACGGCCGGGGTGAGGCAGCTTGTCTACGCGTCCAGTCTCGGGATCTACGCACCCGGATCAGGCGCCCCGGTCACCGAGGACTGGCCCACCACCGGCCAGGCCACCTCGATCTACAGCAGACACAAGGTGATGGTGGAGCGGATCCTCGACGAATTCGAACTCGACCACCCCGAGGTGACGGTCTCGCGGTTCCGGCCGACCGTCGTGGTGCAGCGGGAAGCCGCTTGGCTGATCAAATCGCTGTACCTGGGTCCGCTGGTGCCGAGGTCCGCGCTGGGGCTGCTGCGTCGCCGGGAGTTGCCCGTCCTGCCGCTGCCCGCGCGGCTGGAACTGCAGTTCGTCCACGCCGACGATGTCGGCGATGCAGTGGTCCGCCTGACCACCCAGCGCGCTCGCGGATCGTTCAACATCGCGGCCGACGTACTGGACACCGCAGCGCTCGCCGACCTCGTCGGCGCGCGTCCCGTCGAGGTCCCCCCGGAGGCGGCGCGGACCCTCGTCGCCGCCTTGAGCGCCCTGCGGGTGGTGGCGCTGACACCCGGGTGGTACGACGTGGCGTTCAAGACTCCGCTGATGGATACGTCGAAGGCCCGCGAGACGCTGGGCTGGGCGCCGGCGTGGTCCTCGGCCGACAGCGCGCGGGAACTGATCGAAGGTCTGGCCGACGGTGCGGTAGGCACCAGCGCGGCGATGGGGTGGGAGCTTCGACCCCGCAGGGATGTGCGAGGCGCGGTCGATCGTGCGCACGACGTCACTCTCGGGCTGTGGGGTGCGTTGGCGGTGCTGCGCGCCGTCGGTGTGCGTCGCGCGCGGGCCGTCGATGCCGCCGTCGTGGTGTCCAACCTCGCCACCGGCACGCCGATGGCGCTGGACCGTGTGCTGGAGCGGCGCGCTGATCCGGTCGCGTTGCTGGCGCCGGTCGCGGTCATCGCTGCGCTCGGCGCCACGCTGCGTGGTGGTTGGCCGGCGGTCGCGGCCACCGGCGTCCTGCAGGTCCTGCGGATGTCCGAACGTAACCAACGCAAGAAAGCCGTTATATCTCAGTAGTTTTCGGCCGACACGGGCGGGTAATGCCTGGTGATGGCTTCACAGTCCCAAGTGGTCGTGGTGACAGGCGCCTCCAGTGGCATCGGCGAGGAGACGGCGCTCCGCTATGCGGGCCGAGGGGCGAGGCTGGTGCTGGCGGCGCGCACCGAGGACGCGTTGCAACGGGTCGCGGACGCGTGCCGGGCGGCTGGGGCCGAGACCGTGCTGGTCCAGGCCACCGACATCGCCGAGTGCGGTGAGGTGGAGGAGCTGTTCGGCCTGGCCGCCCACCGCTTCGGGCAGGTCGACATCGCGGTGCAGTCGGCGGCGATCACGGCCTTCGGCCGGTTCGAGGACGTGCCCGTCGAGGTGTTCGACAACATCGTCCGGACCAACCTGATCGGGGCGGCGAACGTGGCGCGATGCGCGTTGCGCTCCTTCCACGAGAGCGGAAGTGGGCACCTGGTGCTGATCGGCTCCCTTCTCGGGACGACCGCCGTCCCCTACCAATCCGCGTATGTGGCAAGCAAATTCGCGCTCAACGGGCTGGTCCGTTCGGTGCGTCAGGAGAACCGCCACCTGCCCGGCGTCAAGATCCACGGGGTGTATCCGGGTCCGGTCGACACCCCGGTGTACGGCACAGCAAGCAATTACTACGGCCGCACGCCGCGGGTGCCGCCCACCGCGGTGACGCCATCGACCGTCGTCTCGGCGATCGTGCGGGCCACCGACCGGCAGCGTTCCAGCGAGCGGCAGGTCGGGTGGGCCAACCGGCCCGCGATCGCGGTGTACCGCCTGTTGCCGTCGGTGTATGACGCTCTCGTCGGGCCGTTCCTGCGTGCCGTCGCGTTCACGTCGGAGTCGACGGAGCCGACCGAGGGGAATGTGTTCGCACGGTAGTCCTCGGGTGAGGCCCCAGAGGCCGTCTCGAGCGCCAGGCGACTTCTTCACCACGTGCGGCGTGGTCGAGCCTGCTCGTAGCTGTGCTCGGCCGTGGATCTCCGCTGTCACACCCTGCTGTGACCAGTATCACAGTGCGCTGTCGTTGCGGCTGGGTCGGCGGCGCGCTGGACCCACTCCGACCGTCCCACGCGCGCATTTCGGACCCGCTTCGGAGCTCTTACCGGCAAACAATCGTTCCGGGCGATGATGGGCCGGATTCGGTTAGCTGATTAGGTGAGGCTCGCCTAAAACCACCGCTCAAGCCGGTATGGGGCGGTTTGCTTGATTCGCGTGAGCTTACATGTTCAAAGTCCCCCGCGGGGGCCACGTCGCTCGGGGAACGAGTGCCGGGTGCTGATGGGGGAGACGGCGGATTGTCCGACTCCGGATCGATCGTCAGCTAGCCACGGTGTTGCCAGCGGTGTCTCAGGTTCTTCACAGGCCGTTTCGCGTCCCAGCCTGTCGGCGCAGGTGGGACGTAGGCATTGTTCATCAGCTAACGCTCAGCTACGTTCCGTTCTGCCTGATAAGGCCACCCTCAGTTACTTACACCAGGAGACGAAGTGCACCACGCCCACGCTGCTGACTCGGGCCGGGATTCCACCACCCGCACGTCGCGTGTCAGCAAGTTCCTCACCGCCGGCGTCGCCGCCGCCGGCGCTGCCGCCATCGCCGTCACTCCGGTGTCGCCGGTGCTCGACGACATCAAGATCGAGGCCTCGGCTGAACAGCGCGCAGTTGCGCTGACGGCGGCCGCGGACCCGCTCGTCGTCTTCCAGCGCTTCGTCGCTGAGACGCTGCTGAACTCGGGCTACCTCGGCAGCAACGCCACCAACGCCTATGCGGCGGTGGCGTCGGCGTTCGTGGACGCCGGCCTCTTCGGCGAATTGTCGGACATCATCTCGGGGAACCTGTCCAACCCGGTCCCGCTACTGACCCGCCTGTCGCAGTTCGGGGCCGTCTACGGTGACGACCTTCGGGTCGCGCTGTTCGGCTGGGAGGACAACCCCGCCACCCCCGCCGTCGACCCGTATCTGGGCGTCTTCGATCGCTATCAGCTGGTGGGCGCAGAGTTCCAGGCGCTGCTGGCTGATCTGCAGAACTACGATCCGCCGACGGACGATCCCACGCAGGGTCGGTTCACGAATCTGGCCTTCGAGCTGAACAACTTCTTCGTGTTCGGCGTTCTCGACAACCTCCGCCCCCTGATCGGCGCCACGCCTGCGGGCATTGTGCCGCTGTTCTCCATCCCGGGCGACTTCCTGGGTGGCGAGGTGGCGGGTGGATTCGAGGGTGCTCTGCCCGGCTTCGACCGTCTCGACAACCTGATCAACGTGCTGAACGAGCAGACGTTCGTCCGTGCCGCCGTCGGTCCGTTCCAGACGGCGTTCTTCCAGGTCGCGCAGTCGCTGGACGACGCGCTGGCCGCCTACGAGGAAGGCGACACCGAACTCGCGCTCAACGAGCTGACCAACCTGCCGCTCCGAACGGTCAATGCGTTCGTCAACGGCTTCGCGCCGAGCTTCAGCCCCGGCGGGGAGGAATGGCCCAGCCTGATCGACCCGAGGCAGCAGCAGGCCGGTCTGTTCAAGTACCTCGCGGTGGACCTGCCCAACCAGCTCATCACCGCGCTGGGCGGAACGCCTTACGTGCCGCAGGTGCCGCCGGCGCCGAGTGCTCCCGATGCGAACATGAACGCCCTACTGGCCGCCGCCGGCGCACCGGAGGGCACCGTCACCAAGAAGATCGAGGACACCGCGGGGGCTACGGCTGACGACACGGCGGAACTGGTCACCGACACCACGGTGGTCGACACCACCGCCGGTGAGGGCGACGAGGTGGTCGTCGTCGACGAGGTGGACGAGGACACCAAGGTCACACCTGCCAAGGCGGGCTACAAGCCCGGCGACGGTCTCAAGGCGCTCAAGAAGGCCGGCGAGGACTTCAACAAGGGCGTCAAGAACTTCTTCAATCCCAAGAAGAAGGACGGCGACAAAGGCGAGACTGCCGGCGCCGACAGCAGCACCGGGGGCGCAACCGGTGGCGCAACCGGCGGGACGGCCAGTGGCTCGTCCGGCGAGGCCGGTGGCGAGGCCGGCGAGTAGGTCGAGCTAGTTACAGCGACGGCCCCCTCGGCGACGAGGGGGCCGTCGTCTCGTATGGCGCCACGGAACAGTCCGAAGCGGTGGCATTCCGATGGTTGCGAGTCCTCGGTAGCCATCCGCGCAAGATGATGGAGAGTCACGCCGAATCGTTGCGGAAAGAACGTGGAGCCGATGACGGGAATCGAACCCGCGTATTCAGCTTGGGAAGCTGATGTTCTGCCATTGAACTACATCGGCCTTACCAGCTCGCGCCGGTGATCACGGAGATTATCACTTGAAGCCGATACTCTCGTCGGGTGCTGCTCTCCGATCGTGACATCCGGGCCGAGATCGCCGCCGGACGGCTCGCCCTCGATCCGTTCGACGACAGTCTGGTGCAGCCGTCGAGCATCGACGTCCGCCTCGACACCCTTTTCCGCGTCTTCAACAACACCCGCTACACCCACATCGACCCGGCCCAGCAGCAGGACGAGCTGACCAGCCTCGTCGAACCCGCGCCCGGCGAGCCGTTCGTCCTGCATCCCGGCGAGTTCGTCCTGGGCTCGACCCTCGAACTGTGCACCCTGCCCGACGACCTCGCCGGCCGGCTGGAAGGCAAGTCCTCGCTCGGACGCCTCGGCCTGCTGACGCACTCCACGGCGGGCTTCATCGATCCCGGTTTCAGCGGCCACATCACCCTCGAGCTCTCCAACGTCGCCAACCTGCCGATCACCCTGTGGCCCGGTATGAAGATCGGCCAGCTCTGCCTGCTGCGGCTCACCAGCCCCGCCGAGCACCCCTACGGCAGCGCCAGCGTGGGCTCGAAGTACCAGGGCCAGCGCGGCCCGACACCGTCGCGCTCCTACCAGAACTTCATCAAGCTGAGCTGACGTCGACTCTGCATCCAGGGCGCAGAAGTTCGAGTGGACGACGCCGTGAGCGCGGAGTCAATCGCCGGGGAATGTGAACTGGCCGGCGCCCGTTGTCGTAGTCCCGAGTAGGGTTTCTCCTACGGGGAAATCGAAGCGACCAGCTAACGCGTTCCTTTGTAACGACGGGGCTGGTCGTGCCGATGAAGTATCTAGTTGTCGGCTCGTGCAGTACCGGCGCGCCGTCACCCAATAATCGATATAGCAAACTTTTGGAGGGCTTGGTGGACATCGTACTTGGTGTCTCGATGACACCGAAGACGGTCCGCATGGTGCTGGTCGAGGGCGAGAAGGCCGACGGGGTGACTGTCGACCACGACGTCTTCGACATCACCGCTGTCGAAGGTTCAGCAACGTCGAGCGCGGCCGATCAGGTCGTCGCCGCGGTGCTCGGGACGCAGGAGAGCGCCGCCGCCGGCGGGCACCATCTGAAGTCGATCGGCGTGGCGTGGAGTGACCACGCCGAGGCGGCCGCCCTGCGCGACACGCTGACCGCCCGCGGTATCGAAGACGTCATGCTGGTCTCCGAGGGCCACGCCGCCGCCTCGCTCGCTCAGGCGGTGGGCCGCGCGGTCGGTTACGCCAGCACGGCGCTGTTCTTCATCGACCGCGACACCGCGACCCTGTCGGTCGTGCAGACCGACGACGGCTCCGTCACCAAGGTGCTCAGCCGCAGCCTGCACAGCACCGACGCGATGGCCGTGCTGACCGAGATGGCCGCCGCCGTCGACGCCCAGGACTCCCCGCCGCAGGGCATGTTCGTCGTCGGCTCCGGCGTCGACGTGACCGAGGTGAAGGCTCATCTCGAGCGGCTGCTGTCGCTGCCGATCAATGCCCCCGAGGAGCCCGAACTCGCACTCGCCCGCGGCGCCGCACTGGCGTCCGCGCACGCCCCCGCCTTCGAGGCGTCGACCGTCGGTCTGGCCTACTCCCAGGACCCCGACGACGGCACCACCGCGGGCAGCGCCTACGCCGCGTTCGGCGCCGCGGCCACGCAGATGGCCCCGACCAGCGCACCCGCCGTCGCCCCGATGGCGTATGCCGAAGCCGAGGCCGATGACCTCCGCCCGCCCGTCGACGACGAGGGGCGCAAGCCGTTCCTGCTGGTCGGCAGCGCGCTGTCGTCGATCTTCGTGGTCGGCGTGGTGGCCCTTGTCATCTCGCTGGCCGTGAACATCCGGCCCACCGCCGACCAGCGCCCCAGCCCCGCCGAGGCCGCGATCGTGCCGAGCGCGCAGGCGCCCCGCCCGGCGCCCGCACCGGAGGCCCAGCCCGCGGTCGCACCTCCGGCACCGCCGGCCGAGACCATCAAGGCCCCGATCCCGGTCGTGCAGCAGGCGCCGCAGGCCCCGCCGCGCACGGTTTACGTGGAGAAGGCGCCGGCGCCCGCCCCGGCGGCGCCCGCTCCGGCCCCGGCACCCGCACCCGCGGCACCGGCCCCTGTGCCGGCTCCCGTCGCGCCGGTGCCGGTTCCGGTGCCCGCACCCGCGCCCATCGTCCCGGCGCCGGTGTTCCGGCTGCCCGCGCCCGTCATCCAGCTGCCGCGTCCGCAGCTGCCGCCGATCTTCCGGCCGCCCGCCGACGACGACGAGCCCGACCGTCCGTCGTGGCCCAGCCCCTGGAAGCCGCCGTGGCAGCCCAGCCCGCAGAAGCCGCCGCAGCAGGAAGAGCCCGACACCGGGTGGCCGCTGCCGCAGCAGCCGACGCGGACGGTGGTGCCGCAGGCGCCGTCGGTTCCCTCGGTGCCTCAGGCGCCCCGGCCGCAGGTTCCGCAGTCGCCGTATGTGCCTCAGGCGCCGTCGAATCCGTACTTCCCGCCCTCCGGCGGGTCGGGCGGCACCGGTGGATCCGGCGGGTCGGGTGCCGGGTCGAGCAGAGGTGACTACGGGTCCGGCTCGGGCTCGGGCTCCTACGACCGCGGCGGATCGTCGTCGTCGGGCGGGGAGGACTCCCTGTGGCCGTTCCCGTCCTTCGGGGGCGGAGGGCGCTAACCAAGCGTCCACCGGACGTTCGCGTCCCGCTCGTCGGCACGTAGCGGTCCGCTCATCGGACCCGCCTACCAAGGCGGTATGCGATGCGCTGTGTTCGGCACGGGATACCTGGGCGCCACCCACGCCGCCGGGATGGCCGAGTTGGGCCACGAGGTCGTCGGTGTCGACATCGATCCCGGCAAGGTGGCCAAACTCGCCGCCGGCAACATCCCGTTCTTCGAGCCCGGCCTGCCCGAGGTGCTCACCGCCAACCTCGGCGCCGGCCGGCTGACCTTCACCACCGACTACGACGTCGCCGCCGAGTTCGCCGACGTGCACTTCCTCGGCGTCGGCACACCGCAGAAGAGGGGCGAGTACGGCGCCGACCTGCGCCACGTGCACGCCGTCATCGACACGCTGGTACCGCGGCTGCGCCGCGACGCTGTGATCGTCGGCAAGTCCACCGTCCCCGTGGGCACCGCCGCCGACCTCGCCGGCCGGGCCCGCGCCCTGGCGCCCGCCGGGGTGGACGTCGAGGTGGCGTGGAACCCCGAATTCCTCCGCGAAGGCCTCGCTGTCCACGACACCATGCACCCGGACCGCATCGTCCTTGGCGTACAGGAGGATTCGCGACGCGCCGAGCAGGCGGTCCGGCAGCTCTACGCACCACTGCTCGAGGCGGGGGTGCCGTTCCTGGTGACCGATCTGCAGACCGCCGAGCTGGTGAAGGTCTCCGCCAATGCGTTTCTGGCGACCAAGATCTCGTTCATCAACGCGATCGCGGAGGTGTGTGAGGCCGCCGGCGCCGACGTCGGCCTGCTCGCCGACGCGCTCGGCCACGACCCCCGTATCGGGCGGCGCTTCCTCAACGCCGGCCTGGGCTTCGGCGGCGGCTGCCTGCCCAAGGACATCCGCGCGTTCATGGCCCGCGCGGGGGAGCTCGGCGCGAGCCACGCCCTCACCTTCCTGCGCGAGGTCGACAGCATCAACATGCGACGCCGCACCCGGATGGTCGAACTCACCACGGCCGCGTGCGGCGGTTCGCTGCTCGGCGCGAACGTCGCGGTGCTGGGTGCGGCGTTCAAACCCCACTCCGACGACGTCCGCGACTCACCCGCGCTGAACGTGGCCGGCATGCTGCAACTCAACGGTGCGACGGTCAACGTCTACGACCCCAAGGCGATGGACAACTCGCGGCGGGTGTTCCCCACACTGAACTACGCGACCTCGATCGCGGACGCCTGCGAACACGCCGACGCGGTGCTCGTCGGCACCGAATGGCCGGAGTTCGTCGACCTCGAGCCGGCGGCCCTTGCCGACACGGTGCGCGCCAAAGTGGTTGTCGACGGGCGCAATTGCCTCGACGCCGCGCGGTGGCAGGACGCCGGCTGGCGGGTGTACGCGCTGGGCCGGCAGGCCCCGGCGTAGCGTCACGGCTGTGCCGGTCTATGCGCTGAACCTGTTCGACGTCGCCGACCGCGACGAGTACCTCGCCTACGCCCGCCGCTCGCCTGCCGCGGTGGCCGCCCACGGCGGCCGCGTCGTCGCCCTCGGGCAGTTCCGCGAATCGGTCACCGGCGACATCGCACCCCGCCGGGTGCTGATCCTCGTCGAATGGGAGTCCAAGGAGGCGTTCGACAGCTATCGCGACGACCCCGACCTCGCCGACCTTCACCCGCACCGCGAGAACGGCTCGTCGAACTACATCTGGCATTTGTTCGACCGCTTGGACGATCTGCGGCCCCTCCTTAAGCTCGAGTGATGGTGCTCGACTCGACACGGTCGGCGGTCCGGCAACGGGTCCGGTGGCTGGCGCTGCACGGGTTCGTCCGCACGATGGCGCGCCTCGGCATGCGACGCGGCGATCCGCAGGCACGGCTCATCGCCGATCCGGCAGTCCGCGCCGACCCCGCCGCCTTCGCCGACGAACACCGCGACAAGGGCCCCGTGGTCCGCGGCCGGGTCGGTCTGATCACGTTCGACCACGCCGTCGCCAACGAACTGCTGCGCTCCGATGACTTCCGGGTGTCCTCGCTCGGCGGTGAACTGCCCAAACCGCTGCGCCGCATCATCGACCGCACCGACACCGGCCTGCTGCACCCGATCGAACCGCCGTCGATGCTGTCCATCGAGCCGCCCGACCACACCCGCTGCCGCAAGCTGGTGTCCTCGGTGTTCACCACCCGCGCCGTCACCGCACTGCGCGACGGCGTCACGGCCACCGCCGAGAAACTGCTCGACGACCTCCAACGCGACGCCACCGGCACCGGTGCCGTCGACATCGTGGCGCGGTACTGCTCGCTGCTGCCGGTCTCCGTCATCAGCGACGTCCTCGGTGTGCCGGACGCCGACCGCGCCCGGATCCTGCACTACGGCGAACTGGGGGCGCCCAGCCTCGACATCGGGCTGAGTTGGCCGCAGTACCTGCGCGTGCACAGCGGTGTCGCCGGATTCAACGCGTGGCTGACCAACCACCTCGAGAACCTGCGCCGCAACCCCGGCGACGACCTGCTCAGCCAACTCATCTCGGCCACCGAGGACGGGGCGGGCCTGAGCGAACGGGAACTGGAGGCGACGGCCGGGCTCGTGCTGGCGGCCGGCTTCGAGACCACCGTCAACCTGCTCGGCAACGGCATCAAGATGCTGCTCGAGCACCCCGACCAACTGGCGAAACTGCGGGAGCGCCCGGAACTGTGGCCGACCGCGGTCGAGGAGATCCTGCGGCTGGATTCGCCGGTGCAGATGAGCGCGCGGGTGGCCAAGAAGGACATCGAGGTGGCCGGCATGCCGGTGCGCCGCGGCGAGCTGATCATCATCCACCTCGCCGGGGCCAACCGCGATCCCAAAGTCTTCGATGATCCGCACCGCTTCGACGTCGAACGCGACAACGCGGGCAAGCACCTGTCGTTCTCCGGCGGCAGGCACTTCTGCCTGGGCGCCGCGCTGGCGCGCGCGGAAGGCGAAGTGGGGTTGCGGACGTTCTTCGAACGGTTCCCCGACGCCAGGCTCGCCGGATCCGGCAGCCGCCGCGACACCAGGGTGCTGCGCGGGTGGTCGACCTTGCCGATCGCGCTCGGAACGGCGCGTGCCGCGCTAGGTTCATGACGTGGACTTCCGGGCGGCGCTGCTCGAGCAGACCAACACCTTCGGCGACCTGATGGCGGCGGGCGACCCCGACACGCCCGTATCCACCTGCGGGGACTGGACACTCAAACAGTTGTTCCGCCACGTCGGCCGCGGCAACCGCTGGGCCGCCCAGATCGTGGCCGAGCGGCGCAGTGACCCGCTCGACCCGCGCGAGGTGCGCGGCGGCCGGCCCCCTGAGGATCCCGACGGCGCCCTCCAGTGGCTGCGCGAGGGCGCGCAGCAGCTCATCCACGCCGTCGACGGGGTGGGGCCGGGCACGAAGGTGTGGACGTTCCTCGGCCCGCGCGCCGCCGGCTGGTGGATCCGCCGCCGCGTGCACGAAGTCGCCGTCCACCGCGCCGACGCCGCACTGGCGCTCGGGGTGCCGTTCGAGCTGCCCCCTGAACTCGCCGCGGACGCGCTCAGCGAGTGGATCGAGTTGGCCGCCGTACAGGCTGGGCGCCACGGACAGCCCATCGAACGGGGTCGCTCGCTTCACCTGCACGCCACCGACGAGAGCCTCGGCGGTGTCGGGGAATGGATGATCACCAGCACCGAAGAGGGCATCGACTGGTTCCACGAGCACGGCAAGGGCGACGTCGCCGTCCGCGGTCCCGTCACCGACCTGCTGCTGGCGGTGACGCGCCGCCGCACACTGGCCGACAGCGGGCTGGAGGCGTTCGGCAAGACCGACGTCTGGGACCGGTGGCTGGAGCGCACGCCGTTCTGAGTGGCGTACCTTCACGTTCATGACCACATCGGAGAAGGCGACGGTGCTCGCCTGGCACGACGCGCTCAACGCCCGCGACATCGACACGCTGCTCGAACTGTCCACCGACGACATCGAGATCGGCGACGCCGGGGGCGCCGCCCAAGGTCATGCGGCACTGGCTGATTGGGCCCGGGCGCTCGACGTCAACGCCGAACCCGACCGGATCTACATCCGCGACGGCGTGGTGGTGGTCGAAGAGCGCATCACCTCGGTGACGGGGGAGACCGGCACGTCGGCGTCGGCGTTCCGCGTGGTCCACGACAAGGTGACCTCGGTCTTTCGGCACCCCGACCTGGCGTCTGCGCTGGCGGCCACCGAACTCACCGAAAGCGACCTGACCGGCTGATGCGGGGGATCATCCTGGCGGGCGGGTCGGGCACCCGGCTGTACCCGATCACGCTCGGAACCAGCAAGCAGCTGCTCCCCGTCTACGACAAACCGCTGATCTACTATCCGCTGTCGACCCTGATCATGGCCGGCATCCGAGACATCCAGGTCATCACCACCGCCGACGATGCACCGGCGTTCCACCGATTGCTCGGTGACGGAACGCAATTCGGCGTCAACCTCACCTACGCGGTCCAGGACCGGCCCGACGGACTGGCGCAGGCGTTCGTGATCGGCGCCGACCACATCGGCACCGACTCCGTGGCATTGGTATTGGGGGACAACATCTTCTACGGACCCGGACTCGGCACGGGCCTGCGCCGCTTCCACGACGTCTCGGGTGGGGCGATCTTCGCGTACTGGGTCGCCAACCCGTCGGCGTACGGGGTGGTCGAGTTCGGCGACGACGGCACCGCCCTGTCGCTGGAGGAGAAGCCGGCCACGCCGAAGTCGCACTACGCGGTGCCCGGCCTGTACTTCTACGACAACGACGTCATCGAGATCGCCCGGTCCCTGGAGAAGTCCGCCCGCGGCGAGTACGAGATCACCGAGATCAACCAGCACTACCTCGACCAGGGCCGGCTCACCGTGGAGGTCCTCGCCCGCGGGACCGCCTGGCTTGACACCGGGACGTTCGACTCGCTGCTCGACGCCAGCGACTACGTGCGCACCATCGAACGCCGCCAGGGACTGAAGATCTCGGTGCCGGAGGAGGTGGCGTGGCGGGTCGGGTTCATCGACGACGACCAGTTGGCCGCGCGCGGACACCAGCTGCTCAAATCCGGTTACGGCGGTTATCTGCTCGAACTGCTCGAACGCTGATCACGGCAGACCGGCCAGCACCTTGTCGAGGGTGACCGGAAGGTCGCGGACCCGCACCCCGGTGGCGTGGTACACGGCGTTGACCACCGCGGCGGCCGATCCGACGATGCCGATCTCGCCGGCGCCGCGTGAACCCATCGGGTTGGTGTGTTCGTCGACCTCGTCGAGCCAGATCGCATCGATGTCCGGCACGTCGGCGTGCGCGCTGATGTGATAGGTCGCGAAATCCTGGGTGACGACGTGCCCGAACCGCGGATCGCGCACGCTCTCCTCGTGCAGCGCCATCGACAGGCCCATCGTCATCCCGCCGATGAGCTGGGATCGCAGCGTGCGCGCGTTGATCGCCCGGCCGATCGAGAACACGCCCAGCATCCTCGGTACGCGGATCTCGCCGGTGTCCCGGTTGACCCTGGCCTCGACGAAGTGCGCGCCGAACGACTGCATCGTGAACTTCTCGGCGTCGGGGTTCTCCGGTGCCTCGGCCACCGTGGTGGCGCCGACGGCCGGCGGGTCGCCGTGGTCGCGGCGGAACTGCCGCGCGGCCGCCACGATCGCCCGTCCCCACGAGTTGATGCCCGACGAGCCGCCCGCCACCGACGCATCCGGCAGTGCGCTGTCGCCGATCTGCAACTCGACGGCCGCGACGTCACAGCCCAGCGCGTCGGCGGCGATCTGCGTCAGCGTCGTCCATGTCCCGGTGCCGATGTCGGCGGCGCCGATCTGCACCAGGTAGCGGCCCTCCGCGGCGTAGGTGATGCGGGCGGTGTTGCCCGGCATCTGCATGGCGGGGTAGGTCGCCGACGCGACCCCCAAACCGACGCACCAGTCGCCCGAAAGGTGTTGCGCTGGACGGGGATCACGTGATTCCCAGCCGAACCGTTCGGCGCCGAGCCGCAGGCATTCGACGAGGTGGCGGCCCGACCACGGATTGCCGGTCTCGGGGTCGACCTCGGGGTCGTTGCGCACCCGCAACTCGATCGGATCGACGCCGCAGGCCACCGCCAGTTCGTCCATCGCGACCTCGGCGGCGAACGTGCCGGGGCATTCACCCGGGGCGCGGAACCAGAACGGCACCGGCACGTCGAGCGCGGCGAGTTTGTGCGCGGTGCGCCGGTTCGGCGCCGCGTACATCTTGCGTGACGTGACCGCCGTCTGTTCCGCGAATTCGGTGACGGTGGCGGTCTGTTCGACGACCTCGTGTGCGAGTGCGGTCAGCGTGCCGTCCCGCTGCGCGCCCAGGCGGATCCGCTGGATCGTGGGCGTGCGGTAGCCGACGAGCGAGAACATCTGCTGGCGGGTCAGCGCGAGCTTCACCGGTCGCCCACCGCTGCGCTGCGCGGCCAGCAACGCCAGCACGTTGTGGGCGTGCGGACGGCCCTTCGAACCGAATCCGCCGCCGACGTGCGGGGCGATCACACGGACCTGATCCGGTTCGAGCCCGAAGACCGGTGCCAACGCCTTGCGCACCGCGTGCACACCCTGGGTGGAGTCGTACAGCGTGACCGAGGTCCGCTCGTTTCGCGTCGTCCACATCGCGATGCAGGCGTGGGGTTCCATCGGGTTGTTGTGCTCGATCGGGGTCGAATAGGTCTGGTCGACGGTGACCTCCGCCGACGCCAGCGCCGCATCCACGTCGCCTTCGTCGGTGTCCGACGGATACGACGGGTTGACCTGCTCGGGGGTGTAGAGGCCCGGATGGTCGACGGTCAGCTCCACGTCGTGTGATTCCTCGGTGTACATCACGTGCACGAGACCCGCGGCGTGGCGGGCGATCTCGGCCGTCTCGGCGACGACGCCGCCGATGATCTGACCGCGGAAGTAAATCCGGTCGTCTTGCAGGATCGACAGTTCACCGTCGGAGGTGTCGGCCAGTTTCGGGGCGTCGAACACGGTCAGCACGTCGAGTACACCGTCGACGGCGCGGGCGGGGCTGACGTCGATCGCCGCGACCTGGCCGCGTGCGATGGTCGACTGGATCGGGTGCAGGTACGCCGGACCGTCGACGAGGTGCTCGAACGCATACGGCGCCGCGCCGGTGACCTTCGCGCGCCCGTCCAGACGCGCCACCGGTGCGCCGATCGTCTTCGGTTCCAACAGTGTCATCGCTGTGCCCGTCCGGTCAGTGTGCGCAGGTGTGCGGTCAGCGTGCGGCGAGTGAGCGCGACCTTGAACTCGTTGCCCGGGTGTGGATCGGCGTCCGACAACTCGGCGTCGGCCGCGGCCGCGAACGTGTCGTCGACCGCCGGTGCCCCGGTGAGGGCGTCCTCGGCTCTGCGGGCGCGCCACGGTTTGTGGGCGATGCCGCCCAAAGCGATGCGGGCCGAACCGATCCGGTCACCGTCGAGCGTGATCTCCGCGGCGACCGACACCAGAGCGAACGCGAACGACGCGCGGTCGCGGACTTTGCGGTAGTCGGAGACGGCACTTATCGGCGGTGCGGGCAGTTCGACCGCGGTGATCAGCTCGCCGTGGCGCAGCACGGTGTCACGGTGTGGTTCGTCGCCGGGCAGGCGGTAGAAGTCGTCGATCGGGATGCGGCGCTCACCGTCGGCGCCCTCGATCACCACGACGGCGTCGAGCGCGCTCATCGCGACCGCCATGTCCGACGGGTGCACCGCGATGCACTGCGGTGACGCGCCGAGGATTGCGTGGTAGCGCACGTAGCCGCCGATCGCCGAGCAGCCGCTGCCCGGTTCGCGTTTGTTGCACGGTGTGGTGACATCCTGGAAGTACACACAACGCGTGCGCTGCAACAGGTTTCCGGCGGTGGTTGCCGCGTTGCGCAGCTGACCGGATGCCGCCGACAGCATCGCCCGGGAGAGTGCGGGATAGCGGGCGCGGATCAGCGGATGCGCGGCGAGGTCGCTGTTGCGGACGGTGGCGCCGATGCGCACCCCGCCGCCGTCGGTGGTGGTCACCTCGTCGAGGGGCAGGCGGCTGACGTCGACGAGCAGGTCTGGGGTCGCGACGCCCAGCTTCATGTGGTCGACGAGGTTGGTGCCGCCGGCGAGATACGCCGCGCCCGGATGAGCGGTCAGCGTCGCGACGGCGTCGGCGGGGCTCTCGGCGAGGTGGTAGTCGAAGGCCCTCACTGAACCGAGGCCCGTTCGATCGCGGCGACGATGTTCGGATACGCCGCGCAGCGGCACAGGTTGCCGCTCATCCGTTCCCGGATCTCGTCCTCGGTGAGCTCCGGCGGTGCCTCGAGGTCGTCGGCGATGACGCTCGGTGCGCCGGCTTTGACTTCGTCGAGCATCCCGACGGCAGAGCAGATCTGGCCCGGCGTGCAGTAGCCGCACTGGAAGCCGTCCTCGTCGTGGAACGCCTGCGCGACGGGATGGAGATCGGCGCCGTCGCCGAGTCCGGCGGCGGTGGTGATACGCGCCCCGTCGGCGGCGACGGCGAAGGTCAGGCACGTCGTCACGCGGCGGCCGTCGCGCAGCACGGTGCACGAACCGCACTGGCCGTGGTCGCACCCCTTCTTGGGGGCGGTCACCCCGAGGTGTTCGCGCAGCGCGTCGAGCAGGGTGACGCGGTTGTCGAGGAGCAGTGTGCGTTGTTCGCCGTCGACCTCGAGGGTCACCTCATGATGACCGGTGGGCTGGGTCATGGCGCGGGGATACCCCGGCCCCTGATCGCGAAACGTGGGGCGTCGCCAGCACGGCCGCGATCCCGGTGGTCAGCGGTACCGACAGCGCCAGCGCGATTCCGCCGACCGCCGACCTGGCGATCTCGATGGCGACGCTCTCGCTGGTCAGCACGTCGGCCAGCGAGCGGTTGGCGACGCTGAACAGCAGCAGAAGCGGCAACGCGCTACCGGCGTAGGCGAGGACCAGGGTGTACACGGTGCTCGCGATGTGGTCACGTCCCACCCGCATTGCGCCCACGAACACCGCCCGCCGCGAAGTTCCCTGCAGCCCGGCGAGTTCGAACGCGGTCGACGCCTGGGTCACGGTCACGTCGTTGAGCACACCGAGCGAGCCGATGATGAACCCGGCCAGCAGCAGACCGGTGATCGACACGTTGCCCAGATACGCGGCGACCTCGTTGTTCTGGTCCTCCGACAGGCCGGTCAGGTGCGTGAGTTCGGTAGCGCCCCAGGACAATACGGCGGCGAGTAGCAGTGAAGTGAGGGTGCCGAGCAGGGCCGCGCTGGTGCGCAGGCTGACGCCGTGCGCCAGGTAGATGACCGCGTAGAGGATCACCGCCGACGCCACCAGCGCGACGGGAACGGCGGCCGCGCCGTCGCGCAAAGCGGGCAGCAGGAAGACGACGAGCACCGCGAACGCCACCACGATGCCGATCAGCGCGCGCAGTCCGCGCCAGCGCGCCACGGCCACCACCACGACGGCGAAGGCGGCGGCCAGCACCGCCAGCGGCCACCCGCGCGCGTAGTCGTAGAACGTATAGCTGGTGGCGCCGCCTTGATCGACCTGGCGGCTGAGCCGGATGTCGTCACCGGCGACCAGTTGCGGCTGGCCCGGCCCGCCGCTGAACTCGAGCAGCGTGTTGGCGCCCTGGTTGGGTCCTGATGTGATGGCGACGAGCACCTGCACGCACTGCGACCCGTCGCCCGGTGTCGGTGCCGGAGCGGAGGTGAGCACCTGGCCCGCCGACGGACTGCCGCAGGGGGCCAGGCTGGTGGAGCGCACCTGCCCGGCCTCTGTGGTCACCGCACCGCCCTCGGCGTTCTGGAAGGGCAGCGGGATGTCGGCCTTCTGCTGGCTCGGCCACAGCAGCACCGCACCGATCGACACCGCGACGCCGATCAGGACCAGCAGACCGACCACGATCTTGGCGGCCAGCGGACCGAGCGGCGACGGACCGCTGAGCGAGTGCGAGTGGGAGTGCGAGTGCGTCACCCGGCCAGGGTAGAGAACCTCGGCCTGGGCGCCCCCACGTCTCTCAGGGGTGGTCGCTCTTGAAGAACATCTCGAATTGGATGCCGTCGGGGTCCTTGAAGGTCAGTACCGCGCCATACTCGCGCTCGGCGATCGAGGAATGCCGTACGCCCAGTCGCTCGAAGCGCTCCAGCCACGCGTCGAGGTCCGCACGCGAGTCGATCTTGAACCCCATGTGGTCGAATCCCGTGCGCCGGGGATCGAAGGTCTCGCCGCGGTTCGCGTCGTGCTGCTGGAACTCCAGTATGGTCCGCGACGCCGGATGCAGGAGCAGGATGCCCCGCCATCCGTCGCCGGCGACGCGGTCGATCTCGGTGAGGTTCAGCACTTCGGCCCACCAGCGTGCGCTGGCCTCCGCGTCGCGTACCGAGAACGAGGTATGCGACACGCTGCTGAAGGTCGGTGCGTCGTCGACGGCCGGGGTGGTGGACGAGTTTGACATGACATCGCCTCTCTAGGTCTCACTCAGATGTCACAATACTCCTACCCGGAGTATCGTGAGTCGATGCCTTTCAGGGAACTGACACCAACCTCCCATGCCATCCTCGGGCTGCTCTCCATCCGTCCGTTCACGACATACGAACTGGCACAGCAGATGGACCGTACTGTGAGCTGGTTCTGGCCACGGGCGGCCAGTGTCATCTACGAGGAGCCGAAGAGATTGGCTTCCGCGGGTCTGGTCACGGCGCAAGTCGCTTACACCGGAAAGCGGCGGAGCACCGTCTACGAGATCACGGGTCCAGGACGCGCGGCACTTCATGACTGGCTGGACGCGGCGCCCGCCCCGATGCGAATGGAGTTCGAAGCCATGCTGAAGGTCGCGTTCGCCGACGCGGGTGACCTTGACCAACTACGAACGGCCGTGCGGGAGATTCGGGCGGACGCCGAGGCTCGCCTCACTGAAATCCACAGTCGGTCAACCGAATACGCGACGACGGGAGGGCCGTTTCCAGGGCGTCTGCCCGTCATCGCGATCACCGGCAAATTGCTCATGGCTCAATACGAGGCCATTGTCCAGTGGGCACGGTGGGCCGAGGACGCCATCGGCGGATGGACCGGTGTCACGACGAGCACCGGTGCCTCCGTGCCGGCCTACGCCTTCACTTCCGGATGGCCGAATGGTGAGGAGTAGCAGAGGCTTCGCTGAACCGCCAGCTCACTACTGCCGGTAGCCGACCAGGAAGTTACCGAGACGTTCGATCGCCGCCGACAGGTCGCGCGCCCACGGCAGCGTCACGATGCGTAGGTGATCCGGTGTCGGCCAATTGAATCCGGTGCCCTGGACGACCAGGATCTTCTCCTGCAGCAGCAGGTCGAGTACCAGCTGCTCGTCGTCGTGGATGTCGTACACCTCGGGATCCAGCCGCGGGAACGCGTACAGCGCGCCCTGCGGTTTCACGCAGGACACGCCGGGGATCTCGTTGAGCTTCTCCCACGCCACGTCACGCTGCTCGAGCAGCCTGCCGCCGGGCAACACCAGATCGTCGATGCTCTGGTGCCCGCCGAGCGCCACCTGAATCGCATGCTGCGCAGGAACATTCGGGCACAACCGCATGTTGGCCAGCAGGCTGATGCCCTCGATGAAACTGCTCGCGTGTTCCTTCGGGCCGGTGATCACCAGCCAGCCCGACCGGTATCCGGCGACCCGGTAGGCCTTGGACAGCCCGTTGAAGGTCAGCGTCAACACGTCGGGTGCGACCGACGCGAGCGAGATGTGCTTGGCGTCGTCGTAGAGGATCTTGTCGTAGATCTCGTCGGCCAGCAGCAGCAGTTGGTGCTTACGCGCGAGATCGGCGATTCGTTCGAGCGTTTCGCGGCTGTACACCGCGCCGGTCGGATTGTTCGGGTTGATCACCACGATCGCCTTGGTGCGGTCGGTGATCTTCGACTCGAGGTCGGCGACGTCGGGATTCCAACCCTGCGTCTCGTCGCACAGGTAGTGAACCGGGGTGCCGCCGGCGAGCGAGGTGCACGCCGTCCACAGCGGATAGTCCGGTGCGGGGATCAGCACCTGATCGCCGTTGTCGAGCAGCGCCTGCAGCACCATCTGGATCAGTTCGGAGGCGCCGTTGCCGAGGAACACGTCGTCGATGTCGAAGCGCGGGAACCCGTCGACGAGTTCGTAGCGCGTGAACACCGCCCGGCGGGCGCTCACGATGCCCTTGGAATCGGAGTAGCCCTGCGCGGTGGGCAGCGCCGCGATGATGTCGCGCATGATCACATCGGGCGCCTCGAATCCGAACGGCGCCGGGTTGCCGATGTTGAGCTTGAGGATGCGGTGCCCCTCAGCCTCCAGTCGGGAGGCGTGTTCGTGTACCGGACCACGGATCTCGTAGAGGACGTCCTGCAGTTTCGAGGACTGCGTGAACGTACGGGGCCGCTGCTGGTGGCCGGCGGCGTGCCACGTCGCGGGCGTCTGAGGCATGGTCACGTCATCCATGGTGGCATCGCCGTCCAATCATTTTGACTTTCGCTCGCGCGAGCTCCGCCGGACTGAGTCCGCGGCGGCCCGGCCGTCCGGGTTACCGCTTGCCCGGACGGCGGGCACCCTTGGCGATGCCGAGGCCCTTGACCGGCGGCTCGTCCCCGACGATGCGGGCATCGCCGTTGCCCGCGGGTGTGGACTTGGTCTCCGGTTCGGGCGTGGGTTCCGGCTCGGGGGCCGACTCGGCCTGCGGCTCCGGCTCCGGTTCCGCCGGGGTGGCCGCCGGCGCCGGGGCCTTCTTCTTCGCGCCCGGCCGCCGCGCACCCGGTGCGATGCCCAGCCCCTTCACCTCGGGTTCGGGCTTGCTCTCCAGACCCAGATCGGAATCGGCGGTGTTCGCCGGCCGGTTGTCGGTCTCGGTACCGGCCTCGGCCTTGTCCGGATCCACGTTGGGCGGCTGTACGACCGTGCCCGCACCTTCGTTCGGCGAGGCCTTCTTCGCGCCCGGTTTCTTGGCGCCGGGCCTGCGGGCACCGGCGGCGATGCCGAGCCCCTTGACCTCGGGTTCGGGCTTGGCCGGCGCCTGCGGCGCTTCGGCCTCGGTCGCGTCGGCCTTGACGGGTTCGGCCTTGGCTTCGGCCGGTGCGGCGGCCGCCTTCTTGGCACCCGGACGCTTGGCACCCGCGGCGATGCCGAGCCCCTTCGCGGGAGCCGCGGCAGGCGCCTCGGTGGTCTCGGCCTTGGCTTCGGCCGGTGCGGCCGCCGTCTTCTTGGCACCGGGACGCTTGGCCCCACCCGCGATGCCGAGTCCCTTGGCGGCAGGAGCGGCGGCCGGCTTGTCGTCGGCGGTGGCTTTCTTGGCGCCGGGCTTCTTGGCGCCGCCCGCGATGCCGAGTCCGGTGACGGGTTTGGTCTCGGTCGCCGTCGACGCCTTGGCGGCCGGTGCCTCCTCGGGAGCCGGGGCCTCTTCGGGTGCCTTCTCCGGCGCGGGGGCCGCGGCAGCCGCCTTGGCGGCGCGTTCCTCGGCCTCCTTGGCCGCCGTGCCCTTCTCCGGCAGCGTCACGGTGCTGGTGTCGAGCGATCCCAGCAGCAGCTGGGCGACGTCGAGCACCTCGACCTTCTCGATGTCCCTGGCGGCGGCGACCTCGTCGACACCATCGGTCATCATCACGCGGCAGAATGGGCAGCCCGTCGCGATCCGCGAGGCGCCGGTGTCGATCGCCTCTTCGGTGCGTTCGGTGTTGACGCGCTTGCCGATGTGCTCTTCCATCCACATCCGCGCACCGCCGGCGCCGCAGCACAGGCCGCGGTCGGCGTGGCGCGGCATCTCGGTGAGCTTCGCCCCCGATGCGCCGATCAGTTCGCGCGGGGCCTCGTAGACCTTGTTGTGCCGGCCCAGGTAGCAGGGGTCGTGGTAGGTGATGTCCTGCCCGTTCCCGTCGCCGCCGACCGGGGTGACCGGCACCAGCTTCTTGTCCCGGATCAGCCGGTTGAGCAGCTGCGTGTGGTGCAGCACCGTGTAGTTGCCGCCGACCTGCGGGTACTCGCGGCCCAGCGTGTTGAAGCAGTGCGGGCAGGTGACGATGACCTTGCGGTCGACCCGCTCGACACCCTCGAACAGGTCGTTGAGGGTTTCGACGTTCTGCGCGGCGAGCTGCTGGAACAGGAACTCGTTGCCCGAGCGGCGTGCGGAGTCGCCGTTGCAGGTCTCACCCTCGCCGAGGACGAGGTACTTCACGCCGGCGATCGCGAGGAGTTCGGCGACCGCCTTGGTGGTCTTCTTCGCGCGGTCCTCGTAGGCGCCGGCGCAGCCGACCCAGAACAGGTACTCGTAGCCCTCGAAGGAGTTGACGTCCTTGCCGAACACCGGCACGTCGAAGTCGACCTCGTCGATCCAGTTGGTGCGGTCCTTGGCGTTCTGGCCCCAGGGGTTGCCCTTGGTCTCCAGGTTCTTGAACAGCACGCCGAGCTCACCGGGGAACTCGGACTCCATCATCACCTGGTAGCGGCGCATGTCGACGATGTGGTCGATGTGCTCGATGTCGACCGGGCACTGTTCGACGCAGGCGCCGCAGGTGGTGCAGGACCACAGCACGTCCGGGTCGATCACGCCGCCCTGTTCCTCCGTGCCGACGAGCGGGCGGGTGGCCTGCTCGGGCCCGGAGCCCATGATCCGTTCGAAGCCGGACTCGGGGACGTGGTCGTGGGAGTGCTTCTCGGAGCTCTTCTCCCCGCGCGCCTCCTCGCCGAGCCCACCCTCGGGGGTGTTCTCCAGCGGCGACTCCTTGTCTCCGAGGATGTAGGGCGCCTTGGCGAACAGGTGGTCGCGCAGGTTCATGATCACGAGCTTGGGTGACAGCGGCTTACCGGTGTTCCACGCCGGGCACTGCGACTGGCAGCGACCGCACTCGGTGCAGGTCGTGAAGTCGAGATAGCCCTTCCAGGTGAAGTCCTCGATCTTGCCGCGGCCCAGGACCGCGTCCTCGGCGGGATCCTCGAAGTCGATCGGCTCGCCCTTGTACTCCATCGGCAGCAGCGGACCGAGGCCGTTGGGCAGCCGCTTGAAGGTGACGTTGATGGGGGCCAGGCCGATGTGCAGGTGCTTGGAGTGCAGCACGATCAGCAGGAAGACCAGCATGACCGCGATGTGCGCCAGCAGCGCGATGGTCTCGACCCACTCGTTGACGTCGTGGCCGAGCGGGCTGAGCACCCAGCCCATGAAGTGCGAGAAGAACGCGCCGTTGCCGTAGGGCAGGTTGCCGACGTCGGCGGCGGCGCCGCGGACCAGCGCATACGTCCAGATGACGTTGAAGATCATGAACAGGATCAGCCAGGCGCCGCCGGTGTGCGAACCGTAGAACCGGGAGTCGCGGCCGTGCTGCTTGGGCTCCTGCATCACGCGGATGATCGCGAAGGTGACGATGCCGAGCAGCACCGCGACGGCGAAGAAGTCCTGCAGGAACCCCAGGGCGTCCCAGGTGCCGACGATCGGGATGTGGAAGTCGTGGTCGAACAGCAGGCCGTAGGCCTCCAGGTAGACCGTGGCCAGGATGAAGAAGCCCCACATCGTGAAGAAGTGCGCGATGCCGGGGATCGACCAGCGCAGCAGGCGGGTCTGCCCGAAGACTTCCTCGAACTGTGTGGTGATGCGCTTGCGGAGATTGTCCTTGCGGTTGTTGGCCTCGCTCGTGGGCTGGCCCGACCGGATCAGCTTCGTCAGCCACAGCACGCGTTTTGCGGCGAGCGCGATCACGATGCCGGTCATCAACAACCCGACGATGAGTCGGATCAGAATCTGCGTGTCCACCCGCGGCCTCCCGGTACGAAGTTACCCAACGGTAACTTATACTAAGTTACCCGTCAGTAACTTAGGCTCGATCCTGCTCATAGTGACATCACCGGTAGCGAGGCCGCTACGAAGGCTGCCCTAACTGACGCGTCGGCTATCCAGAAGGGGCGAGCAACGCGCGCAACATCGACAACATTTCCGAGCGCGATTCGGCGCCGAGACGGCGGCGGATCCGGGCCACGTGGTGCTCGACGGTCTTCGCTGAGATGAACAACTGCGCGCCGATGTCGCGGTAGGGCATGCCCAACAACAACAGCTCGGCCACCTCGCGCTCACGCTCCGACAGCTGCGCCGACGCCGGCTGTGTCCGCGAGACGGACGCCGTCGGCTCGGCCGCGCTGCGACCCGGTCCCGACTCGACCGGCACATCGGGGGCGGCGACGGTCTGCTTGAGGTCGCGCGCCAACTGCAGCATCGCCTGCGACACCCGGGCGTCCGGGGTCTGCAGAGCCGCCTGCCCCGCCAGCCGGGTCGCATCCCAGGTGTGGCCGAACTGGGCCAGCGCCCGCGACGCGGCGGTCACCTCGTCGACCTCCACGTGGTTGGCCAGCACCCGCAACCAGGTGCGACCGGCCATGGCCAGCGCTTTTGCGAAGCCGCTCTGGGCGTGTTCGTCGCGGCTGGCGGCCGTCAGCGCCTGCCCGTGTGGTGCGACCGCCTCCGGTGAATTGGCCAGGATCCCGGCATGCACCCCGGCCCAGTGCAGCGGCACCGACCACAGCACCGGATCGCCCAACGCCCGCAGGAGGCCGAAGGCCTCGTCGAGGGTGTGCTGCAGGCGCTCGACCTGACGCAGCCGCGCGGCGGCCACCCACAGCTCACCGAGCGGGAGCAACGCGAACAGGTCGACGGAGTACTCGGCGAGCACCTCCATCGCCGAGAACCAGTGCATCTGCATGGCGCCGCTGTCGCCGTTGCGGCGTGCGATCGCGGTCTGCAGCGCGGCGGCCCACAACGCGTCACGCCGGTGCAGGGCGGCGTCCGGCCGGGGAACCGCGGCGGCCGCCGCCTGAAGTTGCCCATCCTGCATGTGGGTCCAGCCCGACAACAGCCGGTGCCGGTGCGTGACGAAGATCGCATCGTCGCCGCCGCCGCGGACGGCCCGGCCGATCACGCTGCGCGCCCGCACCGGATCACCGCCGTGCAGCGCCGCCAGCGTCACGAGCGCGGCCGGGGTGTCCGGGGTGACCTCCGTGCGGGAAGGCTCGGAGCTCAGCGACTGACCCAGTCGCGCCACCGCGACGGGATAGGGCTCGGCGAGCGACAGCACCAGGCCTTCGGCGAGGCTGCGGGCCGCGCGCGCGGTCGAGGTCGGCGGTCCCGCGGACTTCGTCTGCGCGAGCTCCCCGGCGGTGCCGCCGTCCCCCGCGGCGAGCGCGGCGACGGTGCCCGCCGCACTCAGCAGCGCATCTTGCGACGGTCCGAGCCACCGGAAGAGGTCGAGCGCCTGCGCGGCGCTGCCGTCGTGCATCGCGATACTCGCCGAGATCCGGACCGCGGCGGCGCGCTCGTCGGGATCCTGTGAGGTGAGCAGTTCGTCGGCCAGGCGCCCCGCCGTGACGCAATCGCCGGTGAGCGCGAGCGCGTCGGCGAGCTGAGCGCTCAGCGCGGTGGCCCCGGCGTCCGCGGCGGCCCGGTACAGCCGCGCCGACCGGACCGGGTCGTTGCCGGCGCGGGTCGCGAGGTCGGCGAGTGCCGAGGCGAGGCGCTCGTCGCGCAGCCCGTGTTCGGCCATGCGCAACGCGAGATCGGCTGTGAGGGTAGACAGTTCGAGTTGCGAACACAGCAGCGACACCTCGATGTCGTGGTGTCGCGCCGCGCCGGTGATCTGGGCGATCCCGTCGTGCAGGGTGCGCAGAAAACCGGGGTGGTACCCGGGTTCGAGCAGACCGCTCGCCCGGGCCCGGTCGACGGCGGCCAGGCCGGCATCGGGCGGCATGTGCAGTGCGGCCGCGACGTCGTCGGGCCCCAGTTCGGGGCTCAGCGACGCCACCAGGAGGGTGTCGAGCAGCGGTTCGTCGAGGCGGCGCAACCGTTCGATCAGCCCGATGCGGACAGCCTGGCGGACCGCGGCTGCCCCGTCTACGACCGCGGCGAGTGCGGGGCGCAGCAGGAACGGCAGGCCCGCGGTCACCGTCGTCAACAGCCGGACCACCTCTGGTGCGGGCGCGGCACCCAGCGTCGCGGCCGCCGCCCGTCCCACCTCGACCGCCGGCACCGAACCCAGTGTGACAGCAGGGTTTTCGCGTTCGAGGGCCGTGACCAGGGCGCGCAGCGCGGGGTCGTGGGCCAGTGGCTGCGTGGCGATCACCACGGTCGCTGACGACTCGGCCACCAGGGCGGTGAGCCGGTCGAGGTCGGCGCCGTCGAGCAGGTGCGCATCGTCGACGACGACCGCGGCATCGGCGGGATCGCCGGACTGCCGCGGGCGGGACAGCACCGCACGACCCGCGTTGCGCAACGCCGCCCGCACCGCCGCGAGCACGGTGGACTTACCCGTACCGATACCTCCGACGACCAGGACCTTCGCCGGTGCCGCCGGATCCCCTTCGATCGCCGCGACCGCATCCCGCGCGGCGGCCGGGAGCTCCGCCTGACGATGCGGCGCCGGGCTCGTCATCGCCTCGGGTCAGGCGCCGTCGTCGGGGACGGGCACGGTCGTCGGCGGATCCGGCGGGTCAGGTGGATCGAGGGTGGTGGGCGGCGGCTCGACCGTCGTGGTCACCGGCGGCCGCGTCGTCGTCGGCTGCGTCGTGGTCGGACGGGTGGTCGTCGTCGTGGGCTGGGTGGTGGTCGTCGTCGACGTGGTGGTCGTGGTCGTCGTGGTGGTCGTCGGCTGCGTGGTGGTCGTGGTGGCTTGCGTGGTCGTCGGTGGCGGAGGTGGTGGCGGCTGGCTGACGGTGGTCGTGGCCCGGCCGTCCGGCCCGACCGTGACGGTGGTGACCGGCGGGGGCGGCGCAGCCGGCGACGGCTCCATCGACACTGTCGTCGCCGTCTCGGTGACCGGGCTCGAATCTCCTTCTGTACTGGTCAATGTGATGGCCAGCCCGCCGGCGGCCAGCAGCGCGGCCGCGGCGGCCGCGCCGAACAACACCGGCGGCCGTTTGTACCAGGGCAGCGGCCCCGGCTCCTGGTCGTAGCCGGCGTCGTAGCCGGCGTCGTAGCCGGCCTCCCCGGGGCCGAACGCCACCGGCGGGCGGGCACCGGTCGCCGAGGGGTCGTAGTCCTCACCGGCGTAGGGCACCGGTTCACCGGCGGGTTCGTCGTCCTGCGACCAGGCCAGGGCACGGAACGTCGCCGACGAGGCGCCGTCGGCGGCGGTCTCCCCGGCGGCCAGACCGGCCGCCCCCGCGGCCCAGGCGGCCGGCGCCAGACCCGTCGGCGCATCCGCCGCGAGGCCCATCCCGGTCGGGGCGTCGGCGTCCGCACTCTGGTTGGCCACCAGGGCGGCCCCGGCAGCGACGTTGAGCTGCGACTCCGGGGTGGTGACGACCGGTGCGCGCAACTGCTCGGACAGCCGCTGCGTCACCAGCGGGATGGCCGCACCACCGCCGACGGTGGCCACCGCCGACACACTCGCCGGCGGAATCTGGTTGCGCTGCAAGGTGTCTTCGATCGCGTTCACCAGACCGCCGAGGGGTTCGGCGATCAGCTGCTCGAGTTCGGGTCGGGTGATCCGGATGTCGGAGTGCACGCCCGGCAGCTCGACGGGCACCGCGGTCGCGGTCTCGGCGGAGAGGCGTTCCTTGGCCTGGCGGCACTCGTCGCGCAGGCGGGCCAGCGAGCCGACCGCCGCGGTCCCGGCCGGATCGCCGTTGCCGGCGTCGGCGATACCGGCCAGCACGTGGGTGAGCAGCGCCTGATCGATCGCATCACCCGAGAACTCCGCGTACCGGACGGTCTGGCCGACGGTGTCGAGGTTGGCGCCGGCATCGGCGAGCGAGATGCTGGTGCCGCTGCCACCGAGGTCGACCAGGACGACCACGCCCTGACCGGGCAGACCAGGAGCGGCCTGCAGTGCGGCGAGCGCCGCGGTCGAGTCGGGGATCAGGGCGGCGGGGACTCCGTTCGGCGCCAGGTTCGGCCGCGACCGCAACGCCCCGCGCAGCGCGCCGACGGTTCCGGGTCCCCAGTGGGCCGGGACGGCGACCGCCACCGGTGAGCCGCCGCCGACCGTGCGCGCCATCGCGTCGAGAGCTTCGGCCAGCACCAGCTCACCGCGATGCGCCGAACCGTCCGCGGCGACCAGTGGGACCGGGTCACCGACCCGGTCGACGAAACCGCTCAGCACCAGGCCGGGCCGGTCGAGGTTCGGGTTCTCGCCGGGCACGCCGACCTCGGCAGGCCGGTCGTTGAACACGGTGAGGATCGCCCGGCGGATCACCGGCGGCCGGCCGACGCGGGCGGCCACCAGGTTCGTCATCCCGATCGACAACCCCAGGGGTTCGGTCATGCTGGCCACAATAACGTCTGATCCCCCTCATCCTCGGGAAATCCCCCTAGTGGCGCCAAGCCCCTAACGGCCTACCCCCTAACGCGTTTGTCGCGACGGTGGGTTCGGCACCGATCCCGGGGGAGTCCGGCGTGGATAGCATCGTGACAAGCGGTCGGGGGACTGGCTCCCGACTCCGTATTGATGCCCTGCCAGTGATCGAAAAGGTGCCCGATGGCTAACTCGCTACTCGACTTCGTGATGTCGCTGGTGCGGGACCCCGATGCGGCAGCACGCTACGCCGCCGATCCCGCCGCCGCCATCGCGGACGCTCAGCTGACCGATGTGACCAGCGTCGACGTGGACAACCTGATTCCCGTGGTGACCGAGTCGATGCCGATGGCGGCCCCCTCGACCGGACTGGACGCCTTCGGCGCGGAGCCGGCGAGCAATGTGTGGGCCAGTGGCGCGGCCACCGCCGCGTTCGACGCCTTCGGCGATCCCGCGCCGGTCGCGGGCGTCATCGACACCGGAGCGCCCGTCATCGACACGGCGCAGGCGATCGATCCGGCCGTCGACGTCCTCACCCAGCCCGACGCCTTCGTCGACACGGTATCCCCGCAGTTCACCGACCCGGTGTTCGGCGACGAGACGCCCACGGGCACCGAGAACGCCGATGTGTGGGGGGCTGCGGTCGACGACGACCAGCCGGCCGACCACACCCCGGGCTTCGACCTCTTCGACTGACCTCACGCACCATCAGAAAACCCGCGCGGATCGCGATCCGCGCGGGTTTTTTGCTTTTCACCTGCGGATATTCCGTCGTTCCCGGCAGTCCCCGATATACCCCCTAATCCCCTAACGGGGAAGCGGCTCAACCCCCCACTCGAGTTACGGCGAGAGGGGCGTCGACCCCGTTTGCCGGCTGCCGCGGACTCCATAAATTGGTCTCCAGATCGCCGGAGCGCCGGCGAGACAACCTCCCCGGACGACCGGGAAGACACGAAAGGCAGTCACATGAACATCATTGACTTCATCCTCGATCTGTTCCGCAACCCGGCCTCCGCCGCGTCCTTCGTCGTCGACCCGGACGGCGCGCTGCGCGATGCGGGTCTGCCGAACGTGACCGCGGCCCAGCTGGCGTCGGTGGCCGCGACGGCCGCCCCGGCCGGCTACGCGCTCGGCGGCGGCGACCCGATCGTGGGCCTGCAGCGGGCGGTGGCCGACCACCACCAGCTGGCGTCGAACTTCGCCTCGCCGTTCTCGCCGCAGACCTCGTTCGCGCCGACGACCGAGCTCGCCAGCCGCAACGACACCGACCTGCTCAGCGGGAACAACGTGCCCATCGCCAGCCCCGACCAGGCCGCCGGCGCCAACGCCCAGAACGGCGCGTTCAACCTCGGCTTCGGTGACATCACCCTCGGCGACAAGACCTCCAACACCGCCACCAACGGCGGCGTGGTGGTCGGCGGCGACAACGACGGCGACATCGTCAGCGGTGACGGCGCGGCCCTCGGTGACGGCAACACCATGAACAACGGTGACATCCTCGCCGGCTCCGGCTCCAACGTGGTCGTCGGCAAGGACAACGAGGTGGAGGACAACTCGCAGACCGCGGGTGGCGACCTCATCGCCGACAACGACGCGCCGGTGCTCAACGACGTCGACACCAGCGGCGGCAACGGCGGCGGTGCCGACGGTGGCGGCAGCCTCATCGGAATCGGCGGCGGCAACGCGGTCGGCGGCGACGGCGGCAACGGTGGCGGCATCATCATCACCGACAACGACGTCAACACCGGCACGCAGATCGACGGGAACTACGGCAGCGACAACGTCGAGGACAACTCGGTGAACACCGCGGTCGAGACCGAGGTCAACACCTCGACCGAGAGCTCCGTCGAGGACAACTCGTCGAACTACGAGTCCAGCATCGGTTCGGGTAACCAGACCGCGATCGGCTCGGGCAACGAGACCGACACGAACCTGTTCTCGGGCAACGACACCGGGTTCGAGACCAACACCGGCATCGACACCGACCTGGCCTCGAACAACGACACCAACACCGGTCTGGACGTGTTCTGACCGACAACCGGATAGCGCAGCTGGCGGGGACCGACATGGTCCCCGCCAGTTCGCGCGCATACCGTTGAGAAGTCCCCGGGAGAGAAGGGCGTCATGACCCAACCGAACGGCCCGCGCAACATCGGCGACATGCGCAAGATCGTCACCGAGCTGATCGAGCACACGACGAAGATCGCCGAGGCGCAGGACCGCGGTGACCTCGTCGCGCGGCTGGCGCGGGCCGGCAAGCGCATCGGTGACCCGCAGATCCGGGTGGTCATCGCCGGTCAGCTCAAACAGGGCAAGAGCCTGTTGCTCAACTCGCTGCTGAACATGCCGGTGGCCCGCGTGGGTGACGACGAGTCGACGGTACTGGCGACCGTGGTGTCCTACGGCGAACAGCCGTCGGCTCGGCTCGTGGTGGCCCGGCCCGAGGGCCAGGAACCCGAGCTGATCGAGATCCCGACCACCGATCTCGGCAAGGACCTGCGCCGTGCGCCGCAGGCCGAGGGCCGCGAGGTGTTGCGCGTCGAGGTCACGGTGCCCAGCCCGCTGCTCAAGGGCGGGCTGGCGTTCGTCGACACCCCCGGTGTGGGCGGACACGGCCAACCCCACCTGTCGGCGACTCTGGGCCTGCTGCCGGACGCCGACGCGATGCTGATGATCAGCGACACCAGCCAGGAGTTCACCGAACCGGAGATGACGTTCATCCGGCAGGCGCTCGAGATCTGCCCCGTCGCGGCGATCGTCGCGACGAAGACCGACCTGTATCCGCATTGGCGTCAGATCGTCGACGCCAACCGCGCCCATCTGCAGCGCGCGGGCATCACCACCCCGATGATCCCGGCGTCGTCGACGCTGCGCAGCCACGCCGTGCAGCTCAACGACAAGGAGCTCAACGAGGAGTCCAACTTCCCGGCGATCGTGAAATTCCTGTCCGAACAGGTGCTCTCGCGCAACAACGACCGCGTTCGCGATCAGGTGGTCAACGAGATCCGTGCTGCCGCAGAGCATTTGTCGATGGCGGTGCAGTCGGAGCTGTCGGCGCTCAACGACCCGCAGGCTCGCGGGCACCTGACCGCCGACCTCGAACGGCGCAAACAGGAGGCGCAGGACGCGCTGCAGCAGACCGCGCTGTGGCAGCAGGTGCTCAACGACGGCATCGCCGACCTGACCGCCGACGTGGACCACGATCTGCGGCAACGCTTCCGCAACATCACCTTCCACACCGAACAGGTCATCGACTCCGGTGATCCGACCCTGCACTGGGCCGAGATCGGCGCCGAACTCGAAGAGGCCGTCGCCACCGCCGTCGGCGACAACTTCGTATGGGCCTACCAGCGGGCCGAGGCGCTGGCCGCCGAAGTGGCCCGCACGTTCATGGAGGCCGGACTCGACGCCGTCCGGATGCCCGCGCTCGACGCCCGTGAGATGGGCGCGGAGTTCGGCGAATTCCGGTCGCTGGCGCACCTGGAGGCCAAACCGCTCAAGATCGGTCACAAGATCGTCACCGGGATGCGCGGGTCCTACGGCGGCGTGCTGATGTTCGGCATGCTGACGTCGTTCGCCGGCCTGGGCATGTTCAACCCGCTCTCGCTGGGCGCCGGCTTCGTCCTGGGCCGCAAGGCCTACAAGGAGGACATGGAGAACCGGATGCTGCGCGTGCGCAGCGAAGCCAAGTCCAACGTGCGCCGGTTCGTCGACGACGTGGCGTTCGTCGTCGGCAAGGAATCCCGCGACCGGCTCAAGGGCATCCAGCGGCAACTGCGCGACCACTATCGCGAGATCGCCAACCAGACGACCCGCTCGCTCAACGAATCGCTGCAGGCCACGATCGCCGCGGCCAAGCTCGAGGAGTCCGAGCGAAACGCCCGCGTCAAGGAGCTCGAACGCCAACTCAACATCCTGCGGCAGGTCATCGAACACGCCGAGAAGCTGGCGACGTCGACCCCGGCACCGGTCGCGGCGACCTGACCGCCCGTCGGTGTCTCTAAGCTCGATGGGTCAGCAGTCGGGTGACGGGAACGGACTGAGCAAACCCTGAGCACAAGCGATCAAGTACGCGGAATCCTCGGTGGCGCCATCGCGGCGTACCGGGCGGATCCGGCGTACCGCCAGCGCCCCGACGTGCACCACGAACTCGAACGCATCGGTGCCCGGCTGAACCAGCCGATCCGCATCGCCCTGGCCGGCACGCTGAAGGCGGGCAAGTCGACGCTGGTCAACGCCCTGGTCGGGGAGGAGATCGCGCCGACCGACGCGACCGAGGCCACCCGCATCGTCACCTGGTTCCGGCACGGGCCGACGCCGAAGGTGACCGCCAACCACCGTGGCGGCCGTCGGTCGAACGTGCCGATCACCCGCAGATCGACCGGACCCGCGGATGAGAGAGGCCTGACCTTCGACTTCGCCCGGCTCGATCCCGAAGAGGTGCTCGACCTCGAGGTGGAGTGGCCGGCGGCCGAGCTGATCGACGCGACGATCATCGACACTCCGGGGACGTCGTCGCTCAATCGCGACGTCTCGGCGCGCACGCTGCGGCTGCTGGTCCCCGACGATGGGGTGCCGCGTGTCGACGCCGTGGTGTTCCTGCTGCGCACCCTCAACGCTGCCGACATCGCGCTGCTCAAACAGATCGGCGAACTGGTCGGCGGGTCGTCGGGCGCGCTCGGGGTGATCGGGGTGGCCTCCCGCGCCGACGAGATCGGCGCCGGGCGCATCGACGCGATGCTGTCGGCCAAGGACGTCGCCACCCGCTTCACCGAGGAGATGGACCGCACCGGCATCTGTCAGGCCGTCGTACCGGTGTCGGGGCTGCTCGCGCTGACGGCCCGCACACTGCGGCAGAGCGAGTTCGTCGCCCTGGAGAAACTGGCCGGCGTCGAACCCGCCGAGCTGGCCAAAGCCATGCTGTCGGTCGACCGGTTCGTGCGCGAGGACAGTCCGTTGCCGGTCGACCCCGCGACCCGCGCCGCGCTGCTGGACCGGTTCGGCATGTTCGGCATCCGGATCTCGATCGCCGTGCTGCGCGCGGGGGTCAAGGATTCGGTGGCGCTGGCCGACGAACTGCTCGAACGCAGCGGGCTGGTGGCTCTGCGCGACGTGATCGACCAGCAGTTCGCCCAGCGGTCCGACCTTCTCAAGGCCCACACGGCACTGCTGTCGTTGCGGCAGTTCGTCCAGCTCAACCCGATCTACGCGACGCCCTACATCGTCGCCGACATCGATCCGCTGCTCGCCGACACCCACGCCTTCGAAGAGCTCCGCCTGCTGAGCCAATTGCGTTCCCGGCCAACGACGCTGACCGACGACGAGATGGCGTCACTGCGCCGGCTCATCGGCGGGTCGGGTACCGACGCGGCCAGCCGGCTGGGGCTGCAGCCCGAGGAGCCCTACGACGGGCCGCGGGCGGCGTTCGCCGCGGCGCAGCGGTGGCGCCGGCGGGCCGAGCATCCGCTCAACGATCCGTTCACCGCCAGGGCGTGCCGGGCCGCGGTGCGCAGCGCCGAGGCGCTGGTCGCCGCCTACGCCGCGAAGGGTCGCGGACCCGCTTAACGTTTCGGCCCGCCGTGGCGACATACAGGTATGCGCACTTCTCTCGGCGTATCCCTGGGTGCCGCCAACCTGGTCGCCGTCGCCGACGGGCGTCCGACCATCCGGCCCGCGGCGCTCACGCTGAACGGTCAGACCCTCACCGGCTTCGTCGACCGCGTCGGCGACCCGGTACCTCTCGTCGCCGCCGACGGATCGGCCCACTACGGCGGTCAGCTGGTGGCCGCCGCGATCGAGGACCTCACGCGGGCGGTGCATCCGCTGCGGCGGCCCGACGTGGCGGCGGTCGCGGTGCCCGCGCACTGGTCGCCGACGGCGGTCGCGGCGTTGCGCGCCGTCGCGCCGCACCTGACCGTCGTCTCCGACGCGACCGCGGCGCTCACCGCGTTGCAGGCGAATCCGGGCCTGCCGGCCCGCGGTGTCGTCGCGCTGTGCGACGTCGGGGCCACCGGGACCAGCATCACGCTGGCCGACGCCGGTGACGGGTTCCGCGTGGTCGGGTCGACGGTCCGCTACGACGACTTCTCCGGCGACCTGATCGACCAGGCCGTGCTGCGGCATGTGCTCGCCGATCTCGACGTCGACCCGAACGGCACGTCGGCGGTGGCATCGCTGGCCTCGCTGCGAGAGCAGTGCCGCGACGCCAAGGAACGGCTGTCGGTGCAGACGGCGACGGCACTGGCCGGCCCGCATGCGACGGTGCGGCTGACCCGACCGGAGCTCGAGGCGCTGCTGGCGGCCCCGCTCGCCGGGTTGGTCGACGCGGTCTTCGACCTGCTGCACCGCAACCAGCTCGTGCCGGCGCAGCTCGCCGCGGTGGTGACCGTGGGCGGCGGAGCGCGGATTCCGCTTGTCACAGAAGAACTCTCGCGGGCGCTGCGGTTACCGGTGATCACCGGGCCGTTCGCCCAGGTGGCGGCTGCGGCCGGTGCCGAACTCCTCGCCGCGCGCGGGGTGGAGCGGGATGCGGTCACCACGATCGCCCCGGCCGCCGACGAGCCCGCCACTGTGGCGGCGCTGCCGCTGGCGTGGTCGGCCGAGACCGTCGACTTCGAGGCGGCGACCCAGTACGAGCAACCCGTCTACGACGCCGGGTTGGCGCGGCCGGGGGTCGCCTTCGCCCATGAGCCGGTCCCTGGGGCGGCGGACGGTTCGCCGTGGTTCCGCAGGCCCGGCGCGTTGTTCGCGGGGGCGGCCTGTTTCGCGGCCCTGGCGGTGACGGGTCTGATCCTCACCTCGCACACCGGCGATGCGGGTGCTCTCGAGGCCGGCTCGTCGGGGATCACCGCACCGGTGGCGACGCAGCCGATCGAGCAGCCCGCCGAGGCGCCGCCGATCGCCGCGCCAGCGCCCGCAGCGGTAACGGAGACGGTGGTCGCGAATGCCCCGGCGCCGAGAGTCGTTGCGCCACAACAGGTTCCGGCCCAGCCCCCGTCGGCTGAGCGACGGGTGGCGTCGAAGCAGGCCGCCCCAGCTCCGGCACCCGTGCCGCCGCGCGCCGCGCCGGCGCCCGCTCCCGCACCCCGGCCGGCAGCACCCGCGCCGGCTCCGGCGGTCCAGTGGCCGCGGATTCCGTTACCGCCGATCACGTTCGCCCCGCCGCCACCGGCGGCCGAGCCGGAGCCCGAACCGTCGCCGTCCGAGCCTGAGCCGACGGCAGGGCCCGAGCCCGAGCCGACGGCCGAACCGACGGCAGCGCCTGAACCGGTTCCGACGGCAGCGCCCGAGCCTGAGCCGACGGCAGCGCCTGAACCGGTTCCGACGGCAGCGCCCGAGCCTGAGCCGACGGTGGAGCCCGAACCGTCGCCCGAGCCTGAGCTGACGGCCGAACCGTCGCCCGAGTGTGTGCCGGACGCCGAGACCGTCTGCTGACTACGACGACTGTGCGTCGTCATACGCCTCGCCCGGCGAGTTGCGTATGACGACGCACAACCGAGGGGTGGACTGACCGTCAGCCGCCCGGCGGGACCAGCGTCGGCACCGTGATCGTCACGGTGCTGGTGCTGGTCTCCACCGTCGTGGTGGGCGGAGGCGTCGTGGTCGTCGTCGTGGTGGTGGGCGCCGTCGTGGTCGTCGTGGTGGTGGTCGGCGGCGTGGTGGTCGTCGTCTCCGGGGGAGCCGTTGTCTCCGTCGGCGCTGCCGTGGTCTCCGTCGGCGACTCGGTCACCGTCTGCGGAGGCACCACCGCGGGTGCTTCCGAGGTCGTGGTGGTCGTCGTCGTGGTCGTGGTCTCGGACGACGAATCGTCGCCCGACACCAGTTGCACGATGAGCCAGATGATCAAGGCCACCAACAGCGCGGCCAGCGCACCGAGCGCGACCAGCGCGCCCGGTTTGCGGTACCAGGGTTGCGGCTCCTCGGGCGGCGGCTGGTCGTACGCACCGGTGTAGTCGCCGTATTGCGTCGGCTCGGCGCTGTAGGCGTTGGAGTACTGGGTCGGCTCGTTGTCCGAGTAGTTCGGATCTTCGGGAGGTCGGGCCACGGCCTCCGATAGTAGGCGTCGTTTGCTCTACGGACGCGGGTAAAGCGTGCGTGTCTCGTTGAGTCGTGGCCGGTTGCGGGTGGTCGTCTGCGGTGCCGACTCCTCGTCGTTGTCCTCCGACTCCTCCTGGGTGGTCGACCGTCCGCGCCCGGTCGTCGTCTCCGATGCGGACGGCGGCGGCGGAGGCGGCGCGAGCTCCGGCGGGAGATCGAGGTCCGTGGTCAGCGGTGGGCTGATGCGGGTGGTGGTCGTCGAGGTGGGCTGCTCAGTCGTCGAGTCCGAGGTCATCGACGAGAACGTGGGATCGACGAAGTTCAGCGGCGCCTCGGGCGTCTCGCCGGCCTTCCTCGACACGAACATCACCCCGGTGATCACGAGCGCCAGTGCGACGAGCGCCGCGACGCTCGCCCCGAGCACTTTTGCCGTCGAGTGGTGCCACGGCGTGGAGCCATCCGCCTGTCGGCCGGAATGCTCGCCGTCGTCGTGGGGGCCCGTCACGGGCACCGATCCTAACCGCGAGCGCGTCACCCTCGCCGGGTCAGCGCAGCTGGGGCAGCACCTGACCGGCCACCAGCGCGAGGTGGTCGAGGTCGCTCATGTCGAGCATCTGCAGGTACACCCGCTCCACGCCGGCCTCGGCGAACGGTCCCAGCTTGTCGACGATCTCGGCGGGCGTACCGACCATCGGCGAATTGCTGCGCAGTTCGTCGACCTCGCGGCCGATCGCGTTCGCGCGGCGGGCGATCTCGGCGTCGTCGGCGCCGGCGCACAGCACGAAGGCCGCGGAGTACACCATCGAATCCGGTTCGCGTCCAGCGTCGGCGACCGCCGCCCTGACCCGCTCGAACTGGGTCTGCACCGTCTCCAGCGGGACGAACGGCACGTTGAACTCGCCCGCGAACTTCGCCGCCAGCGCGGGGGTGCGCTTGGCCCCCTGTCCGCCGATGATGATCGGCGGGACCGCCTGCACCGGTTTGGGCAGGGCGGGGGAGTCGACCACCGTGTAGTGCGTGCCGCTGTAGTCGAACGTCTCGCCGACCGGGGTGGCCCACATCCCGGTGAGGATGTCGAGCTGCTCGGTCAACCGGTCGAACCGCTCGCCCAGCGGCGGGAACGGGATCGCGTACGCCTTGTGCTCGGCTTCGAACCAGCCTGCGCCCAAACCCAGTTCGACGCGACCACCGCTCATCTCGTCGACCTGGGCCACCGCGATCGCCAGCGGGCCCGGGTAGCGGAAGGTGGCCGAGGTGACCATGGTCCCCAGCCGGATCGACGACGTCTCCCTGGCGATCCCGCCGAGCGTCACCCAGGAGTCCGTCGGGCCGGGCAGCCCGTTGCCGCTCATCGCCAGATAGTGGTCGGAGCGGAAGAAGGCGGAGTAGCCCAGTTGTTCGGCGGCGCGGGCCACGGCGAGTTGATCGGCGTAGCGGGCGCCCTGCTGCGGTTCGACGAAGACACGGAAATCCACGGCGGCCAACCTACAGACCCTTGGGTGCGTCGCGCAGCGCCTGGACCGCGGCCGGCTCACCCTCGAACTCGACACGGGCCTCGCGGCCGACCGCGAACAGCAGCAGTTCCTCGGGCCGTCCGGTCACCGTGACCGGCTCTCCTTTGCCCGCGGTGAGCACCGTCTTGCCCTCCGGGGTGCGCAACGCCACCCGCACCGGCGCCTTGGCCAACGTGAGCCGCGCCATCAGCGACAGTGTCCGGGTCAGTCCCTTGACCGTCGCCTCGTCGAGGGTGCGCGGCTCCCAGCCGGGCTGCGCGCGGCGGACGTCCTCGCAGTGGATGAACATCTCGGCCAGGTTGGCGATCGGATCGAGCAGTTTGAACGGTGAGAAGCGCGGCGGTCCGGCACCGATCTTGTCGAGCATCGCGTCCCAGTCGGTCGCCTCCGCGGTGCGGTTCTGCACCTTTTCGGTGTACTTGGCGAGCGGCGGGACGAGGATTCCCGCCGTGGCGTCGGGCCGGTGCTCGCGGATGTAGAGATGGGCGGCCAGATCGCGGGTCTTCCAGCCTTCACACAGAGTGGGCGCGTCGGGCCCTTGGACCCGCAAGGCGTCGACGAGCGCGGCGCGTTCCCGCTGAGCGGCGGTCATGGTGTCATTCTCCGTCCAAAGCGCGGTCGAGGTTGATGGCGGCGCTGATCAGCGCCAGGTGGGTGAAGGCCTGCGGGAAGTTGCCGACCTGATCGCCGGTCGCGCTGACCTGTTCGGCGTAAAGGCCGACGTGGTTGGCGTAGGTGAACATCTTCTCCAGCGCCAACCGCGCATGTTCGAGACGGCCGGCACGGGTCAGTGCTTCGACATACCAGAACGAGCAGATCGAGAACGTGCCCTCGTCGCCGTCGAGGCCGTCGGTACCGGGCTCGTACCGGAAGACCAGCGTGTCGGTCACCAGGTGCCGTTCGATCGCGTCCAGCGTGGACGGGAACCGCGGGTCGGCCGGTGACAGGAATTTCAGCATCGGCATCAGCAGTACCCCGGCGTCGAGTTCGCTACCCCCTTCGACGCGGGTGAACGCCTCGAGGTCGGAGTTCCAGGACTTCGTCATGATGCGGTCGTAGATCTCGTCGCGCGCCTTGGACCAGGACACGATGTCGCCGGGCAGGCCGCGCGCCCTGGCGATGCGGATCGTGCGTTCGATCGCCACCCAGCACATCAGGCGCGACGTCGTGTACGGGCGGGCGTCGTCGCGGACCTCCCACATTCCGGCATCCGGGCGGTCCCAGTTGTCGACGACCCAGTTCACCACGTCGGTGATGTCCTGCCAGGCGTCGTGGCTGATTCCCGGGCCGTGCTTGTTGAACAGGTAGACCGAGTCGATGATCTCGCCGTAGATGTCGAGCTGCAGTTGGTCGGCGGCGGCATTGCCGACCCGCACCGGTGCGGAGTCGCGGTAGCCGCGCAGGTGCGGCAGTTCGGTCTCGTCGGGCAGGTTGCCGTCGATGTCGTAGAGCACACGCAGCGGTCCCAGCCGCCCGTCGGCCGCGCAGTCGCGGTGACCCAGCCGCTCCGACAGCCATCGGATGAATTCCCGTGCCTCCGAGATGAATCCAAGGCGCAGCAGCGCGTAGGTGCTGAAACCGGCGTCGCGGATCCACACGTAGCGGTAATCCCAGTTGCGGTTGCCGCCGATCGGTGCGGGCAGGCTGGTGGTCGGCGCGGCGACGATCGCGCCGCTGGGTTGGTGGGTCAGCAGTTTGAGCGTGATGGCCGAGCGGTGCACGACCTCGCGCCACCGTCCGGTGTAGGTGGACTGCGCGAGCCAGTGGTGCCAGAACGCCGTGGTGTTCGTCAGCAGCTCGCCGGTCGCGTCGACGGCGTCGGCGCTGACGTCGTCGTCGGGTCCGAGCATCTCGAGGACGAAGACCGCGGTGTCCCCGGTCCTCAGTTCGACGTCGGCGGTGACGATTCCGTCGCTCACCTCGAGTGCGGCCGTGGCGCTGAGTCCCATCCGCATGTCGGCGCCGGTGAGCAGGACGCCGTCACCGCGCGTCTCGGTGCGGCACGACTCGCGCGCGTAGTCGGGACGGGCGTCCAGGCGCGTGCGCATCCGCAGGGTGCCGCGCACCCCGCGGACCTGGCGCACCAACCGCTGGCGGTGGCCGGGGTCGGCGGCGTCGGCCACGGGCATGAAGTCGTGCACCTCGGCGACCCCGTCGGCGGTCAGGAATCGCGTGATCAGCACGGCGGTGTCGGGGTAGTAGAACTGATGCGTGCGGGTGACGCCGCCCGCGGGCGCGAGCTGCCAACTGCCACCGCGCTCCTGGTCCAGGATGGCACCGAACACGCTGGGCGCGTCGAAGCGCAGCGGGCAGAACCAGTCGATCGTGCCGTCGACGCCCACCAGCGCACACGTGCGCAGATCCCCGATCAAGCCGTGTTCGGCGATGCCGAGCGGCTCACTCATCCGGCAGCCGCCACCCCGGCGTGCCCGGCAGCGCCAGCGCCTCGTCGGGCCCCCACGATCCGCGGGCGTACGGGCGCACCGGCGGCGGTGCGTCCAGCACCGGTTGGCACACCTGCCACAGGCGGTCCACCTCGTCCGCGCGTGTGAACAGCGTCTGGTCGCCGCGCATCACGTCGAGCAGCAACCGCTCGTAGGCCTCCAGCGGGGTGTCGTCGGAGTTCTCGTCGGCCAGGTCGAGGTGCAGGTCGAGCGGCATCAGCGCCAGGTCGGGGCCCGGCCGTTTGGCCAGCATCCGGACCGCGACCGCCGGTGAGTCGGTGAGTTCGAGCACGAGCTGGTTGGGGCCGAGATCCTCGGCGCCGAAGCGCTCCATCGGCGGCGTGCGGAACGTCAACGTGACGGTGCGTCGGGTGGCGCCCAAAGCCTTGCCGGTGCGCAGGTAGAACGGCACGCCCTGCCACCGCTCGGTGTCGACGAACGCCTCGAGCGCGACGAACGTCTCGACGGTCGAATCGTCGTCGACGCCGTCCTCGTCGCGGTATCCGTCGTACTGGCCGAACACCACGTGGTCGGGGTCGAGCGGGCGCATCGCCTCGAACACCTTGGCCTTCTCGTTGCGCAGCGACACCGCGTCGAGGTGCACGGGCGGTTCCATCGCGACGAAACCCAGCACCTGGCACAGGTGGGTGGAGATCATGTCGCGGAAGCACCCCGTGGACTCGTAGAAACCGCCCCGGCCCTCGATCGTGAGCTCCTCGGGCACGTCGATCTGCACCGACTCGACGTGGCTGCGGTGCCAGGCCGGTTCGATCAGACCGTTGGCGAACCGCAGGGCGAGGATGTTCTGCACCGCTTCTTTCCCGATGAAGTGGTCGATGCGGTACACCTGATCCTCGTCGACGACGCCCTTGAGTACGGCGTCGAGTTCGCGGGCCGAGTCCAAATCGGTGCCGAACGGTTTCTCCACGACCAGCCGGGCGCCGTCGGTGAGCCGCTCGCGACCCAGCATCGTGATCATCGGCTGCATGGCCTTCGGCGGGACCGACAGGTAGATCATCGTCTGGGCGTCGTCGCCGAGCTGCTTCTGCGCGCTGCGGACCGCTTCGGCGAGGTCACCGCCATCCTCGCCGTCGGAGATGTGAAAGGACAAGCGCGACAACAGGTTCGAGAGAACCTCGTCGTCGATGTCGTCGACGGATTCGCGCAGTCCGGAGCCGACGGTGTCGCGGAACTCGTCGTCGCTTCCGGGGGAGTGCCGTCCCGACCCGATGATCGCGTAGTCGGTGGGCAGCCGGTCCGCGGCGGCCAGTCGGTAGAGGCCGGGGAACAGTTTGCGTTCGGCCAGGTCGCCGGTCGCGCCGAACAGCACGAAAATGTGTGGCGCCAGGCGCTCTTCGCTCATGGGGCCACACATGCCCGGCATGCGGCGGTGTTCAAACCGGCTATGACCGGAAAGTCAGAAAGTCTGCACCCGCTCGACGGCGACGAACATGCCGCGGCCGGTGCGGTCGTTGGTGAACCGGGTGCCGTCGCCGCCGGCGTCGATGGTCCACCCCACCGCGGAGTAGCGGCGGTAGTCCAGTGTGACGGCCGGGATGTCGCCGAGGTTGCCCAGCACCCACTCGACCTGCCCGTCCGCCGACAGGCGCACGCCGTTGGCGGGCAGCCCGTCGACCTCCGGCGCGTCGGTGAACTCCGATTCGCAGCCGACCTCCTCGGTGGACAGCTGACAGCGCGTCTTCCCGGATTTCGTCTGGATGAAGACGTAGCCGTTTTGTGGGGTGAGGACCTCGGCGGCCGCAGGCGGGGAGGCGCTCGGCGGGGCGGGGGTGAGCGTGCGCGGCGGCGGCGGGTGTGGGCGTCGACGTGCGCGAGGGCCGTGGGGTCGGCACGGTCGGTTCGGTCGGTTGGACCGAGGCGTCGGGGCTGCGGACGGCGGTGCCGGAGGTGTCGTCCTGGCAGCCGGCCAGCAGCGCGGCCACGGCGAGCGCGCATCCTCCGGCCAGGCGCAGCTTCACACCGCCGAGCTTACGACGGGTGTGACGGATGTGATGGTTGTGACGCGCTCTCGTGATTTCGGCGTCGCTGGTTGCGGTGGGCGGGACGGGGCACACCGAAATCGCGGGAGGGGGAACAAACGGGGAGGCCGGTCCGTTGGGCCTATCGAAGAAGTTGAGTGAATAAGGCTCAAGTCTGAGTTGACAGCCGGGTGTCCGGCAGAGCAGTCTTGAGTGCAGTCCGCTCAGACCCCACAGAACGTAGTAGTTGGCAACAAGGAGGACAAAAACATGGCTCGTGCGGTCGGAATCGACCTCGGGACCACCAACTCCGTCGTCGCGGTGCTGGAGGGTGGCGACCCCGTCGTCGTCGCCAACTCCGAGGGCTCGCGCACGACGCCGTCTGTCGTCGCATTCGCGCGCAACGGCGAAGTGTTGGTCGGACAACCCGCAAAGAACCAGGCAGTGACCAACGTCGACCGGACCATCCGGTCGGTCAAGCGGCACATGGGCAGCGACTGGACCGTCGAGATCGACGGCAAGAAGTACACCGCCCAGGAGATCAGCGCGCGCACGCTGATGAAACTCAAGCGCGATGCGGAGAGCTACCTCGGTGAGGACATCACCGACGCGGTCATCACCGTGCCCGCCTACTTCAACGACGCCCAGCGTCAGGCCACCAAGGAAGCCGGCCAGATCGCCGGCCTCAACGTGCTGCGCATCGTCAACGAGCCGACCGCGGCCGCCTTGGCCTACGGCCTGGACAAGGGCGAGAAGGAACAGACCATCCTGGTCTTCGACCTCGGTGGCGGCACCTTCGACGTCTCGCTGCTCGAGATCGGCGAAGGCGTCGTCGAGGTGCGCGCGACCTCCGGTGACAACCACCTCGGTGGTGACGACTGGGATCAGCGCGTCGTCGACTGGCTGGTCGAGAAGTTCAAGGGCACCAGCGGCATCGACCTGACCAAGGACAAGATGGCGATGCAGCGGCTGCGTGAGGCCGCCGAGAAGGCCAAGATCGAGCTGTCCTCGAGCCAGAGCACCTCGATCAACCTGCCCTACATCACCGTCGACGCGGACAAGAACCCGCTGTTCCTCGACGAGCAGCTGACCCGCGCCGAATTCCAGCGCATCACCCAGGACCTGCTCGACCGGACCCGCAAGCCGTTCCAGCAGGTGATCAAGGACGCCGGCATCTCGGTCGCCGACATCGACCACGTGGTGCTCGTCGGTGGTTCCACCCGCATGCCCGCCGTCTCGGATCTGGTCAAGGAGATGACCGGCGGCAAGGAGCCCAACAAGGGCGTCAACCCGGACGAGGTCGTCGCCGTCGGCGCCGCGCTGCAGGCCGGTGTGCTCAAGGGTGAGGTGAAGGACGTCCTGCTGCTCGACGTCACCCCGCTGTCGCTGGGTATCGAGACCAAGGGCGGCGTGATGACCAAGCTCATCGAGCGTAACACCACGATCCCGACCAAGCGGTCGGAGACGTTCACCACCGCCGACGACAACCAGCCGTCGGTGCAGATCCAGGTGTTCCAGGGTGAGCGCGAGATCGCCGCGCACAACAAACTGCTCGGCAGCTTCGAGCTGACCGGTATCCCGCCGGCTCCGCGCGGCGTGCCCCAGATCGAGGTGACCTTCGACATCGACGTCAACGGCATCGTGCACGTCACCGCGAAGGACAAGGGCACCGGCAAGGAGAACACGATCCGCATCCAGGAAGGCTCCGGCCTGTCCAAGGAAGAGATCGACCGGATGATCAAGGACGCCGAGGCGCACGCCGAGGAGGACCGCAAGCGCCGCGAGGAGGCCGACGTCCGCAACCAGGCCGAGACGCTGGTCTACCAGACGGAGAAGTTCGTCAAGGAACAGCGCGAAGCCGAGGGCGGATCGAAGGTCCCCGAAGACGTGCTGACCAAGGTCGACAGCGCGATCTCCGACGCCAAGACCGCACTGGCCGGCACCGACATCGGCGCGATCAAGTCCGCGATGGAGAAGCTCGGCGAGGAGAGCCAGGCCCTCGGCCAGGCGATCTACGAGGCCACCCAGGCCGAACAGGCCGCCGGTGGCGCGGCCGGCGGCTCCGCAGGTGGTTCCAGCAGCGATGACGACGTCGTGGATGCCGAGGTCGTCGACGATGACCGGGAGAACAAGTGACCCGTCCCTTCAACGGCGAGAATGAGCCGCAAGAGCCGGTGACCGTCACCGACAAACGGCGCATCGACCCGGTGACCGGCGAGGTACGTGAACCGGCGACGGCGTCGGCCCCCACCGGGCCGGCGCCGGACCCGGCGCCAGCTGCCGCGAGCGCGACCGACACCGACGAGGTGGCCGAGCTCAAGAGCACCCTGCAGCGTGTGAAAGCGGAGTACGACAACTACCGCAAGCGCACGCTGCGCGACCAGCAGATGATCGCCGACCGCGCAAAGGTGGCGGTGGTGAGCCAGTTGCTGGGCGTGCTCGACGATCTCGACCGCGCCCGCAGCCACGGCGACCTGGAATCCGGGCCGCTGAAGTCGGTGGCCGACAAGCTGGCGACCGCACTGGAGCAGCTCGGGTTGACGGCGTTCGGCGAGGAGGGCGACGAGTTCGACCCGTCCCTGCACGAAGCCGTCCAGCACGAGGGCGACGGCACGCACCCCGTCGTGGGCACCGTGATGCGCCGCGGCTACAAGGTCGGCGAACAGGTGGTCCGGCACGCGATGGTCGGTGTGGTCGACACCGTCCCAACGGCCGACACGGCCGAGAACGGCAGCGCTTCGACCCCCCTGGCCCCAGAATCAGGTCCAGAATCAGACAACCAGTAACAACAGAGAACGAGAGAAAGGTGAGGAGGTGACGCGGCATGGCCCAACGCGAGTGGGTCGAGAAGGACTTCTACAAAGAACTCGGCGTCTCCTCTGACGCCAGCGCAGACGAGATCAAGAAGGCCTACCGGAAGTTGGCCCGCGATCTCCACCCCGACACCAACCCGGATCCCTCCGCATCCGAGCGGTTCAAGGCCGTGTCCGAGGCGCACAGCGTGCTGTCGGATCCGGCGAAGCGCAAGGAGTACGACGAAACCCGCCGGCTGTTCGCCGGCGGCGGATTCGGCCGTGGTCGCTTCAACGGCGGCGGCGGTGGAGGATTCGGCGGTTTCGGCGGCGGGGGTGGCTACGGGTCAGAGGGTGTCGAGTTCAACCTGAACGATCTGTTCGACGCCGCCGGGCAGACCGGCGGCGCCAACATCGGCGACCTCTTCGGTGGTCTGTTCGGGCGAGGTGCCTCGCCGCGGCCCAGCCGGCCGCGGCGAGGCAACGACCTCGAGACCGAGACCGAGCTGTCGTTCCTCGAGGCCACCAAGGGTGTGGCGATGCCGTTGCGGCTCACCAGCCCGGCCCCGTGCACGAATTGCCATGGCAGCGGCGCCCGCCCGGGCACCAGCCCGAAGGTGTGCCCGAACTGCAACGGCGCCGGGGTGATCAACCGCAACCAGGGGGCGTTCGGATTCTCCGAACCCTGCACCGAGTGCAAGGGCAGCGGCTCGATCATCGAACACCCCTGCGCCGAGTGCAAAGGCACCGGTGTCACCACCAGGACCCGCACCATCAACGTGCGGATCCCCCCGGGTGTGGAGGACGGTCAGCGGATCCGGTTGGCCGGCCAGGGCGAAGCGGGTCTGCGCGGCGCACCGTCGGGCGATCTGTACGTGACCGTCCATGTGCGCCCCGACAAGGTGTTCGGCCGCGACGGCGACGACCTCACCGTCAGCGTGCCGGTGAGCTTCCACGAGTTGGCGCTCGGCACAACGCTTTCCGTGCCGACGCTGGAGGGCAAGGTCGGTGTGCGGGTGCCGAAGGGCACCTCGGACGGCCGCATCCTGCGGGTGCGTGGCCGCGGTGTGCCCAAGCGCGGCGGAGGACACGGCGACCTGCTGGTGACCGTCAAGGTGGCGGTTCCGCCGAACCTCGAGGGTGAGGCGGCCGAAGCGTTGGAGGCGTACGCGAAGGCGGAGCGGGCGAGCGGATTCGACCCGCGGGCCGGATGGTCGGGAGCGTGAGCCGATGGCAGCAAAAGGTAACGGAGAGACCCGCACCTTCCTGATCTCGGTGGCCGCCGAGCTGGCCGGTATGCACGCGCAGACGCTGCGCACCTACGACCGGCTCGGCCTGGTCAGCCCGCAACGCACGTCGGGCGGCGGGCGGCGCTACTCCGAACGCGACGTCGACCTGCTCCGCGAGGTGCAGCGGCTGTCGCAGGACGAGGGTGTCAACCTGGCCGGGATCAAACGCATCATCGAGCTGACCAATCAGGTCGAGGCGCTGCAGTCACGCGTCGCCGAACTGGTCAACGAGGTCGAGCAGTTGCGCGCCAACCAGCGTCGCGACGTCGCGCCGCCGGCCAAGAGCACCGCGCTGGTGGTGTGGCAGCCGCGGCAGGGCCGCAGCCGCTAGCCGGCGATCCGGATCGAGAACCGGCTGGTCGCAGGCTCGTTCGGCGCCGCCACCCGGTAGTGGCCGCGCCGCAGCGCGTCCGTCGGCGCGGCCATCGGTTCGACGGCGACGAGGTCGTCGGACGACGGTGCGAACAGCTGCGCCGCCGAATATCCCTGTCCGAAGCTCACTTCCACGGATCGGTCACCCCCGGAGAGGACGAAGAGCGAGCCGTCGTCGACCTGGTCGAAGCCGTGGTCGAGTTCGGTGTCGCCCAGCGTCTCCGACCGCGCCGACCACGCCTCGGTGGCGCCGGTGGGGATGCCCCAGCTGTCGACCGGCAGGTGACGCATCGCCGGAGTCTGCAGTTGCCACCGCGCCCGAGGGACGTCCGGGATCTGCAGATACGGGTGATAGCCGTAGCAGAGCGGAACCGATGCCGCAGCCGACGGCGCCACCGTGGTCTCCACGGTCAGCGTGCGGTCGCCCAGCGTCACCGCCATGGTGAGGACGTGGGGGAACGGGAACGTCGCCAGCAGTCGCGGGCTGCCGGCCCAGTCCACGGTCGCGACCAGCCTCTTGTCGGAGTGCTCGACGACCACCCACTCGCGGTAGGCGCCCAGCACCCCGTGGATCGGCACACCGTGTTCGTCGGTGCGCACCCCGCCCACCCCCGGCGTCAGGGTCACCACGGCACCGTCGATGGGGTACTTGTTCGCGCTCAACCGATTCGCCCACGGGTAGAGGATCGGGATGCCCATGGTCTTACCGCTGGTGATGTAGGCCTCGACCCCGCGGCGCTGGCCCAGGTATTCGACGCCGTCGTCGGACAGCGACGTGCAGATCATTCCGGCGGCGGGCACGTACGTCGCGGTCACCGATGACGACGGGTCGCGTAGGATGACGGGCTGGTACTCGGCCATGGCGTCAGTGTGGCATGCCCCTCAGTCGGTCAGCGGGTCGTGGTGGATCCGTTCAGGCGGGGCTCCTTTGGCAATCAGCGCCGCCCGGGTGGCCTCGGTCATCGCCGCGCTGCCGCAGATCAGGATCTGCCGGTCGCCCCAGTTGCCGTATCGGGTCACCACGTCGGGGAGCCGGCCGGTCTGGCGCACGTGCAGACCGCGGGGCGGTGTCGGGTCCGGATAGTCGGCGGCCCACGGCGGATCGGTGCTGTACTCCGACACCGGCGTCACCGACAACCACGGGTTCGTGGAGGCGATCTGCCACAGCGTCGGCAGGTCGTAGAGGTCGCAGGGGAACCGCCCACCGAAGAACAGGTGCACCCGCGGATTCACCCCGAACCGCGTCATGTCCATGATCAGCGTGCGCAGCGGCGCCAGGCCGGTACTGCCGGCGACCATCAGCACGTCGCCGCCGTCGCGGTCGACGGCGAGGCCGCCGTGCGGGTTCGACAGCCGCCACCGGTCACCGACCCGGGTCTCGTTGACGATCGCGGTGCTCACCATGCCGCCCGGCACCGACCGGATGTGGAATTCGATGCCGCCGCTCGGCTCGGCGGGGATGGCCGGGCTCAGGTAGCGCCAGCGCCGCGGCCACTGCGGCACCTGCACCGTCACGTACTGGCCTGGGTGGTAAGCCAGCGGCCGGTCCAGCTGCAGCCGCACCACCGACACGTCGCGGGTGGCGCGGATGCGCTCGATCACGGTGCCGTCGCAGTACGGGGGCCCCTCTTCGGCCTCGGCCGCGCCGCGCATCACCCCGGTGGCCAGTGCGACGGTGTCCCGCGCGGCCTCGGCGAGGCGGTCGGACCACTGTCCGGCCAGCCGATGGTGCATCGCGGCGTACAGCGCGTCGCCCATCGTATCGTAATGGCGTTGCGTCACACCGTATTTGCGGTGATCGCGGCCGAGCTGGGCCAGGAACGCGACCGGCTCCTCGGCGCGCTGGGCGATCAGTTCGCCGAGCAACCAGCTCAGCGCCTGGGCGAAGACGGTGCGCTGGCGCGCCATATCCGGCGGGAAAAGGTCGCGCGCGGACAGGTCGACGGCGAACCAGCGGGTGTAGAAGTCGGCGATCAGGGCGTCCGAGCCGTGCCGGGGGTCGACCGCGTCGCGCAGTACGGCCAGCGCGTCACGGTCGTCGAGTCCCACGTCGCTCGAGTGTAAGTCAGTCGGCTGTGCGCGCCTTCTGCCGCAGCGCGGCGACGGCCACCAGTGCCGCGCCCGCGACCGCCCAGCACAGCGCCACGACGATCGCGGTCGTCGCGCCGGCCCCGCCGAAGTACGCGGTCGACCGCAGCAGGGTGGCGGTCGCGCCCTGGGGGAGCCACTGACCGACCTCGCCCCAGCCGCGCGGCAGCATCTCGGGCGCGCTGGTCAGACCGGACAGCGGATTGCCGATCAGCAGGGCCAGCACCGCACCACACGCCAGCCCGATCCGTCCGAACAGCGAGCCGAGCCCGAGGATCGGCAGCCCGCACGCGAGCAGGCCGAGCGTCAGCGCCGCCGTCACGCCCCAGAAGTTCTGGTCGAACGACCCCAGGACGTAGTAGAGCAGCGCGGCGATGGTCCATCCCGCGACGGCGCTGAACACCACGGCGGCGGTCAGCCGCGTCCAGATCTCCCGCCGCAGTGCCAGCACCAGAGCGACGGCCGAGACGATCCCCGCCAGCGTGATGGGCAGGGCAGAGGCGGCCAGGCCGGCGCCGCGCGGGTCGGCGGTGGGCAGCGGAGCGACGTCCTCGATGACCGGCGCGTTGCCGGTCTGGGCCGCCATGCCGGTGCCGAGCTGGGTCAGCACCTGCGCCACGGCGGGGCTGGCGCCACTGGCGATCATCAAGGTGCGGCCGTCCGGTCCCAGCGACAGGCCGCCGTAGACCTGGCGGTCGCGGATGGCGTCGCGCAGTTGCTCTTCCCCCGGGTAGTAGGTGACGGCGAACGCGCCGGGCGCCCGCTGCTCCAGCATGGCGGCGACCTGGCCGTTGGCCGCCTGGGGGCCGGCAACCCCGATCGGCACGTCGTGCGGTCCGGATTTCGCGGCGGGCAGCGCGAAGGCCAGCGCGACGATCGCGATGACCACGCACAGCCCGACCACGATGCCGGTGGCGCGGACGGCCGGCGGGGGTTCGTGGTGGGTGGGAGTGTGCGGCGATGACGTCGTTGTCATGGCCCACTCCTTTTCATTCGACGTTGAATTTCGTGCTACGAGCGTAACCCCGGGTCCATCGATATTCAACATCGATTGAAATGATACTGTCGGGACATGCCCTCACCTGCGAAGACGACCCGTCGACGCGGCCGCCGCCAGGGGGAGCCGGTGTCGCGGGACACGGTTCTGGCCGCGGCCAAGAAGCGGTTCGCCATCGACGGCTACGAGCGGACCACCCTGCGGGCCATCGCCCATGAGGCACACGTCGACCCCTCGATGGTGCTGTACCTGTTCGGGTCGAAGCTCGACCTGTTCCGCGAAGCGCTGCGCTTGATCATCGACCCGCAGGTGCTGGTCGCCGCGTTGTCAGAGGCCGACGGCGACGTGGGCGCCCGCATGGTGCGGGTGTACCTGCAGATCTGGGAGTCGGCCGAGACGGGGCCGTCGATGGTGGTGATGCTGCAGTCGGCCACGTCCAACAGCGAGGCCCACGAGGCGTTCCGCAGCTTCATGCAGACCTACGTCCTCACCGCGGTCTCCGATGTGCTCGGCGGCGACGAACACGCGCGACTGCGGGCGACGCTGGCCGCCACGACATTGGTCGGCACGGCGATGCTGCGCTACGTCATGAAGATCGAACCGCTGGCGGCGTTGAGCGGTGATGAACTGGTCGCGCTGCTCGCTCCGACGGTCACCCGCTATCTCACCGCCGACGCGTCGGAATTGGGTCTGCCCGCGCTATAAGGCGTGAATGCCCTTGTACAGCACCAGGACTCCGATCACGACGAGGATCACGGCCATCAACGTCGCGTGGTTGCGCTCCATCCAGTCCTTGAGCCGTGCCAGTGCGGGGTCGAGCCGGTCACCCGATACGGCGTAGGCGAGGATCGGCACCGCGACAGTGCAGCCGGCGACGACGGCGAAGTAGACGACCGCCGCCCACACGGCAGTGCCGAGGCCGGCCGAGCCGATCGCCAAACCGGCTGCGACGCAGATGAACAGCACCTTCGGATTGGCGACGGTCAGCGCCGCAGCGGTGCCGGCCGCCTTACCCGGGCCCAGGGTGGTCATGTTGCGGAGCCATTTGGGTTGGTGCGCAGAGGCTTTGCGGCGCGCGAACCGGACGAGGCCGAACACGATCAGCGCCGCACCCACGACGATGCGCAACCACGACGCCCAACTCGGCGGTTTGTCGAACCCGCCGAGCGCCCCGGAGACCGCCACGAAGATCGCCGTCAGCGCGCCCAGGCCGATCAGCCAGCCCGCCATGAAGGCCAGCGCGGTCGGGCGGGGCCGTGGCGTCTGCAGCATCAGCACCGCGGGGATGACCGACAGCGGGGACAGGGCGATCACCAGCGCGAGCGGGATCAGCTCGGTCAGCACCGAACCCCAACCACCCGTCATGCTCAGGTCCCGTCGAAGTGATTGCATCCCAGGGTGTCGACGAAGGTCGGCCCCAGCAGTTCCAGTTCGTTGCGGTAGTCGCCGGCCCACCCGCTGAACGGGTGGAACGCCAGGTGTTCGTTACGGAACCGGTCGTCCTCGGACACCTCGGTGGTGCAGAACGACGGAATCACCAGATCGACGACGGGGGAGTCGCGTTCGACCTCGGCCAGCACCAGCGGTGCGTTACCGCCCAGGAACCGGTCGATCACCCAGCCGTCCTCGCCGAGCCAGACCGAGGATCGCACCTTGAGCACGACATGCTCGGCCCGCGCCACGATCTGCCCGGCTACCAGGGGGTCGAGATCACGCTCGGCCTCGTAGCGGGTGCCGCCTGCGGCCGGACCCTTGGCGGTCATGGTGCCGATGGCTTCGCCGCCCAGCGCCCCCACCAGTTCGGCGGTGCTGACGTCGAGCCGGGCGGGGGCCGGGCCCTGCAGCCGGACCCGGACCGCGTAACCGTCGGAGGCGAACAGATACGCCTGCGCGATCAGTGCCGGACTCGGATCGGAGGCGGCCACGGCGGGCATGTCGCCGACGAGGAACTTCCGTTCGAACTCGAAGTCGCCGAACTCGGACATGAGCCGACGTTAGCCGGGTTACGCCCGGGGCAGTGGACATGGCGTTCGTGTCCTCGCGTGGATTTCTCGAATTCTCTAGACTTGAGCGGAACAGACTCAACCTTGACCGCGTTGAGTAAGGCGAGAAGCATTTCAACGAGACGATCGGAGGTGTCGTGGACTCTTTCAATCCGACGACCAAGACTCAAGCGGCGCTGACCTCGGCGTTGCAGGCGGCCAGTGCCGCCGGCAACCCGCAGATCGTGCCCGCACACCTACTGATGGCACTGCTCACGCAGAACGAGGGCATTGCCGCACCCCTGCTGGAGGCCGTCGGCGTCGAGCCCGCGACGATTCGCACCGAGACGCAGCGCCTCCTCGACCGGCTGCCGAGCGCCAGTGGCGCCAGCGCGCAGCCGCAGCTGAGCCGCGAATCGCTGGCCGCGATCACCGCGGCCCAGCACCTCGCCACCGAGATGGACGACGAGTACGTCTCGACCGAGCACGTGATGGTGGGCCTGGCCACCGGCGACAGCGACGTCGCCAAGCTGCTGACCGGGCACGGTGCGTCGCCGCAGGCTCTGCGGGAGGCGTTCACCAAGGTGCGCGGCAGTGCCCGCGTCACCAGCCCGGACCCCGAGGGCAGCTACCAGGCGCTGGAGAAGTACTCCACCGACCTGACCGCGCGCGCCCGCGAAGGCAAACTCGACCCGGTCATCGGCCGGGACACCGAGATCCGTCGCGTCGTGCAGGTGCTGTCCCGCCGCACCAAGAACAACCCCGTGCTGATCGGTGAGCCCGGCGTCGGCAAGACCGCGATCGTCGAGGGCCTGGCCCAGCGCATCGTCGCCGGCGACGTACCGGAGAGCCTGCGCGACAAGACCGTCGTGTCCCTGGACCTCGGCTCGATGGTCGCCGGTTCGAAGTACCGCGGTGAATTCGAGGAACGGCTCAAGGCCGTCCTCGACGACATCAAGAACTCGGCCGGCCAGATCATCACGTTCATCGACGAGCTGCACACCATCGTCGGCGCCGGCGCGACCGGCGATTCCTCGATGGACGCCGGCAACATGATCAAGCCGATGCTGGCCCGCGGCGAGCTGCGGCTGGTCGGCGCCACCACGCTCGACGAGTACCGCAAGTACATCGAGAAGGACGCCGCCCTGGAACGCCGCTTCCAGCAGGTCTACGTCGGCGAACCGTCGGTGGAGGACACCGTCGGCATCCTGCGTGGCCTCAAGGAGCGCTACGAGGTGCACCACGGCGTGCGCATCACCGACTCCGCGCTGGTGTCGGCCGCCACGCTGTCGGACCGCTACATCACCGCCCGCTTCCTGCCCGACAAGGCCATCGACCTGGTCGACGAGGCCGCCTCGCGGCTGCGGATGGAGATCGACTCCCGGCCCGTCGAGATCGACGAGGTCGAGCGGCTGGTCCGTCGCCTCGAGATCGAGGAGATGGCGCTGGCTAAGGAGGAGGACGACGCCTCCAAGGAGCGGCTGGAGAAGCTGCGCGGCGAGCTGGCCGATTACAAGGAGAAGCTGTCCGAGCTGACGACGCGGTGGCAGAACGAGAAGAACGCCATCGACGTCGTGCGCGAACTCAAGGAGCAGCTCGAGACGCTGCGCGGTGAGGCCGACCGGGCCGAACGCGACGGCAACCTCGAGAAGGCCGCCGAGCTGCGCTACGGCCGCATCCCCGAGGTCGAGAAGAAGCTCGACGCCGCGGTACCCCAAGCCGAGGCGCGTGAGGACGTCATGCTCAAGGAGGAGGTCGGGCCCGACGACATCGCCGAGGTGGTGTCGGCGTGGACCGGTATCCCCGCGGGCCGCATGCTCGAGGGCGAGACCGCCAAGCTGCTGCGCATGGAGGACGAACTCGGCAAGCGGGTCGTCGGTCAGCGCAGGGCCGTGGTCGCGGTCTCCGACGCGGTGCGCCGTTCGCGCGCCGGCGTCGCCGACCCGAACCGGCCGACCGGGTCGTTCATGTTCCTCGGCCCGACCGGTGTCGGTAAGACCGAGCTGGCCAAGGCGCTCGCGGAGTTCCTGTTCGACGACGAGCGCGCCATGGTCCGCATCGACATGAGCGAGTACGGCGAGAAGCACTCGGTGGCCCGGCTGGTCGGTGCGCCCCCCGGCTACGTCGGCTACGACCAGGGTGGTCAGCTGACCGAGGCGGTGCGGCGTCGCCCGTACACGGTGGTGCTGTTCGACGAGATCGAGAAGGCGCACCCGGACGTGTTCGACGTGCTGCTGCAGGTGCTCGACGAAGGCCGGTTGACCGACGGTCAGGGCCGCACGGTCGACTTCCGCAACACCATCCTCATCCTGACGTCCAACCTGGGCGCCGGCGGTACCGAGGAGATGGTGATGGCGGCGGTGCGCTCGGCGTTCAAGCCCGAGTTCATCAACCGGCTCGACGACGTGATCATCTTCGACGGGCTCAACCCGGAGGAGCTGGTGTCCATCGTCGACATCCAGCTGGCTCAGCTGCAGAAGCGGCTGGCGCAGCGTCGCCTGCACCTCGAGGTGTCGCTGCCCGCGAAGAAGTGGCTGGCCCAGCGCGGGTTCGACCCGCTCTACGGCGCCCGTCCGCTGCGCCGGCTGGTGCAGCAGGCCATCGGTGACCAGCTGGCGAAGATGCTGCTGGCCGGCGAGGTGCACGACGGCGACGTCGTGCCCGTCAACCTCAGCCCGGACGGCGAATCGCTGGTGCTGGGCTGAGCGCTTGCGAGAGGACCCCGTCACGCTTCGGCGTGGCGGGGTTTCTCGCGTTCGGCCAGACACTTTGCGCTGAGGTCGTGATGTTGCTCGTGACCACGACCCTGAGTGCAATTTCCAACCACTGTGACGCGTGAGGCGGATGCGCCCGAGACGGGGTTGTGACCAACTTGAGTTCGGGCGAAAGCGGTACCAGCAAGTAGGCTAGGTCCGATGGTCCCGCTCTGGTTCACGCTGTCTGCGCTCTGCTTCGTGGGTGCAGCCGTGCTTCTCTACGTCGACATCGACCGTCGACGCGGGCTCGGTCGACGCCGGAAGTCGTGGGCCAAGTCGCACGGCTTCGACTACGAGCAGGAATCCGCCGACATCCTCAAACGCTGGAAACGCGGCGTGATGTCCACGGTCGGCGACGTCACCGCCAAGAACGTCGTGCTCGGGCAGATCCGCGGCGAGGCGGTCTTCATCTTCGACCTCGAAGACGTCGCCACCGTCATCGCGCTGCACCGCAAGGTCGGCACGAACGTCGTGGTCGACATGCGGCTCAAAGGCATCAAGGAACCCCGCGAGAACGACATCTGGCTGCTCGGCGCCATCGGCCCGCGCATGGTGTACTCCACCAACCTCGACGCCGCCCGCCGCGCCTGCGACCGGCGCATGGTCACCTTCGCCCACACGGCGCCCGACTGCGCCGAGATCATGTGGAACGAACAGCACTGGACGCTGATCAGCATGCCGGTCACCAGCACCCGCGCCCAGTGGGACGAGGGTCTGCGCACGGTGCGCCAGTTCAACGACCTGCTGCGCGTCCTGCCGCCGATTCCGCAGACCGATTCGGTGCAGGCCATCGCGCGCCGCAGCGGTTCGCCGAGCCGGCCCATCAACCCCGCGCCGCTGCGCCAACCGGAGCCGCCGCAGGGCCGTCCCGGTCCCGCTGCTCCCGGCCGCCCGTACGCCCAGCGTCCCGAGGCCGCCCGCCCGGACGGTCCGCCCGCGGCCAGGCCGGACGCCCCGCGCCGCACACCGCCTGCGCGCAACGGGCACCAGTCGCCCAACTTCCAGCGCTGAGTACTCTCACACGCGATGCCACGCCCTGTCGCTCTGATCACCGGACCGACGTCCGGCCTCGGTGAAGGCTTCGCGCGCCGCTACGCCGCCGACGGCTACGACCTCGTCCTGGTGGCCCGTGACGTCGCCCGGCTCGACGCACTCGCCGAGGAGCTGCGCGCCACCGGCGCCACCGTCGAGGTGCTGCCCGCCGACCTCGCCGACGCCGCGGGCCGCGAGAAGGTCGCCGAGCGGCTCTCCGCCGGGGTCCAGGTGCTGGTCAACAACGCCGGCTTCGGCACCTCCGGGGAGTTCTGGACCGCCGACTACGCGCTGCTGCAGTCCCAGCTCGACGTCAACGTCACCGCCGTCATGCAGCTCACCCATGCCGCGCTGCCGCCGATGCTCGACGCCCACAAGGGCACCGTCATCAACGTCGCCAGCGTCTCGGGACTGCTGCCCGGCCGCGGGTCGACGTACTCGGCGTCCAAGGCGTGGGTGATCGCGTTCTCCGAGGGCCTGGCCAACGGTCTGGGTGGCACCGGCGTCGGCGTCCACGCCCTGTGCCCCGGCTTCGTGCACACCGAATTCCACGAGCGGGCCGGGATCGAGATGTCGGGGCTGCCGTCGCTGATGTGGCTCGAGGTGGACAATGTCGTCCGTGACTGCCTGGCCGACGTCGCGAAGGACAAAGTCGTCATCGTGCCCAGCCTGCAGTACAAGGCGATGACCACCGCCAGCCGGCTGATGCCCCGCGGACTCGCCCGCGCCATGACCAGGACCGTGGGCCGCGGCCGCGGGCGCACCTGATCGCCGGTGCGCGCACTGGTCACCGTCGTCGTGACGGTTCTGCTCGTCGCGGTCTCCGGCTGTTCGAAGGACGCCGTCCCCTCCGACACCTATGCCGCGCCGACCGCGAGAGTCGGCGAGTCGCTGGCGGTCTCGGGGTGGAACATCTCGGTGTCCAACGTGCGCTTCGAGGCCGAGCACGTCCTCGTCGACGTCGACGCCGCACATTCGGGCGACGGGGAGCCGGTCAAGCCCGAGTCGCTGCGATTCGGTCTGTACGGCGCGCTCGCCCATCCCATCGAAGCCAACGGGCTCGGGGGCTGCCGTGACGTGGACGCCCTGTCCGTCACGCCGCTGAGCGCACCGAGCCCCGACCGGCTCACCGGCACAGTGTGTCTGGGTCCGCAGCGCGACCAGAACCAGGTGCGCGGCGTCTACGTGTACTCGCCGCAGGACCGGATGCCGGGGACGACCGTCGCCTACGCCGCCGCGTTCCCGGTCGGGCTGCTGCCCACCCCCGACACCGAGACCGGTCTCACGCTCAAGACCACCAGCATCGAGGCGTTCCGCGCCGACGGCGCCCAGCTGACCCAGAGCGCGCTGGGCGATCCGCAGGCGTTCACGGGCGATGGCTACATGCTGCTGGGCCTCGACATCAACGGTCTGGCCAGCCGGTACCGCGAGGACTCCGCCCGGCGGGGCGGCCCGCTGATGGTCGTCGTCGCGCCGAGCGTGCCCGGCAAGGGCCTGAGTTACGCGTGTTCGGCGTACGGGGCCTCGGTGCTGGTCCTGCCCGACACGTCGCGTGACGCGGTGGCCATGCGGGCATCGCTGTGCACCCAGGGCGAGATCAACAACGCGCTGCTGTTCGCCTCGGTGTCGGTGATCGGCACCCACGCCGCCCTGTGGACCCTCGAATGACGGACGCGCCGGGCCCGACCGAATGGGGCGAGGGGCCGGGGGTCGGGCCCTGGAGTCAGGAGCGGACCGGTGAGCTGCCCGACGATCCGCGCTACGATCCGGAACTGCTGCGCGACGGGGACACCCGCAACGTCGTCGACGCCTACCGGTACTGGACGCGCGAGGCGATCGTCGCCGACATCGACCGCCGCAGGCATCCGCTGCACATCGCGATCGAGAACTTCGGCAACGACGCCAACATCGGTTCGGTGGTGCGCACCGCCAACGCGTTCGCGGTGGACACCGTCCACATCGTGGGCCGCAGGCGCTGGAACCGCAGGGGCGCCATGGTCACCGACCGCTATCAGCGGCTGTGCCACCACGACACGACCGCCGAACTGCTGGACTTCGCCGCGTCCGCCGGGCTGACCGCCGTCGCCGTCGACAACGTTCCCGGCGCCGTGCCGCTCGAACGCACCGAACTGCCGCGCGAGTGTCTGCTGATCTTCGGTCAGGAGGGCCCCGGCATCACCGACGACGCGAAGAGCGGTGCGCGGCTGACGGTCTCAATCGCGGCGTTCGGCTCGACACGCAGCATCAACGCGGCGGTCGCCGCCGGCATCGCCATGCACACCTGGATCGTCCAGCACGCCGACCTCGGCCAGGCCTGGTAACCGGTCGCGCAGCAGGAGCCACACCGTCACCGCCGAGCTGAGCATCAGCGCCGCACCGACGCCCGATGCGATCGCCAGACCGCTGCTGAACGACTCCCGCGCGGCGTCGAGCAGCGCGGCCGCCTGATCGGCGGGCAGCCCGGCTGCCACATCGGTCGCCGCCGCCAGCGAGTCACGGGCCTGCGCGGCCACGTCCGCGGGGAGTTCCGGCGGCAGGCTGAGGGCGCGGTACACCCCGGTGACGATCGACCCGATCACCGCGATGCCCAGCGCCATGCCGAGCTCATAGGCGGTCTCGGAGACGGCGGCCGCGGCGCCGGCGCGTTCCCGGGGGACGCTGGCGAGGATGACGTCGCTGGCGACGGTGAACGCCAACCCGAGTCCGACGCCGACGATGAACAACGCCAGACCCAGCTGCGGGTAGGGCGATCCGGGGTGGATCGTCGTCAGCGTGGCCATCGCCACCCCGACCATCGCGAGGCCGGCGGTCAGCACGGCACGCTGGGTCCAGCGGCGCACCGCGAAGCCGGCGAGCACGCCGAAGACGGTCGCGGTGACGGCCGCGGGCAGTTCGGCCAGCCCCGCGCCCAGCGGGCTGTAGCCCTGCACCAGCTGGAAGTACTGCGACAGGAAGAACACCAGACCCGAAAGCCCCAGCACCGACAGCAGATTCGCCCCGATCACGCCCGAGAACGCACGGTTGGCGAACAGCCGGACGTCGATCAGCGGGCTGGGCAGCCGCAACTGCCTGCGCACGAACACCGTCAGCGCGGCGACACCGACGGCCGACGCGGCCGCGGCGCTGAGCTGCAGGCCGTGTGCCGCGGTCTCCTTGATCGCGTAGACGACGCTGAGGACGCCGACCATCGACAAGACCACGCTGGGCAGATCCCACGGCCCTGGTTCGGGGTTGCGGTGTTCGGGCAGCAGGGTGAGCCCACCGATGAGCAGAACCACCATCACCGGGGCGTTGATCAGGAACACCGAACCCCACCAGAAGTGTTCGAGCAGAACGCCTCCCACGACGGGGCCGAGGGCGGCTCCCGCCGAGAACGCCGATGCCCACACGCCGACCGCGAGGCTGCGTTGCCGCGGGTCGGTGAAGATGCCGCGGATCAACGCCAGGGTGGCCGGTGCGAGCGTCGCCCCGGCGACGCCCAGCAGCGCCCGGGTGCCGATCAGTGCCTCGGCGGAGGGAGCGTAGGCGGTCAGGACCGATACCGCCCCGAAAGCCGTTGCGCCGCAGAGCATCAGCTTGCGATGGCCGATCCGGTCGCCGAGGCTGCCCATGGTGATGAGCAGGCTGGCGAGGACGAACGAGTAGATGTCGCCGATCCACAGCAGTTCAGTGCTGGACGTATGCAGGTCGCTGCTGATGAACGGCGTCGCCAGCGCCAGCACCGTGCCGTCGATGCCGATGAGCAGGACGGCGAGGGTGAGGACGCCGAGCGCGAGCCAGCGACGGGTCATGGGTTTCGCACTCCGCTCAGAAGAAGTTCGGTGATCATGTGCTCGAAATCGCGGCTGGCTGCACGCCCGACCTGGATACACCAGCCGGCACCGGCGACCAGGCTGTAGAGCGATTCGGTCAGCCACGCCGCGGTCAGGTCGGGGCGGAACTCACCGGCGCGTTGGCCGCGTTCGAACAGCGCGGTGATCGCGGCGTCCGATTCGGCCCAGCCCTGCATGGACTGATCGCCGTCGACGTCCTGACTCTGGCTGTAGAGCAGCGCCAGATACGGCGACACCGGACGGCAGGCGGCGACGAGGCGGCGCAGCGCGTCGGCGGCCGATCCCTCGGACAGGCGCGCGGATTCGACCGCGGTCCGCATCTCCGAGATCGCCAGCTCGTCGAGGGCGGTCATCAGCGCGGGTTTACCCGCGAAGTGCCGGTGCAGGGTCGCCCGGCTGACGCCGACGGCGGCCGCGATCTCGTCCTGCGTCGCGTTGGGGCGGCGACCGAGGAAGTCCGCCGCCGCGCGCAGCAGTGCCTCACGATCGGTAGCCATGAATCAAGAGTATCTCAAATGAGACGATTTTGTCTCATTGCGCTGGTCCGGACCGGTTTCCGCGGCGCAGTCAGTGAGGCAGGATCGACCCATGGATCAGCTGTGGGCCAACCGGGCGGCCAGCGCCGAAGCGGCCGTCACCCAACGTCACCTGCGACGGCTCTGGGGGCTGCCCGGCACGCAGCTCGGCGTCGTTGCCTGGCCGCCCGCCACCCAGCACAAGCGCTTCAAGACCTGGCATTACTGGTGGCAGGCGCACCTGCTGGACTGCCTCGTCGACGCCCAACTGCGTGACCCCCGACCGGACCGGCAGCAGGCCATCGTCCGGCAGATCCGCGGCCACCGGCTGCGCAACATCGGCCGGTGGGTCAACGACTACTACGACGACATGGCGTGGCTGGCGCTGGCCCTGGAACGCGCCGCCCGGGTCGGCGTGGCGAAACCGCGGGCCCAGGACACGCTCTGTCACCAGTTCGTCAGCGCGTGGGTGCCCGAGGACGGCGGCGGCATCCCATGGCGCAAACAGGACCAGTTCTTCAACGCCCCGGCCAACGGTCCCGCCGGGATCTTCCTGGCGCGCTACGGCGACCGGTTGCGGCGCGCCCAGCAGATGGCCGACTGGATCGACGAGGTGCTCATCGACCCGGACACCCACCTGGTGTTCGACGGGATCAAGGCCGGCTCGCTGGTGCGCGCGCAGTACACCTACTGCCAGGGGGTGGTCCTCGGCCTGGAGACCGAGCTCGCCGTGCGCACCGGCGACGACGAGCACGCCATGCGGGTGCGCCGGCTGGTCGGCGCCGTCGCCGAACACATGGCCCCCGACGGGGTGCTCAAGTCCGCCGGCGGGGGCGACGGCGGACTGTTCCACGGCATCCTCGCCCGCTACCTCGCCCTGGTCGCGACCGCGCTGCCGGAGACCACCGCCGACGACACGACCGCCCGTGACGTGGCCCGCCGGCTCGTCCTCACGTCCGCGGAAGCGGCGTGGGAGAACCGGCAGACGGTCGACGGGCTGCCGCTGTTCGGGGCGTTCTGGGAACGCACGGCGGACCTGCCCACCGCGGTGGGTCGCCAAGCCGCATCCGTCGACGGCGCGGTGAACGCCTCGGAGGTCCCGGAACGCGATCTGTCGGTGCAGCTGTCGGGCTGGATGCTCATGGAGGCCGCACACGCGGTGAGCGAGGAGTCCACCGGAACGTGACCGAGACGTCGACGCGCACCTTCAGCTCACTGCCCAGCCGGCTCAACCGGGATCCGAAAACCCCGCGTTCGACCGACAACCGGGCCGCCGCGCTGCTGCTGTCCTTCACCGTGCTGGCGGTGCTGTGGGCGAATTCGCCATGGGCGCAGACGTATTCGGCGTTCTGGGACACTCCCGTGGCGCTGAGCTTCGGCGATTACCGCGCGGAGATGTCGGTCAAACACCTCGTCAACGACGGCCTGATGGCGTTCTTCTTCTTCATCGTCGGGCTGGAGGTCAAGAGCGAGTTCGTGATCGGAGAACTGACCGACCGGGCACGGGCCGCGGTGCCCGTGGTGGCGGCGGTCGCCGGGCTGATCCTGCCCGCCGTCATCTTCCTGGCACTCAACCCCTCCGGTGAGGACGCCCAGGCCTGGGGTGTGGTGATCTCGACCGACACCGCATTCCTCGTCGGTGCGCTCGCGGTGATCAAACCGAAATTCCCGGCGCGCCTTCGCATCTTCCTGCTCACCCTGGCGGTGGTCGACGACGTCGGGGCGCTCGGCGCGATCGCGTTGTTCTACACCGACGACCTGAGTGTCGGGCCGCTCGCGGTCGCCGCGGTGCTCATCGGTGCGCTGACGATGGTGCGCAGGCTGCCCACCCTGCGCGGACCCGCCTACGCCGTCCTGGGTTTCGCGTTGTGGATCGCGCTGTACCTGGCCCACGTGCACCCGACGCTGGCGGGTGTCGCGGTCGCCGTGCTGATCCCCGTCTTCACTCCGGAACGCCGCCAGGTCGAGCAGACCGTCGACCTCGTCCGCGCGTTCCGCCAGTCACCCAACCCGCACTATGCCCGCGCGGTGACCCGCGGTCTGCGCGAATCGATCTCGATCAACGAACGGCTGCAGACGACCGTCGGACCCTACGTGTCGTTCGTGGTGCTGCCGATCTTCGCGCTGGCCAACGCCGGCGTGCACCTCGACGAGGACACCGTCGCCGCGGCGATGACGTCGACGTTGACGTGGGGCATCGTGGCCGGCCTGGTGATCGGCAAGTTCGTCGGGATCACCGGGGCCACCGCGGTGATGCGCGCGACCGGGTGGGGTCAGCTGGCCCCGGGGCTCTCGCTGCGCCGGGTGGCCGGTGGAGCGGTGCTGTCCGGGATCGGCTTCACCATCTCGCTGTTCATCGTCGAGATCGCGATCGAGGACCCGGCACGCCAGGACGAAGCCCGTGTCGGGGTGCTGATCGCGTCGATACTGGCGTTCGCGGTGGGCTGGGCGTTCTTCCGGATCACCGACTGGCTCAGCCCGCCCGAACCCGTCGGACTGCACCTCGTCCGTCCGGTGGATCCGCACCGCGACCACATCCGCGGCGATCCCCACGCACCGCTGGTGCTCGTCGAGTACGGCGACTTCGAGTGTCCCTTCTGCGGCCGCGCGACCGGGGCCATCGACGAGGTGCGCGCCCACTTCGGCGACGACCTGCTGTACGTGTGGCGGCACTTCCCGCTCGAACGCGCGCATCCGCGGGCCTTCGACGCGGCCCGGGCCAGCGAGGGCGCCGCCCGGCAGGGCCGGTTCTTCGAGATGGCCCGGGAACTGTTCGCCCACCAGGACGACCTGGAGTGGTCGGACATGTACCGCTACGCCGTCGCGATCGGCCTCGATATCGAGCAGTTCGACCAGGACGTGCGGGTGCAGGCCGCCAAGGTGCTGCACCGCGTGCAGGACGATGCGCAGGATGCGGAGGTCATGGACCTCAACTCCACACCCACCTTCTTCGTCAACGGCAAGCGCCACCGTGGGCCGTGGGACGCCGCCAGCCTGATCCGCGCCCTGGAGGCCGGGCGACCCCCGCGCTGAGCGTTCGCCCAGAACACGCCTAGGTTGGTGCACGTGAGGGATGTGCTGGGCGAGCTCATGGCGATCTGGCGTTCCGGCGGCACCGCGGCGATGGCGACAGTGGTGCGCACCTTCCGGTCCGCACCCCGCCCACCCGGCGCCGCGATGGTGGTCGGCCCCGACGGTGCGGCCAGCGGTTCGGTGTCCGGCGGCTGCGTCGAAGGTGCCGTCTACGAACTCGGCAACGAGGTGATCGCCGACGGTGTCGCGCGGCTGCAGCGCTACGGCGTGAGCGACGACGACGCCTTCGCCGTCGGCCTGACCTGCGGCGGCATCCTCGACGTGTTCGTCGAACCGGTGTCGCCGACGGCGTTTCCCGAGTTGGGCGACGTCGCCGCGGACATCGACGAGCACCGGCCGGTCGCCGTCGCCACCGTGATCGCGCACCCCGATCCGGCCTGGGTGGGACGACGGATCGTGGTACGCGGCGACGAGGTGGCCGGAACGCTCGGCTCGTCGCGCGCGGACGCGGCCGTCACCGACGACGCGCGCGGGCTGCTCGCGACCGGCCGCAGCGAGGTGCTGACGTACGGTCCCGACGGCGAACGGCGCGGTGAGGGCATGGAGGTGTTCGTCGCCGCGCACGCGCCGCGGCCGCGCATGCTGGTGTTCGGCGCCATCGACTTCGCCGCCGCGGTCGCCCGCCAGGGGTCGCTGCTCGGCTACCGCGTCACCGTCTGCGATGCCCGGCCGGTGTTCGCCACCCGCGCGCGGTTCCCCACCGCCGACGAGGTCGTCGTCGAATGGCCGAACCGCTACCTGGCCGCGCAGGCGGAGGCGGGGGCGGTCGACGGCCGCACCGTCATCTGCGTGCTCACCCACGATCCGAAGTTCGACGTTCCGCTGCTGGAGGTGGCCCTGCGGCTGCCCGAGGTCGGCTACATCGGGGCGATGGGATCGCGGCGCACCCACGAGGACCGGATGCAACGGTTGCGCGACGCCGGGCTGACCGACGCCGAACTGGGCGGGCTGGCCAGTCCGATCGGGCTCGACCTGGGGGCGCGCACACCGGAGGAGACGGCGGTGTCGATCGCGGCGGAGATCATCGCCCGGCGCTGGGGCGGCTCAGGGCGGCCGCTGGCGGACATCGGCGGGCGGATCCATCACGAACAGGACGAGCGCAGCCGTTCCGTGAACTGACCCGAAGTGCGATGCTGAGCGGTATGGAACAGTACCGGCGCGACGACCTGGTGTTCGACGTCCGCGATGCGGGACCGCCTGACGGGCCGGTGGTCGTGCTGCTGCACGGTTTCCCGCAGCGCAACACCTGTTGGGACGCGGTCGTCGAGCGGCTCACCGCGCAGGGCTACCGCTGTCTCGCACCCAACCAGCGCGGATATTCGCCCGGGGCGCGGCCGATGCGGCGCCGCGACTACCGGATTCCCGAACTGGTCGCCGACGTCGGTGCGCTGATCGACGCCAGCGGCGCCGAACGCGTCCACCTCGTGGGCCATGACTGGGGTGCCGCGGTCGCGTGGTCGGTCGCCGCCGAGATGCCCGACCGGCTGGCCACCGTGACGCCGGTGTCGGTGCCCCATCCGGCGGCGTTCCTCAAGGCGATCGCGACCAGCAGGCAGGGACTGGCCTCCTGGTACATGTACTTCTTCCAGTTGCCCTGGGTGCCCGAGCGGGTGATGCTCAGTGGTGGCGGCGGCGTGGCCAAGGCGTCGCTGACCCGGATGCGCCAGAACCCGGCGCTCGCCGAACGCGACGTGGCGGCGATGCGTGAACCGGGCGCGCTGACCGCGGGCCTCAACTGGTACCGGGCGATGCCGCTGATGGATCCGCGCGCCACCGGCGGCAAGATCACGGTGCCCACGATGTTCGTGTGGAGCGACGACGACCCGGCGCTGCTGGCAAAGGGCGCCTACGACACCGCGCGATACGTGTCGGGGGAGTACCGGTTCGAGGTCATGTCGGGTGCGTCGCACTGGATTCCCGAGGAGCGGCCCGACGAACTGGCGGCGCTGCTGCTGGACTGGTTCGCCGCCCACCCGACCACCTGAACTCCACCCGGCCGGGTTAGGTTGAGCCGGTGACGGATTCCGGAAAGCCCAGCATCGCGTTCCCCTCCCGCATCGGTGTCTGGTGGGCCAGCGAGACCTGGTCGATCACCGACGCGCAGGACGTCGCCCGCGAGATCGAGGCGCTCGGCTACGGCTCGCTGTTCATCCCCGAGGTGGCGGGCAAGGAGTGCCTGACTCAGTCGGCGGCGTTCCTCGCGGCCACCGACCGGCTGGTGGTCGGCACCGGGATCGCGAACATCCACGTTCGGCTGCCGTCGGCCGCCGAGACCGGCGGGCGCACACTCAACGCGCTGCACCCCGAGCGCTTCGTCCTCGGTCTCGGCGTCAGCCACGCCCCGCTGGTCGAACACGCGATGGGTGGGACGTACGCGAAGCCGCTGGCGACGATGCGGACCTACCTCGAGCGGATGGCGGCGGTGTCCGAGGCCATCGAACCGGGCGCGCCGCGGCCGATCCGGCTGCTCGCCGCACTCGGCCCGAAGATGATCGAGCTGTCGGGCACCCACGCCGACGGCGCGCATCCGTACCTCGTGACGCCGCAGCAGACGCGCACCACACGCGACATCCTCGGACCGGACAAGTGGATCGTGTCCGAGCAGGCGGTGGCGATCGGCGGCGACGACGCGGACCAGTTGCGGCGCGCGCACCAGCACCTCGACGTCTACAGCGGGCTGCCGAACTACCGGAATTCGTGGCTGCGGCAAGGCTTCGACGAATCCGATCTGGTGCGCGGCGGGTCGGACCGGTTGGCCCGCGCGATCGTCGGGATGGGGTCGGTCGAGCAGGCCGCCGCCTCGGTGACCGCTCACCTGGACGCCGGCGCCGACCACGTGGTGCTGCAGGTGCTCGGCGACGATCCGATGGCCGATCCGCGGCCGGCGCTGGGGGAGCTGGCCGAGGCGCTGGGGCTCAAGCGGTAGGCGGCTGCGACAGCTGCGCTTTGACCTGACGCGTCAACGCGTCGCCGAGGATCTCGGGTTGTCCGGCGAACAGTCCGTCGAGCGCGAGTTTCGCGACGACAGCAGGATCGGTCTTCTGGTCGGCGGGTATGTAGCTGACCATGTCGGTGTCCATGTAGCCGACGTGCAGTGCGGATACGTGAATCCCCTTCGGCGCCAGGTCTGTTCGCACCGCATCGGTCAGCGCCCACGCCGCGGCCTTGGCTGCCGAGTACGCACCGCTGCTCGGGGCGTGGAACCACGACAGCACCGACAGCACGTTGAGGATGGCTCCTCCGCCGGCCGAAACACCGTTGCGCTCGATGATCGGTGCGAACGCGCGGATCATCTGCAGCGTGCCGAAGTAGTGCGTCTCCATCTCCAGGCGGATGTCGTCGAGCGACCCCTCGAGCAGCGTCGAACGGGTGGACACCCCGGCGTTGTTGATGAGGACGGTGACATCGTCGGCGATTTCCGCGGCGCGGCGCACCGACTCGGGATCGGTGATGTCGAGCTGTACGGGTATCGCCCCGGGCAGGTCGACGGTCTCAGGCCTGCGGGCCCCGGCGTAGACCTTGGCGCCGCGGGCCAGGAGTTGTTCGGCGAACCGGCGACCCAGTCCTCTGTTGGCCCCGGTCACCAGGGCGACGACGTTCTCAGTGCTCATGATGTCCTTCTTTCGCTGTGTCGCAGATGATTTCGACGATCAGCACCTGGGCAGTCGGTCGGTGACCTCCTGCGGGATCCAGGTCTTGCCGTCCGGATCTTGGACGAACCGATACCCCTCGGCGACAACGACATTAGCCTCCGAGCGCCAGCTCAACGCGTCGACCTCGGAAAGGGGCACCACGACGGCTCCTCCATGTCTGTGCGGTTCGAGCCGTGGCGCAGAAGTCGCGGTTCGGACTGTGGGTTCCGGAGTGGTTTTCCGGATGTTCGGAGAACGCCGACCTCGGCGAGGTTCATTCCCGGGCCTTCAGGGATGGGCGCTTGCACTGGCCGCGTTCCACGGAGCACCATCCGCAGGGAGAAGCGTGAGGAGCACACGATGACGACACCACTGACCGATCTGGGCGTACGCCTGCCGGTGATCGCCGCCCCCATGGCGGGTGGCGCCACCACCACCGCGATGGTGATCGCCGCGGCCGGCGCGGGCAGTCTGGGACTGCTCGCGGCGGGCTACAAGACGCCCGACGCCTTGGAGGCCGAGATCGCGACCGTGCGGGCAGCGTCGGTCCCGTTCGGGGTCAACGTCTTCGCGCCGAACCCGGTCCCGATCGATGCCGACACCTACCGCCGCTACGCGGAACTCGTCCAGGCCGAGGCGGACCGCTACGGTCTCACCCTGCCCGCAAACCCGATCGACGACGACGATGCGTTCGACGCGAAGGTCGAGCTGCTGCGCGCCGATCCGGTGCCCGTCGTCAGTTTCACGTTCGGGCTCCCCGGCACGGACGTGATCCGCGCTCTCCAGAAGGTCGGCACCACCGTCGTGCAGACGGTCACCTCGGTGCCGGAAGCCGAAGCGGCCGCGGCCGCCGGAATCGACATGCTCGCCGTGCAGGCCGCCGTCGCCGGCGGGCATTCGGGCACCTTCAGCCCTGACCGCATGCCCGCACCCGTGCCGCTCCCGGATCTCGTAAGCCAGGTGGTCAGGAAAGTCCGCCTGCCCCTCATCGCCGCCGGCGGACTGGGCACCGTGGAGGACGTCAGGACGGTGCTCAACGCCGGTGCCGCCGCCGCGGCCGTCGGGACGGTGTTGTTACGCGCCGAGGAGAGCGGCGCGTCGGCCACCCACAAGGCGGCGTTGGCCGACCCGTCGCGCACCGAGACCGTCCTCACCCGGGCCTTCACCGGGCGTCCGGCGCGCGGGCTGCGCAACCGGTTCATCGACCGGTTCGAGGGGTCCGCACCCCTGGGTTATCCGGCCATCCACCACCTGACGAGTCCGCTGCGCAAGGCGGCGGCCGCCGCCGGCGAGGCCGATCTCGTCCACCTGTGGGCAGGCACCGGCCACCGGCACGCCGCCGAGAAGCCGACGGCGACGATCCTGGCCGGACTCGCGGGCTAAGCCGGTTCGATCGGCGGCGCCGGTATGCCCGCCTGTTTGGCGGCCTTACGGCGCTTGTACCACTCGATCAACATGGGGGCGACCGAGACGATGACGATCGCGATGACGATCGGCTCGAGCAGTTTCTGGACGGCCTCGAACCGGCCCAGCCAGTAGCCGAGCAGCGTCAGCCCGACTCCCCACACGACCGCGCCGAGGATGTTGAACAGCGCGAACACCGGATAGCTCATCCGCGCGGCACCCGCGGTCAGCGGGGCCAGCGTCCGCACGATCGGCACGAACCGGGCGATGACGATCGCGAACGGCCCGCGTTCCTCGAAGAACAGGTGTGCCTCGTCGAGGTAGCGCTGCTTGAGGATGCGGCCGTTCGGTTTGAACATCGCGGTACCCACGCTGCGGCCGATCCAGTAGCCGACCTGGCCGCCGAGGATCGCCGCGATGGGGATGAACACCAGCAGTTGCCAGAGGTGGAAGTTGATCACCTCCCCGCCCTCCTGCGCGACGGCGGCGGTGCCGGCGGCCAGCATGCCCGCCACGAACAGCAGCGAGTCACCCGGAAGGATGGGGAACAGCACCCCTGACTCGACGAAGATCACGACCAGCAGCCCCACCAGGGCCCAGCCGCCGAAGTATCCGAGCAGCGTCAGCGGGTCCAGGAAGTCGGGCATGAGGGCCAGATGGGTGGTCGTCATGGGTACCCAAGATACCGGCCGAAAAATGCACGTAGCCGTATGCGAACCGGCGACGTCGGCGTGGCCTCGTCACTAGGGTCCAGTACATGTCCACGCACAGAGCAGTCCACGTCGCCGCCGCGGGAGAGCCGTTGACCCTCGTGGATGTCGACACGCCGGCCCCGCCGCCCGGCCACCTGCGCATCGGCGTCGCCGCCTGCGGCGTGTGCGGCACCGACCAAGGATTCGTCAACGGCAACTTCCCCGGTCTGAACTGGCCCATCACCCTCGGTCACGAGATCGCGGGCACGGTGGCCGAGCTGGGCGACGGGGTCGACGAATTCTCGGTAGGGGACCGGGTGGCCGTCGGCTGGTTCGGCGGCAACTGCACCAAGTGCATCCCGTGCCGCAGGGGCATGTTCATGCAGTGCGTGAACATGCAGGTGCCCAGCTGGCACTATCCCGGCGGCTACGCCGAATCGGTGATCGTGCCCGCCACCGCGCCCGCGCGCATCCCCGACGGGCTGTCGTTCGTCGAGGCGGCGCCGATGGGCTGCGCGGGCGTCACCACGTTCAACGGGTTGCGGCAGACCAGGGCGCGCGCCGGCGACCTGGTCGCCGTCCTCGGTATCGGCGGGCTGGGCCACCTCGGTGTGCAGTTCGCCAGGGCGATGGGCTTCGAGACGGTCGCGATCGCCCGCGGTGCGGCCAAGGAGGAGGACGCCCGAGCGCTCGGCGCGCACCACTACATCGACTCGACCGCAGGGGACGTCGCCGGGGCGCTGCAGAAGCTCGGGGGTGCCGCGGTCGTCCTGGCGACGGCGGCCAGTTCGGCCGCGATGGGCGACACCGTCGGCGGCCTGGGCCCGCGGGGCGAGCTGATCACCATCGGCGTCACCCCGGAGCCGTTGCCGGTCAGCCCGGCTGATCTGATCAACGCCGGGCTGTCGGTGACCGGACACCCCTCCGGTACGGCGCGCGACGTCGAGGAGACGCTGCACTTCGCCCTGCTGTCGGGTGTGCGGGCGCAGGTCGAGGAGCGGCCGCTGGCCGAAGCCGCCGAGGCCTACGCCGCGATGGACAAGGGCCGCGCCCGGTACCGCATGGTCCTCACGATGTGATCATGCGGCGATAGGGGGATACTTCCTCGTATGCCGATCGCCACTCCCGAGGTCTACGCCGAGATGCTGGACCGTGCCAAGCAGCACTCGTTCGCGTTCCCCGCCATCAACTGCACGTCGTCGGAGACCGTCAACGCCGCGATCAAGGGATTCGCCGACGCCGGCAGCGACGGGATCATCCAATTCTCCACCGGTGGAGCGGAATTCGCCTCCGGCCTCGGCGTGAAGGACATGGTGACCGGTGCCGTCGCGCTGGCCGAGTTCGCCCATGTGATCGCCGCGAAATACCCCGTGACCGTGGCCCTGCACACCGATCACTGTCCGAAGGACAAACTCGACACCTACGTGCGCCCTCTGCTGGCGATCTCCGCCGAGCGCGTCGCCGCGGGCGGTAACCCGCTGTTCCAATCCCACATGTGGGACGGGTCGGCGGTCCCGATCGACGAAAACCTCACGATCGCACAGGAACTGCTCAAGCAGGCCGCGGCCGCCAAGATCATCCTCGAGGTCGAGATCGGCGTCGTCGGCGGTGAAGAGGACGGCGTCGAGGCCGAGATCAACGACAAGCTCTACACCACCGCCGAGGACTTCGAGAAGACCGTCGACGCCCTCGGCGCCGGTGAGCACGGCCGCTATCTGCTGGCCGCGACGTTCGGCAACGTGCACGGCGTGTACAAGCCCGGCAACGTCAAACTGAAGCCGGAGGTGCTGGCCGAGGGGCAGAAGGTGGCCGCCGCGAAGCTCGGACTCGGTTCGGAGGCAAAGCCTTTCGACTTCGTGTTCCACGGCGGCTCGGGTTCGCTGAAGTCGGAGATCGAGGATTCACTGCGCTACGGCGTGGTCAAGATGAACGTCGACACCGACACCCAGTACGCGTTCACCCGCCCCATCGCGGCGCACATGTTCACCAACTACGACGGTGTGCTCAAGGTCGACGGCGAGGTGGGCAACAAGAAGGTCTACGACCCGCGCAGCTACCTGAAGAAGGCCGAGGCGGGGATGACCGAGCGTGTCATCGAGGCGTGCCGCGACCTGCACAGCGAGGGCCGGTCGGTCAGCGCGTGATTTCGGTGTCGTTGGTTGCGGTCAGCGCAACGGACTACACCGAAATCCCTAGGAGGGGGCCTGGCAGATCTTCCACTGCTCGTCGCGGAACTCCAGGTCGAAGCTGCGGGTGGAGCGGGTCTGCGGGGCGTAGGCCATGAACGCAGTGACGTTGGCCTCGGCGTGGTCGCCGTTGATGACCACCTGGTCGATGCTCGCCACCACCGGGTACTGCTTGGCGGCGGCGACCCTCTTGTGGGTCTCCTCCCACGCCTTGTCGTCGTAGTTGACGTAGCTGTCGCGTTTGGCGCCGCACGTGATTCCGCGCAGCGTGGCCAGGTCACCGTTCTGGATGGCGGTATCGAACTGTTCGATCGTCGCGCGGACCTGGTCCTCCTGCGACGAGGCCGAGCCGGATCCGCGGGTCAACAGGATCGTGCCGAGGATGGCGATCGCCACCAGCGCCGCGATCACCAGGACGACGGCCACCACCCAGCCCCAACTGCGCCGGCTCTGCTGCGGTGGCCGCGGCGCGTCGCCGCGCGGCGGGATGACCTGCGGGCCGGCGGCCTTCTGGGCGGCGAACGGATCGGTGCCGCCCACCTCGGAGCGCGGGAAGACCTCGGTCGCGGGGTCCGGCGGGGGATCGATCTTCTGCGTGGATCCGGCGTCGAAGCCCGACGGCGCGGTGAAGCGCCGCTCGGCATCGCCGGGTTCTCCCGGCGTCCCGGCCTGCGCTGACGGGGACGCGATGATCTCGGTGGCGGGTTCGTGGTCGGCGGTCGGCGACGGCCGGGTCTCGTCGTCCGGACCGGTCTGCTCACCGGGACCACCCGCTGCCGACGGCACGGCCGGCTCGTCGCCCTGTTCGGGCCCTCGTGGGTTCGACATCCCTGCTGCGTTCCTCCTCCAACGACGCTACCGATGGAGCTTATCGACCGATCCGAGCCGATGACCGAACGCCGCGACCGGCACGGCACAATGTGTCCCATGACGCGGATGGGTGATCTTCTCGGACCAGACCCGGTACTGCTCCCGGGGGATCCCGCCGCGGAAGCGGAACTGGAGGCCAGTGAGAACCCGGCGATCGTCGCGGCCGCGCATCCGTCGGCGTCGGTGGCGTGGGCGGCGCTGGCCGAGGACGCGCTGGCCGACGACAAGGCCGTCACCGCCTACGCCTACGCCCGCACCGGATACCACCGCGGCCTCGACCAGCTGCGCCGCAACGGGTGGAAGGGTTTCGGCCCGGTGCCGTATCGGCACGAACCCAACCGCGGTTTCCTGCGGTGTGTGGCCGCGCTGGCCCGCGCCGCCGACTCGATCGGCGAGACCGACGAATACCAGCGGTGCCTCGACCTGCTCGACGACTGCGATCCCTCGGCGCGGCAGGAACTCGGCCTGAGCTGACTCAGGCGTTACCAGTCGTTGCTCTCGCAGTTGCAGTCCGCGGCGCCCGAGGGCGGTTCGACCTGCACCGTCGCGTGGTCCAGGCCGCGGGCGGCCAGTACGGCGCGGGCGTCGTCGAGGACTCGGGCCGAGTCGCGGGCCGACGTCAGATGCGCCGTCACGACGTCCTTGCCCGGCACCAATGTCCACACATGCAGATCGTGCACCTCGGTCACCCCCTCGACCTTGCACAGCGCCGTCCGCAGCTCGTCGACGTCGATGTGGGCGGGCGAGGACTCCGACAGAATCCGCAGCGCCGCCCGGGCCAGCGAGATCGCCCGCGGGAGCACCCACAGCGCGACGAACACCGCCACCACCACGTCGGCGTAGGCCCAGCCCGTCGTCACCGTCACGATGCCCGCGATCAGCACCCCGATGCTGCCGACGGTGTCGGCCACGACCTCCATGTAGGCGCCCTTGACCGCCAGGCTGTCCTTGGAATGCGACCGCAGCAGCAGCACGACGACGGCGTTCGCGGCCAGCCCGGCCAGCGCCACCACGATCATCGGCACACCCGGGATGTCCGGTGCGTCGCCGAGCCGTTCGATCGCCTCGTAGAGGATGAACACCGCCATCGCCAGCAGCAGTGCCGCATTGGCCACGGCCGTGAACACCTCGGCGCGGTGCCAGCCGTAGGTGCGCGCGGGTGACGCGCTGCCGTGCCGGGCGAGCAGGACCGCCGTCAGACCCATGAACATCGCGACGAGGTCGGTGAGCATGTGCCCGGCGTCGGCCAGCAGGGCGATCGAGTTGATCCACAGCGCCGTCACCAGCTCCAGCACGAAGAATGCGGTGAGGATCGCCGCGCCGATCAGCATCCGGCTGACGCGGGTGTCCGCTGCGTGGTGGTGATCGTGACCGGCGCCCATGCCAGCAATCTATGCGTAAATGCGCATATATCGCAAGGGTCCCGTCGGACGGGGGCTACATCCAGGCGGACCAGAAGCGGGTGAGCTGCCCGCCGATCGACACCAGCGCGCTCGGCACCCCGGACAGTTCGGTCAGCCAGTACACCGCGCCGAAGAACCACTGGTTGAGGGCGGGAGCCAGCAGCAGGATCAGCAGGATGAAGAAACCCCACTGCTTGACCGGCTGCAGCGCCCGCTGCGTATCGGCGCTCAGATGCGGTTCGAGCGCCCCGTAACCGTCGAGCCCCGGGATGGGCAGCATGTTGAGGACGAACGCGGTCACCTGCAGGAACCCGAGGAACGCCACCGCCGCCCAGAAGACGCCGCGCGCCGGGTCGTACAGCAGCCGCGCCAGGCCCAGCAACACGACCGCCAGCACCAGGTTCGCCGCCGGGCCGGCGAGGCTGACCAGCGTCTTCTGCCGCGCGGTCATCCACGACGTCCGCAGGTACACGGCGCCGCCGGGCAGGCCGATCCCGCCGAGCGCGATGAACAGCACCGGCAGCCCGAGCGAGAGCATCGGGTGTGAGTACTTCAGCGGGTTGAGCGTCAGATAGCCGCGCATCTCGACGTCGCGGTCCCCGAACCGCCACGCGGTCACCGCATGCCCGAACTCGTGCAGCGACAGCGACACCAGCCAGCCCGCGATGACGAACACGAACACGCCCGCGTAGGCCAGCGGCCGCACCGTGTCCGCGGCCACCCACGCCAGGGCGCCACCGGCGGCGGTGATCGCCAGCACGGCGAGGAAGACCGGGCTCGGCCGCACCGACTGGCGCAGCGGGCGGATGCTCACGATTCGACGTTACCGGCCGTCAGCCCACCCGCAGCCAGCCCTCGGTGTGCCGGTAGAACGTCGAGCGCTTCACCTCGCGGGCGCCGTCGACCCCGTCGCGGATCACCCGCGCGCCCGTCGTCCCCAGCTGCGCGGCCCGGCCGGCCACCCACCGGCCCGGACGGCCACGCCCGGACAGCGCCGCGGCGCGCAGCCCCGGCATCTCCGCCGTCGGCTCGATCCGCACCCCGGTCGTCTCCCCGGAGAAGAGCGTGGTGTCGTCGACGATGCCCTCGCCGACCAGCGTCCCTCCTGAGGAGGGCGACGCGCGCCACTCGGCGTATCCGACGATCGCGATCCCCGCGTCGTCACGGATCAACGGCACCCGCCGGGCCGGGGCGGTCAGCGCCCTGCGGGCGGACAACCATCCCGTCGCGACGGCCAGCTCGACGCCGAGGCGTTCGGTGCGCATCAGCCTGGTCAGCACCGTGGCCACATCGGCGTCGCCGCCGACGACCACGAGCCGGCGCGCACCCGACGACGCGGCGTCGACGTCGGCCGATCCCGCCACGTCCACGGTGTCTGGACCGGTGAGCGCCCGCGGTACGCGACGGTCACCGAACCGGAGCACCACCACGTCTGCCGCACCGTCACTGGCACTCAAAACGACTCCTCCCGACCTGCTGGGATAGGGTGTGTCACCGGCTGCACCACATCAAGCGGGAGATTAAGCCATGCCGGCAATCGTGCTCATCGGCGCCCAATGGGGCGACGAGGGCAAAGGAAAGGCCACCGATCTACTCGGGGGCCGTGTGCAGTGGGTCGTGCGGTACCAGGGCGGCAACAACGCCGGTCACACCGTCGTGCTGCCCACAGGCGAGAACTTCGCCCTGCACCTCATACCGTCGGGGATCCTCACCCCCGGCGTCACCAACGTGATCGGCAACGGCGTCGTCGTCGACCCGGGGGTGCTGCTCACCGAGCTCAAGGGGCTGGAGGAGCGCGGCGTCGACACCGAACGCCTGCTGATCTCCGCCGACGCCCACCTGCTCATGCCGTACCACGTCGCCATCGACAAGGTGGTCGAGCGCTGGGCGGGCAGCAAGAAGATCGGCACCACCGGTCGCGGCATCGGCCCCTGCTACCAGGACAAGATCGCCCGCATCGGCATCCGGGTGGCCGACGTGCTGGATCCGGTGCAGCTCGCCGAGAAGATCGAGGCGGCGCTGGAGTTCAAGAACCAGGTGCTGGTCAAGATCTACAACCGCAAGGCGCTCGACGCCGCCGAGGTGGTCGACAACCTGCTGGAGCAGGCCGAGGGCTTCAAGCACCGCATCGCCGACGCCCGGCTGCTGCTCAACGCCGCCCTCGAGCGCGACGAGACCGTGCTCCTGGAGGGTTCGCAGGGCACCCTGCTCGACGTCGACCACGGGACCTATCCGTTCGTCACGTCGTCGAACCCGACCGCAGGCGGCGCGGCCGTCGGCTCGGGCATCGGGCCCACCCGCATCACGACCGTGCTCGGCATTCTCAAGGCCTACACCACCCGCGTCGGCTCGGGCCCGTTCCCCACCGAACTGTTCGACGAGCACGGCGCCTACCTGGCCAAGACCGGTGGTGAGGTCGGCGTGACGACCGGACGCGCCCGCCGCTGCGGCTGGTTCGACGCGGTGATCGCCCGGTACGCCACCCGCGTCAACGGCATCACCGACTACTTCCTGACCAAACTCGACGTGCTGTCCAGCCTGGAGACCGTGCCGGTGTGCGTCGGCTACACGATCGACGGTAAGCGCACCGACGACATGCCGATGACCCAGACCGACATCGCGCGGGCCGAGCCGATCTACGAGGAACTGCCCGGTTGGTGGGAGGACATCTCCGGCGCCCGCGAGTTCGACGATCTGCCCGCCAAGGCCCGCGACTACGTGCTGCGGCTGGAAGAGCTTGCCGGAGCGCATGTCTCGTGCATCGGAGTCGGGCCGGGCCGGGACCAGACCATCGTGCGCCGCGACGTGCTGGCGGCGCGTCCGTGACCGACCCGCGTCTCGAAGACCCCGAATACGACCGGCACGGCGGCTTCCCGGACTTCCAGCCCGCCACTCCTGGACCGGGTTTCGGCCGGTTCCTCACCGCGATGCGCCGCGCCCAGGACCTTGCCGTGTCGGCCGACCCCGACAGCGAAACCTGGGACCGCGCAGCCGAACTCACCGAGGAGCTGGTGGCGCTGCTGGGTCCGTTCGAGGCCGCGGAGGGCGTCGGACCGGCCAACCGGGTCCCGTCGCTGCCGGGCGCGGGCAGCCTGCTCATGCCGCCCTACCACGTGACGAAGTTCGACCCCGACGGCGTCGAGTTGACCGTGCAGTTCAGCCGCTACCACGTCGGTGGCAACAAGGCGGTGCACGGCGGCGTGCTTCCGCTGATGTTCGACTCGACGTTCGGCATGGTCGTGCACGCCGCCGGGCGGCCGATCAGCCGCACCGGCTACCTGCACGTCGACTACCGCAAGGTCACGCCGATCGACACCCCGCTGACGATGCGCGGCTGGGTGCGCGAGGCCGAGGGGCGCAAGGCGTTCATCAACGCCGAACTGCGCGACGGCGACGAGAACCTGCTCGCCGAGGCGCACGGCCTCATGATCAGACTGCTGCCCGGCCAGCCCTGAGCCGTGCGACCATGACCGGCGTGGTCGACCATCAACTGCGACGGTTGTCGACGCCCCGGGCGGCGGCGCTGGCCGGGGTGCTGTTCGCGGTGATCTTCGGGACGGCACTCGTCCTCATCCGCACGGCGCTTCCCGACGGCGCCGCACCGGGATCGCAGTGGGCCGACGGAAGTCGCCAGTTGCGCACGGCCGCAGTGCTGATGCCGTTCGCCGGCATCGCGTTCCTGTGGTTCATCGGGGTGGTCCGTGACGGCTTCGGCCGCTACGAGGACCGGTTCTTCGCGACGGTGTTCTTCGGCAGCGGCCTGCTGTTCCTGGCGATGATGTTCGTCGCCTCCGGTGTGGGCGCGGGGTTGGAGACGATGAGCGGGCACGCTGCGGGGTCGGCGGCGGTGGCTCTCGGGCAGTCGGTGCTGCTGTCGATCTCGAAGACCTACGCGCTGCGGATGGCGGCGGTGTTCATGATGTCGCTGGCGACGATCTGGCTGCGCACCGGACTGATGCCGCGGCCGCTGGTGTGGGGCACCTACGCGCTCGCGGTGGTCCTGCTCGCGGCGGCGGAGGTCAGCATGTGGCTGACGCTGGCGTTCCCGGCGTGGGTGCTGGTGGTCAGCCTGTTGTTGTTGCGGCGCAGTCTCACTCCGGCGCCAGGCGCAGCGCCGCGGCCGGACACAGCGTGACGGCTTGGCGGGCGCGGTCGAACTCCGCCTCGGGCACCGGGTCGGCCAGCAGGACCACGATGCCGTCGTCGTCCTGGTCGAACACCTCCGGTGCGCTCATCACACAGTTGCCCGCGCTGATACAGGCGTCGCGGTCCACGTCGATCCTCATCGCGTCCTCACCATCCCACCAGCAGCGACCGTAACCCGTAGATGAAGTGGAACGACCGGAAGTCGACGTTCTCGAACGGTTCGGCCAGCGTCAGCCCCGGGAACCGGCGCAGCAGCGCGGGGAACGCGATCCGCATCTCCATGCGGGCCAGCGGCGCGCCCAGGCAGTGGTGCACGCCGTGCCCGAACGCGAGGTGCCCGAGGGCACCGCGGCCGATGTCGAGCGTCTCGGGCGCGTCGACGAAACCGGGATCGCGGTTGGCCGAGGGCAGCGAGACGAACACCAACTGACCCTTGGGAATCGGCACCCCGGCGACTTCGACGTCGGTGGTCGTGATGCGCGGGATACCGCTGTGCACGATCGACAGCCACCGCAGCAGCTCCTCCACCGCCGGACCGACCGCCGCCGGATCGTCGCGCACCGCGGCCAGTTGCTCGGGATGGCGCAGCAGGGCGAGCACACCGAGGCTCAGCATGTTCGACGTCGTCTCGTGACCGGCGAGCAGCAGCAGGCCGGCGATGCCGACCAGTTCGTCGTCGGTCAGTTCGTCACCGTGCTCGCGCACCAGCATCCCAAGGATGTCGTCACCCGGGGTGCGCCGCGCCAGGCTCACCAGTGAGTGCATGTACTCGCGGCCCTGGCGGGCCAGCTCCAGCCGCTCCGGGATCGGCAGTGACAGATCGAGCTGACGGGCGCTGCGCCGCTGGAAGTCCGCCCGGTCGGCGTAGGGCACGCCGAGCAGTTCGCAGATCACCAGCGACGGTATCGGCAGCGCGAAGGACTCGACGAGATCGGTTGGCGGCCCGGCCTTCTCCATCGCATCGAGGTGTTCGTCGACGATCGCGACGATGCGCGGCTCCAGCCGGCTGATGCGGCGCAGCGTGAACTCCGGGGTGAGCATCCGGCGCAGCCGCTGGTGTTCGGGCGGATCGTTGGCCAGCAGGTTGCCCGCCTGCGCCCTGGCCTGTTCGGCGTCGGAGAGGGGCGCTCCGGCGCCGACGAACCCCGGTGGCCGGGTGTTGGAGAAGCGTGCGTGGTCGGCCAGCACCGCCTTGACGTCGTCATGGCGGGTCACCAGGTACACGTCCATGCCGAACGCGTTCTTCGTCATGCGCACGCCGGTGGATTCCCGGATGTCGCGCAGTTGGTCGGTCGGATCGAAGCCGTTGCGCCGCATGTGCAGCGGGGGGAGTGCCGGCGCCTCCGATGTCCCAGACGTGCCTGTCATACCTACCGAACGTACGCGCGCTCCGCCCGGTTCACGGCTTCGCGCGCAGAGCTGGCCACCAGATCTTCGGCCCGATCAGCGTGAACAGGGCGGGGATGATGACCGTGCGCACCAGGAACGTGTCGAGCAGGATGCCGAGGCCGACGATGATGCCGAGCTGGGTCAGCACGATCAGCGGCAGCACACCGAGGACACAGAACACCGCGGCGAGCACGATGCCCGCACTGGTGATGACGGCGCCGGTCGCCGACACCGCCCGCACGATGCCCTCCCGGGTGCCGTACTCCGGCGTCTCCTCCCGCGCCCTGGTGACCAGGAAGATCGTGTAGTCCACGCCGAGTGCGACGAGAAACAGGAACGCGAACAGCGGCGTCGAGTTGTCCAGCGCCGGGAAGCCGAACAGGTGCACGCTCGCCCAGCCGCCGAGACCGAGGGCGGCCAGTGCGCTCAGCACCGTCACACCCACCAGGATCAGCGGCGCCAGCGCGGAGCGCAGCAGCACGTAGAGCACGACGAGCACCACGGCCAGGATGGTCGGGATCACGACCAGACGGTCGCGCGCGGCGGCGGTGCTGATGTCGCGGGCCTGGGCGTCGGAGCCGCCGACCAGCGCGGTGGAATCCGCGGCGCGTACGTTTTCGCGCAGCGCGTCGACGCTGGCGAACGCCTCCTCCGAGGCCGGTTCGGCCGACAACACCACCGACCACTGCGTCAGTCCGCTCGCTGAGGTGCCCGCCGGGTTCGCCGAGACGACGCCGTCGGTGTCGGTGATCGCGCGCTGGATCTCGCGGGCCCGGTCCGACGCGCCGATGACCCGGGTCGGATCGGTCAACCCGCTGGGGAAGTGGTCGGCCAGGGTCTCGTAACCGGTCACCGATTCGGCCTGCACCCGGAACTGCTCGGTCTGCGTCAGCCCGATCGGGGTGAACAGCAGACCGGTGCACAGGACGGCCAGCGCCCCGATCGACACCACGGCGACCCGGGCGGGGCGGCGCGCCACCGACGAGGCGATGCGGTGCCACAGTCCGCTGTCGGTGAGCGCGGCGGCACCCTCCTTCGGGATGAGCGGCCAGAACAGCTTCTTGCCGAACAGGCGAAGCAGCGCGGGCAGCACGAGCAGCACGAAGACCGCCGCCACGACGAGCCCCGACGCCGCCTGGACGCCGAGGCTGCGGGTGCTCGGCGCCGTCGCGAACACCAGCGTCAGCAGGGCCAGCACCACGGTGGCGTTGCTAGCCAGGATCGCCGGGCCCGCGGCGCGCACGGCGACGGCCAGGGCTTCGCGGTGATCGCCGTTGCGGCCCAGTTCCTCCCGGTAGCGCGAGATCAGCAGCAGCGCGTAGTTGGTGCCGGCGCCGAACACGAGCACGCTGGTGATGCCGGAGGTGGAGCCGTCGGGCGTCATACCGACGCCTTCGGCGATCGCGGTGCCCACCACGGCGGCCACCCGGTCGGCGAAGCCGATCACCACCAGCGGCACCAGGAACAGCACCGGTGAGCGGTACGTCACGATCAGCAGGAGCGCCACGACGGCGGCCGTCACCGCCAGCAGGGTGAAGTTGGCGCCGGAGAACGAGTCGGCGATGTCCGCGCCGAACGCCGGCCCACCGGTCACCTCGGCCCGCAGGTCGGCGGGTAGACCGTCGGTGGCCGCCTCGCGTAGCGCTTTGACCGCGTCGTTGAGGCCGAACCCGGACAAGTCCGCGGCCAGCGGGACCGTGGCGATGGCCGCCTTGTCGTCTTCGGACACCAGCACCGGAGGCCCGGACGGGGCGCTCTGCGCGGCGCCGAGCATGCGCTGGCGGGCGGCCTCGGTGGCGGCCACGTCGGCGGGGGACAGGGGTGCGTCGTCGGTGCGGGTGACGACGAGGATCGCCGGGGCCTGATCGCCGCCGGGGAACTCGGCGCGCAGTGCGTCGACCTTCGCCGACTCGGCATCGGCGGGCACCGACACCGGGGACTGCGAACTCGACTCCCCGCCGCCCAGCAGACCCATCAGCCCGCCGGAGACGACGACCACCAGCAGCGCCACGACCCAGGAGAAACGACCGGCCATGCTCACCAATGTTCCCGGTATTTCAGAAACTGAACATCCTCTCCCCACTATTCTCGTCGGGGTGGCTGACGCCGACCGCGCCGCGCTCGAAGCGCAGATCGCCGCGGACGTGCGCGCCCTGTCGGCCGAGTCCGAGCAGATCGGCCGGTTGTTCGCGGCCCGACATTCATTGGCGCCCAACGATTTCCGCGCACTGCTGCAGATCATGGTGGCCGAGACGGCGGGCCGGCCGCTGACCGCGGGTGAGCTGCGCAGGCAGATGGGCATGTCGGGTGCGGCGATCACCTACCTGGTCGAGCGGATGATCGCCTCCGGCCATCTGCGGCGCGACTCCGACCCCGCCGACCGACGCAAGGTGATCCTGCGGGTCGCCGAACACGGGATGGGGGTGGCGGGTCAGTTCTTCGCGCCGCTGGCCGAGCACACCACCCGGGCGATGGCGAGCCTGTCCGACGACGACATCGCCGCCGCGCACCGCACGTTCGAGAACCTGATCGACGCGATGGCGGCGTTCCGGCGCGAACTCGGTGACTGAGCGCCGGTCGGGTCAGCGCCGGTTCAGTGTGGCCTCTTCGAGGTCGAGGCCGTACAGGACCGAGCGCAGGACCTCGTCGTCGATGTGGCCGCTGTCGCGTTCGGCGATCAGCGTCGCCCGCTCGGCGGCCAGCATCTCCAGGCGCAGCCTGCGGAACGCCGCGGCCGGGCTCTCGCCGATGTCGGTCTCGTCGCGGCCGAGTTGCTCCCACGCGGAGTTGCGCCGCCGCGTGTTCCAGGCCCGCAGGATCTCGGCCGCGCGTTCGTGCACGTCGTCGAGGGTGCCGTCGGCCCGCTGCCGGTCGAGGATCTCGTCGAGGCGCTCGGCCGCTGCCCTGGCCGCCTTGTCCTGGGCCGCGGCCGCCGCCACCGCATCGGTGTGGGCCTCGTCGCCCTGCACACCGAGCCGCCTGATCAGCCACGGCAGCGTGAGCCCGTGCAGGAGCAGCGTGCCGACCACGACGACGAAGGTCAGGAACACCAGCTGCGGCCTGCCGGGGAACTGGGCACCGGTCAGCGTGGTCGCCGGCACCGCGAACGCCGCCGCCAGCGAGACCACACCGCGCATGCCGGCCCACGCGACCACGAAGATCTGCGCCGGGCGCGGTTCGGGCTCGCGGTCGCGCACCGCGGGCACGATCATCCGCGGCAGGTAGGCGAACAGGAACACCCACACGATCCGCACCGCGATCACCGTCGCGAGCACCGCCAGCGACGCGACGGTGAGGACCACCGCCGAGATTCCCGCCAGCTCCTCGACCACCTTCGGCAGCTGCAGTCCGATCAGCAGGAACGCGAACGACTCCAGCAGCAGCTGAACGGCCCGCCACACCGCGGCGTCCTGCAGCCGGGTCGCGTAGCCGGCGTTCGTGGAGTGCTGTCCGAGGATCAGCGCGGCCACCACCACCGCGAGCACGCCGGAGCCGTGTACCTCCTCGGCGAGCAGATAGATGCCGAACGGTGCGACGAGGCCGAGCGCGCTCTCGGCCAGCGGATCGCTCAGCCGCGCCCGCACGTAGACGATGAGCGCGCCCAGCACGCCGCCGACCGCCACCCCGCCGACCGCCGCCAGCGCGAACGTCGCCAGCCCGCCGGTCCAGCTCGCCGCCCCACCGATCGCCAGCCCCAGCGCCACCTTGTAGGCGGTCAGCGCGGTCGCGTCGTTGAGCAGGCTCTCGCCGCCCAGCAGCGTCATCAGCCGGCGGGGCAGACCCAGCCTGCGCCCGACCGCGGTCGCCGAGACGGCGTCCGGCGGCGCCACGATCGCGCCGAGGGTCAACGCGGCCGCCACGGTGAGTTCGGGCACCGTCCAGTAGGCGACCACCCCGACCGCGAACGTCGTCGCCAGGGGCAGCCCCACCGCGAGCATCCCGATCGAGCGGACGTTGCGCCGCAGCGCCACGTAGCTGCTCTCCAGCCCGGCCGACCACAACAGCGGCGGCAGCACGACATACAGCACGAGGTCCGGGTCGAGCTGGATGTCGGGCACCCCGGGGATCAGGCCGGCGGCCAGCCCGGCGACCACCAGCGCCAGCGGCGCCGACACGTCGGCTCTGCGGGCCACCGCGGCCAGCAGGAGCGCGGCGACCAGCACCGCCAGAAGTGAGGCCGTCACGTCGGGACTTCTCCTCTCGGGGGACTTCTCGCAGGGTCCGTATCCTCGACGACCATGCGCAGCAGAGCACGTCGAACCACCCGGCGGGCGCAGGATACGGCCGCGTCGCCCATCTGTGAGCACCTGGCCTCGATCAGCGCCGACCCGCTACCCGGCAGTCCCGGGCACTGCGAAGGCTGCGCCGAACTCGGCGAGTCCACCTGGGCGCACCTGCGGATGTGCCTGACGTGCGGGCACGTCGGCTGCTGCGATTCGAGCCCGCACCAGCACGCCACCGAGCACTTCCGCTCCACCGGCCACCCTGTCATGCGTTCGGCCGAGCCGGGCGAATCGTGGCGGTGGTGCTACATCGACCTCCGGGTGGGTTGAGCGTCTGGCAGGCTGGCGAGCGATGACTGAACCAACCGACGCCGACACACCCGCCACCGACCCCGGCGTTGAGGTGGCGACCGCGACGACCGCACCGGAACCCGTGGCGGAGCCGGCCCCACCGGCCGGAGCGAGGAGCACGGTGCTGCTCCTGGGCGCGGGTGAACTCAGTCGTGAACTCGCGTTGGCCCTGCAGCGCCTGGGTGCGGTCGTGGTGGCCGTCGACCGGTACGCCGACGCGCCCGCACACGGCGTCGCCGACCGCTCGGCCGTCGTGCGGCTCACCGACGCCGAAGCCGTCACCGCACTGATCGACCGGGAGAAGCCGCGCTACGTCGTCGCCCAGTCGGGGGCCATCGCCGCCGACGCGCTGGTCGCCGTCGCCGAACGCAGCGAGGTCGACGTGTTCCCGACCCCGCGCGCCACCCGCCTGGGCCAGGACCGCGAAGGGTTGCGCCGGCTCGCGTCCGACGAACTCGGCCTCCCCACCGCACCGTTCTGGTTCGCCGGGTCCGCCGAGGAACTGGGCGCGGTCGCTCAGCACGCCGGCTTTCCGCTCGTGGTGAAACCGATCTCCGGCGCGCCGGGTGAGGGACAGTCGGTGCTGCTGCGCGCCGAGGACGTCGAACCGGCCTGGCAGCGGGCGATCGCCGCGGGCCGTATCACCCACAACCGGGTGATGGCCGAGACCGTCGTCGAGGTCGACTACGAGGTGACGCTGCTGACCGTGCGCAGCACCGGACCCACCGGTCCGACGCTGACGTTCTGCGAACCGATCGGCCACCGACCCGGCGACGGGGAGGCGCTGGAGTCCTGGCAGCCGCAGCAGATGACGCCCGCCGCGCTGGACGCCGCCAAGTCGATCGCCGCGCGCATCGTCAACTCGCTCGGCGGCCGCGGCCTGTTCGCGGTGGAACTGCTGGTCCGCGGCGACGAGGTCTACTTCTCCGACGTGCGGGCCAGGCCGCAGGACGCGGGCCTGGTGACGCTGCGGTCGCAGCGGCTCTCGCAGTTCGAACTGCACGCGCGCGCGATCCTCGGTCTGGCGGTCGACACGATCATGATCTCGCCCGGTGCGGCGGAGGTCCGCTACGCCGGCACCGAGGCGCCGGTGGCCGAACCGTCCGGCGCCGACATCGCCGCGGTGGTGGCCGAGGCGCTGGCCACCCAGGAGAGCGACGTGCGGCTGTTCGGCCGGCCGGACGAGAGCGACGGCCGACGCCGGCTCGGGGTCGCGCTGGCCACCGCGCCGGACGTGATCATCGCCAGGGACCGCGCCCGCCGGGTCGGCGGCGCCCTGCGGAAGCTGTGGTGAGCATGCCGCCTGAATCGGATCCGGACACCGGTCGCCCCAGCGACCGGCCCACCGCCGCGCCGTTCATGGTCGCGCTGGTGATCATTGTCCTCGTCGTGATCGGTATCTGGCTGGCCAACCTGTTCGAGGGCGACGAGCTCACCGACGAACAGCAGATCGGCCGTGCGGCGGCGGCGCAGAACGACGCCCTGCAGCGCGAGGACTATCGGGATTTCGTCGCCAACACCTGCCGAGCCGAACACCTCACCGAGCGGGAAGTGCTTGACCGGCAACGGAGTTCGTCGGCCGAACAGGGTGCCCGGTTCATCGACGGGGTGAGCGGTGTCACCGTGCAGGGCGACCGGGCCACCGCCACGGTCACCTACCACTTCGACAAGTCCGAGGACGACAAGTTCGGTGTGCCGACGACCTTCGTCCGCGAGGACGGGGCGTGGAAGGTGTGTTCGACCGGTTCCGAGTAGGTGTGGGACACTCACGGCCGTGAGCTATGCGGGAGACATCACGCCGGAGGAGGCCTGGCAGCTACTCGACGACAACCCCGATGCGGTGCTGGTGGACTGTCGCACCGACGCCGAATGGCGGTTCGTGGGGGTGCCCGACCTGTCGGCGCTGTCCCGCGACGTGGTGTTCGTCGAGTGGAACCGGACCGACGGCACCCGCAACCAGGGTTTCGTCGAGGATCTGCAGGCAGCGGGTGTCACGCCCGGTGAGCGGCCGGTGGTGTTCCTGTGCCGTTCCGGCAACCGCTCGATCGGCGCCGCCGAAGCCGCCACGGCGGCCGGGATCGGGCCGTCGTACAACATCCTCGACGGCTTCGAGGGTGACCTCGACGAGCAGAGGCACCGTGGACGCACCGGCTGGAAGGCCGTCGGACTGCCGTGGCGGCAGTCATGAGCGCCGAGGTTCCGTCGGTCCGCCGGCCCGCGGCGCTGCCCGACGGTGTCAGCCAGGCCACCCTCGGCGTGCGCGGCGGGCTGCTGCGCTCGGGGTTCGAGGAGACCGCCGAGGCGATGTATCTGACGTCGGGCTACGTGTACGCCTCGGCGGCCGAGGCGGAGAAGGCGTTCACCGGCGAGATCGACCGGTATGTGTACTCGCGCTACGGCAATCCGACGATCTCGATGTTCGAGGAGCGGCTGCGGCTGATCGAGGATGCGCCGGCCTGCTTCGCGACCGCGACGGGGATGGCGGCGGTGTTCACGTCGCTGGGCGCGCTGCTGGGAGCCGGTGACCGGTTGGTGGCGGCGCGCAGCCTGTTCGGCTCGTGCTTCGTGGTGTGCAACGAGATCCTGCCGCGCTGGGGTGTGGAGACGGTGTTCGTCGACGGCGACGACCTCGCGCAGTGGGAGGAGGCTCTGTCGGTGCCCACCCAGGCGGTGTTCTTCGAGACGCCGTCGAACCCGATGCAGACGCTGGTCGACATCGCAGCGGTGACGGAGATGGCCCACGCTGCGGGCGCGAAAGTGGTGTTGGACAACGTCTTCGCGACGCCACTACTGCAGCAGGGTTTTCCGCTGGGGGTCGACGTCGTCGTCTATTCCGGAACCAAGCACATCGACGGGCAGGGCCGGGTGCTCGGCGGGGCGATCCTCGGGTCGCAGGAGTACATCGACGGCCCGGTGCAGAAGTTGATGCGCCACACGGGTCCGGCGATCAGCGCGTTCAACGCGTGGACGCTGCTGAAGGGGCTGGAGACGCTGGCCGTGCGGGTCGAGCACTCCAACCGCTCGGCACAGCGGATCGCGGAGTTCCTGGAGGGACACCCGTCGGTGGGTTGGGTGAAATACCCGTTCCTGGAATCACATCCGCAGTACGACTTGGCGAAGCGGCAGATGAGCGGCGGCGGCACCGTCATCACGTTCGAACTCCCCGGCGGCAAGGAGCGGGCTTTCGAGGTGCTCGACAAGCTGCAGCTGATCGACATCTCCAACAACCTCGGCGACGCGAAGTCACTGATCACCCACCCCGCCACCACGACGCACCGGGCGATGGGTCCGGAGGGGCGTGCGGCGATCGGGCTGGGCGACGGTGTGGTTCGCGTGTCGATCGGGCTCGAGGGCACCGATGACCTGATCGCCGACCTGGACCGGGCGCTGAGCTGAGTGTCCCGCAAGTCCGAGGCGAAGAAGGCGCGCCGGCGTAAGCGGTTGGCGGCGCGCGGACCGCGGTTCGTGTCCGTTGAGGACGACGGTCTACTCGTCGACGACGTGATCACGTCACGCGGTTGGGAATTCGACGTCGAGTTCTCGACCGACGAGATGGTGACGTGGTACTACCCGGCTTCGGTCCTCGACACCGACGACGAGGCGGTCGAGACGGTGACGCGGATCTGGCTGACAGAGGACGAGCAGTGGCACGTCATCCTGGTCGGATCGGGCGCCGACGGGATCGACTACGTGTTCTCGGCGGAGTCGCTGCTGGAGAATCTCGAGACCATCGAGGCATATCGCGCGGGGGATGCGCTACCGGATTTCGAGTAGCTTCGGAGCTCAGCCCTTCTCGCCGCCTTCGACCACGCCCAGCGCCGTCTGCGCCCGGTCCTCGTAGCTCTTGCGCTTGGCGGTGTCGAACTCGAGGAACACGTTGTCCAGGCCGAGCTTCCTGTTCATCCAGCGCCGCCCACGCGGCCCGAGCAGCTGGGCCGCCTGCGCGGTGAACCGCAGGAACGGCGGCACCGACACATGCGTTTTCGGCTTGTCCAGCGTCTTGACGATCGCCGCGGCGATTTCCTCGGGCTCAACGGGTTTGGTGCCGATCGTCTCCTTCGTGCCGGAGATCAGCTCGGTCCGGGTGAACGGCGGCATCACCACCGACACGTTCACACCGTGCGGCGCCACCTCGTCGGCCAACGCCGCGGACAACCCGACGACGCCGAACTTCGCGCCGACGTACACCACCTGGCCCGGCACCGGGATGACACCGGACAGCGACGCGATGTTGATGATGTGGCCGCGACGACGGGCGATCATGTCGGGCAGAGCCAGTTGGCAACCGGTGATCACGCCGTACAGGTTCACCTCGATCGACGACCGGATCGCCTGCTCGGACTGCGACAGGAACGGGCCGATCGGCATCACGCCCGCGTTGTTGATCAACACGTCGATATGGCCATCCGAACCGGGATGCGCGTCGGTGCGGGCCTTGTCGAGGAACGTCGCGAAGGACTCCCGGTCGGTGACGTCGAGCGGGTAACCCGACACCAGCCCCAGCTTGGTCAGCTGGGCGACCGCCGACTCCTGCAGCGCCACATCGCGGTCGCCGATGACGACACGGGCGCCGCGGGCCAGAAGAGCCTTGGCGGTGGCATAACCAATCCCGCGAGCGGCGCCGGTGATCGCGATGGTCTTGCCCCTGATGTTGTCCATGCCGCCGAACTTTACAGGTGTCAAGTTTGGATCGGAAGAGGGTGGATTTCGGGCCGACCTGGCCAGATTTCGGATCACGCTGAGCAGAACCGCGCCGGCGGAATGCCTTGCTGTCCGCGGCGTTGCACAGTGAGGTGATGAGTGTGCCGGTGACAGACGACGTGCGGTTCGTGCCCGTGGATCAGCACGACCCGTTGGCCCAGCCTCTGCTCGACGAACTCGCCGTCGAGTACGCGGGGCGATACGACGGACGGGCCGAGGCGGTCCTGGCGTGGCTGCGCCGCTATCCCGCCGAGGAGTTCACCCCACCCGACGGCGCCATGCTCATCGGCCTGCTGGGGGACACGCCCGTCACCGGCGGCGCATTCCGTCGCTTCGATGCCACGACGGCGGAGCTGAAACGCATCTGGACCGACAGCGCACACCGTCGTCGCGGTTTCGGGCGCGCACTCCTGGCGGCGCTCGAGGCGGAGATCGCCGCGCGCGGCTACCGCCGGATCTACCTGACGACGGGGGACCGCCAGCCCGAGGCCGAGGCGCTCTACCTCGCGACGGGCTACCGACGCCTCGACGAACCGCTGCCGGCCGAGGGCGAGGTGTACCCCGTCGCGTTCGCGAAGGATCTGCCGTGACCGTCCCGCTGTCCGTCCTCGACCTGTCACCGATCCCCGAGGGGGCCGACGCGGCCACCGCACTGCGCAACACCCTCGACCTCGCCCGCCACGCCGAACAGTGGGGATACCGGCGCTACTGGGTCGCCGAACACCACTTCGTGTCCGTGGCCAGTTCCGCACCCGCCGTGCTGATCGGTCAGATCGCGGCCGCCACCGAGCGGATCCGCGTCGGCGCGGCGGCGGTGCAACTCGGCCACACCACCGCCGTCGCCGTGGTGGAGAGCTTCGGCATCCTCGACGCACTCCACCCGGGCCGCATCGACCTCGGACTCGGCCGGTCCGGCCAGCTGCGCCGCGAGGCGCAGAACGCGCCGGTCGCCGCACCGCAACCCCGGCCGTGGCGGGAGGTCGACGGAGTCGTCGTACCCGCCCCCTTCGACACGGCCGCACATCTGCGCAGACCGCGGCTGAGCGCGCGAATGTCGGCGCTGCAACAGCCGCAGGCCGTCGCACCCGACTTCGCCGACCAGGTCGGCGACGTGCTGGCCATGCTGGCGGGGTCGTACCGAATCGGTGACGTCGAGGCGCATGTGGTGCCCGGCGAGGGTGCCGACCTGAGGCCGTGGATCTTCGGCAGCACACCGGGACAGAGCGCGAAAGTGGCAGGGCTACACGGCCTTCCGTTCGTCGCCAGCTACCACATCACGCCGGCCACCGCACTCGACGCCATCGACGCCTACCGTGCCGCGTTCACCCCGTCGGCGCATCTGGCCCGCCCCTACGTGGTGCTGTCGGCCGACGTCGTGGTCGCCGACGACCGCGGCACCGCACGGCGGCTCGCGGCCGGCTACGGCAACTGGGTCCACTCGATCCGGGCGGGCGACGGTGCCGTCCCCTATCCCGATCCCGACCGCTGCGAACCGCTCACCTCCGAGCAGCAGGAGCTCGTGAAGGACCGCACCGCAACGCAATTCGTCGGTGATCCCGACGAGGTGGCCGCACGCCTGCACACCCTGCAGAAGGCCACCGGCGCCGACGAGTTGGTGATCACCTCGGTCACCCACCGCCACGCCGACCGGCTGCGGTCGCACGAACTGATCGCCCAGCGGTGGACCCGGTGAGCGCCGAGGGCCACACCCCGGGCCGGCAACGGTGTTTGTAAGCTGGCGCGGGTGTCGGAGGCAGTCGTCGGAGGACTGATCCTCGCGGCCGCGGTGGTCGTCGCCGCGGCGGGGATCATGCTGCGGGCCTTCATCGGCCGCCGCGCCGACCGGCATGTCCTCGGCCGCCTGACACGCCGGATCCGGGAGACGTCGCTGGGGCGCCTGCTGTTCGGCCCGGTTCAGCGGGATGCGCTGGACCCCGACGAACTCGACCAGATGATCCTGATGCCGACGATCGTGGTGGCGTCCGGACTGTGCCTGACCGCGGTGTTCCTGCTGGGCTACCGCATCCTCACCTGAGCGCGGAGCGCGCCGCCCGCGCCGCCTCGTGGACCGGACCCCGCCACAGGGGGCCGTGCCCCGGCAGCAGGACGTCGGTGTCGACCGCCTCCAGCGCCGACAGGCTGCGCACGCACCCCGCCTGATCGTGGTTGAACAGGCGGGGCAGCAGCTGAGGGCGGGTGTCGGTGAGCAACGGGTGACCGGTCACCAGGGCGTCACCGCTGACCAACACCCCGTCGACGACGTAGGAACAGTGCCCGCCCGTGTGGCCCGGCGTGGGAATCGGCTGCGGCGTGCCGGGCAGGGTCGCGGCCACCTCGTCGGTGAGCGCCTGCGCGGTGGGGATACCGCCCCGCTCGAGCCCGCCCTTGCGGCTGATCGTCAGCGACCACTTCAGCCAACGCGGCTGCCAGGCATGCCTGGCCACGTCCACCGGCGACACCTGCTCGAGGTAGTCGCGTCTGGCGTGCCCGACCTCGTCGGGATGGGCGTACACCGCAATGCCGTGCGTCTCGGCGAACCAGATCGCCGAGCCGAAGTGGTCGACGTGGGCGTGGGTCAACAGGATGGCGCGGATGTCGGCGATCCCGAACCCCAACCGGCGCACCGAATCCACCACGTCTTCGCGGTGGCCCGGATAGCCGGCGTCGATCAGCAGCACGCCGCCGTCGTCGACCACCAGCGTCCAGTTCACCAGGGCGGTCTGCGCGAGGTGGACACGGTCGGTGACGGCCGTCAGGGCTGCTGCCATGCCGCGAGTGTAGGCAGAGGAGTAGAAACAATGACGTGGCTGAACTCAAACTCGGATACAAGGCGTCGGCGGAGCAGTTCGCTCCTCGTGAGCTGGTGGAGCTGGCCGTGTTGGCCGAAGAGCACGGGATGGACAGCGCCACGGTCAGTGACCATTTCCAGCCGTGGCGTCATGAGGGTGGGCATGCACCGTTCTCGTTGGCGTGGATGACGGCGGTGGGTGAGCGCACCAAGCGTCTGCAGTTGGGGACGTCGGTGTTGACGCCGACGTTCCGGTACAACCCGGCGGTGATCGCGCAGGCGTTCGCGACGATGGCGTGTCTGTATCCGGATCGTATTTTCCTCGGGGTGGGCACCGGTGAGGCGCTCAACGAGATCGCGACCGGATATGAGGGCGATTGGCCGGACTTCAAGGAGCGGTTCGCGCGGTTGCGTGAGTCGGTGCGGTTGATGCGTGAGTTGTGGCTGGGGGACCGGGTGGATTTCGAGGGTGAGTTCTACCGGACCAAGGGGGCGTCGATCTATGACGTGCCCGAGGGTGGGGTGCCGGTGTATGTCGCCGCGGGCGGGCCGGTGGTGGCCAAGTATGCGGGGCGGGCCGGTGACGGGTTCATCTGCACCTCGGGTAAGGGTGAGGAGCTCTACCGGGACAAGCTGTTGCCGGCGGTGGCCGAGGGGGCGCAGGCCGCGGGTAAGGACGTGGCCGCGGTGGACAAGATGATCGAGATCAAGATCTCCTATGACACCGATCCGGAGTTGGCGTTGGAGAACACGCGGTTCTGGGCGCCGTTGTCGTTGACCGCCGAGCAGAAGCATTCGATCGACGATCCGATCGAGATGGAGAAGGCGGCTGACGAGTTGCCGATCGAGCAGGTCGCCAAGCGCTGGATCGTGGCGTCGGATCCCGACGAGGCGGTGGAGAAGGTCAAGGATTATGTGGGGTGGGGGTTGAACCACCTGGTGTTCCACGCTCCCGGTCACGATCAGCGCCGCTTCCTCGAACTGTTCCAGCGCGACCTCGAACCCCGGCTGCGCAAACTGGGCTGACGGTCACTGCGGCGGAGCGGGCCGCCCGGTCACCCGGTACACGCGGAACATCTCGTCGGGTGTCGGACCGTCGGCGGACAGCACCAGGTCGGCGATGCCCGCACCGTCGTCCCACATCGACTCGTAGCGGCGGTTGACGGCATCGGCGACGTTGAGCCGGGGGTTGGTCGCGACGATGTAGCGGATGCCGAAGTCCCACGGGCGGTTCAGTGCCGCGGTGAAGTCGTAGTCGCTGGTGATCACGAACTGCTTCGGATCCGTCGACGACAGCCAGATGCCCCAGGTGAGGAAGCTGTCCATCAGCACCGACCCCGGCGGGAGATCCTTGGCGTCGAACCACTGCGCGAGGGTGCGCTCGCTGATCAACCGGCGACGGGCGGGATGCTCGGCGGGCGGATGTCCCTGCGGGTCGACCAGCGAGACGAACCCCGATTCGAGCTGTCCGTAGGCGACGTCCTCGTTGGTGATCAGCCGACCGGTGAACGGGATCGCCACCACCAGTGAGGCGGTGAGCAGCAGGACCGCCGGCCACTTCGCCCGGTGCCAGCACGCCAGCGCCACGCAGATCACCAGCGGGATCGCCAGCAGGTAGAAGCGGAACCAGCCGAACGTGGTCGAACTGGCCTGCGCGGCAACGGCGAACGCCAGCGTGCCGCCGAACACCGCCACCGGGACGGCGGTCGTCACTGTCCTGCGCACCGCCGCAACCACCACGGCCACCGCGACCGCAACGCCGACCAGCGGCTGCATACCGAACAACCGCGAGGCGATCACCGGCCAGGTCGACCCGGCGTCGTGGCCGGCGGTGTGCGCGAGCCGGCCCGCCACCTGGCTGGAGTTGCCGTACTGGGACGTCAGCGTGGCGAACAGTTCGTCGTTGATGATCCACCCGGTGACCGCCCAGGCGACGAACGCCGTGGCGAAGGGGAACATCGCGATCAGCACGTTGAGCACGGTCGAGGACCGCCGCACCGCATGTGGGGAGCGCACCCAGCTGACCGCGGCGACCACCACGAGCACACCGATCGCCGCCGGGAGTGCCTCGTAGCGTGCGAGATAGCCGACGCCGAGGGCGAGGCCGGTCAGCGCCAGATCACCGACCCTTCCATGCTCGCACCACAGTATGAGGTGGCGGACGCACCACAGCAGGCTGAACATCTGCGCGGCCTCGCTGAGGCCGGAGGCGCCGTAGAGCACGATCATCGGGTGCAGCGCGAACGCGGCGACCGCGATCCACTGCCAGCCGCGGCTGACACCGCGGTCGATCGCGATACGGCGCAGCACCACGGCGGCACCCGCCATGAACAGCGCGCTCTGCACAACCCCGGCCAGGCCGGCGTGTTTGAGGGCCGGCCACCACTGGCTCAGCCACACCAGCGGGATCTCGACGATGCTGGGCAGTGGGTTCCACACGAACCCGATCGCCGACAGGTGCGGATCCCGGGACTGCAGTGCGAAACCGGCGTTGGCCACCCGGTTCGGCGCATCCGGTTCGAAGATGTTGTAACGCAGCACCAGAACCGCACCGACCGCGAAGTAGCCGGCAGCCAGCACGCAGTACAGCAGGACGCCGGGCCAGCGGGCGGGGCCGGTGGGCACCGCCCGCTGTGCCGGTGCAGCGGCCGGCAGCGTCGTGGTCACGGGTCAGGCTCTGCCGCGCGACCGGCGATACCGCACCGTGAACACGGCGCCCGCGGCCAACGCCGCCAGTCCGACCACGGCGGCGCTGACCCAGCCCCAGACCTGCCAGCCCGGGCCGGGTGCCGGCTGGTGGGCCATCGGGCCGCCCTGTGCGACAGTGAGATTCACCGTCTCCCTGGCCGCGCCGGTGGCCACCACGTCACCGGACAGTGAGGCCCAGCGCTGCGGGAGCTCGCGGACATACCGCAACGAATCGTCGAGCAGCGACCAGTCACCGCCGCCGGACACCGCCAGCACCGTGCGGCCGTTGTCGTTGAACGCCTGCAGTGAGCTGACCGATCCCCGGAAGTCCACCCCGGTGGCCGTGGTCCCGCCGACGGTGAGCCGGTCCGGCGCCTCGGCCGCCAGCGGCGGGGACATTCCGGCCTGGGCCAGCTCCGGCCCCTCGACGACAGCGAGAAGGGGGCTGCGCGAGCCGATCACGTCCTCGAACGCGGCGAGGCGGGGCCGCAGCAGCATCGCCGTCTGCTGACCCATCAGGTTGATCGCCTGCGCGGCGTAACCGATCCTATCCGGGCTGGTGAGGGTGACGTCGAAGTCGGGGGTGAAGGCCATCGGCAGCACGGGGAACCCGCCCCTGTTGTTGTCTCCCGGCGTCACGCTCACCGTCGATTGTGGGTCGAGCGCGAACGTGATCCGGTCGGTGAGCGGTGCGCACTCCTGACGGGGGATGTAGCGCAGCTCCAGCGCCAGGCCCACGTTGGAGGTGATGGTCTCGGCGGGGATGGTCGTGCTCACGTCGAGAGTGCCGGATTCGTCGAGGGTGTGGGTGGCCACCACCGTGCCGGCGGAGCGGATCAACACCGAGGCCTCGCCGCCCACGACAGGTGTGTACTTGGCCTTGATGTGGACATCGGCCCGCGTGACCGGTCCGACGCCGAACGCGCTGACGTCGAATCCCGCATAGAGGACGGTGTTGCCGAGCACCGACGTCTGGCCGGTGATGCCCAGCTGGTCGAAGGTCTTGACCGTCGAGGACACGTCCGGTTGCTGGTTGGCGAAAACCACTGCCGCCGTCGGTGATTGGGCGAGCTTCATGCGCTGGTCGGTGAACAACTGCACCTGGTCGAGCAGCTTCTCGCCGGTGCCGGTGATCAGCAGTGCCGCGGCCGGGGTGCCCGCGCGGGTGACGGAGATGGCCGGCGCCGCGCCGTCGCGGATCTCGATGACCCGGCGTGCGCCCGCGGCGGGCGACAGGTCGTCGGCGGTCGTGACGTTGATCCGCACCGGCATCGGGCGGTAGAGGTGGGTGAGCTCGGCGACGAGGTCGAGCGCGGCCTGCTGCTCGAAGGTGGTCGGATCGGACCCGATGCGGATCACGATCTCGTCGAGGTACCCCGGCAGAAAGCCGGCCACCGACACCGGATCGGGCGTCGGGCCCGTGAAGGTGTTCGCGAGCTGGGTGAGGGTGAGGGCGGGTGGCTGCGTGCAGCTGTTGGCGTCGCGACCCGGTTCGCGGAGTACGAAACTCACCCGGGCCCGGTCCTCGAGGACCTGCGCGGGTGCGATGTTGACGCTGAAGGGCGTGGTGTTGCCGTCGCTGGGGGCGGGGAACGAACCCAGCACGGTGCCGCGGCCGTCGATCACCTCGACCCGGCCGCCGGCGACGTTGACCACCGATCCGATCCGGCCGCTCAGCGTGCCGGGCCCGACGCCGTCGGGGACCGGGATCGCGGTCTCGGCAGGCTGATTCGCGCCGATCAGCTCCATGCGGTCGGCCATGCCGAGCTGGTCCCAGCCGATCGGCGGTGTCGCGCCGCGGTCGCGCACGACCTTGTTCAGTGGTTCGGCCTGCGCGGGCGGCGGGGTTCCGGCCAGGCTGCCCGCCACCGCGATGCCGGCGGCGGCGAGGACGGCGAGGGCACGCGTGGATGTGGTCATCGGGGTCCTTCGGTGAGGGGAGTGTGGTCACGGGACGGGGAGAGTCCGTGAATGGTCTTCTCCCAGAACGACGGTCGGAATAGGAGTTGGTAGATGGCCTTGATGGCGGCGACGGACTGCAGCACCCAGTACAGCGGGGAGAGCAGGGCAGCCACCCACAGGTGCGGTTTGCCCAGCGCCTGCGTGACGATCAGCCCGGTGAACACCGACAGCGGGGCGCAGATCAGCAGCAGCGACAGGCACACGTAGTAGGTCAGTGGTGGGAACAGCATCCCGATCACGGCGGGTCTGCCGACGATCCACATCAGCATGGTGAACCAGAACAGGACGTTGAGCGCGCTGGTCAGCGGCACACCGCCGGTCATGTTGAGCATGCGCAGGAAGGCCTTGGTGCCGATCGCGCGATGCAGACCGCGCGGATCGCGCAGATGCACCAGCATGGTCTGCAGATAGCCCTTGTACCAGCGGGACCGCTGGCGGATCCAGTTGACGACGTCGGAGTTGGCCTCCTCCAGGGTGATCGAGTCCAGGATCATCGTCCGGTAGCCGCTGCGGGCCAGACGCACCCCGAGATCGGCGTCCTCGGTGACGTTGAATTCGTCCCACCCGCCGACCTCCCGCCACACCTCCGTCGGCATGTGGTTGGAGGTCCCGCCGAGCGGTACCACACACCGCGCCTGCTCCACCGCGGGCAGCACCACCCCGAACCACTGGTCGTACTCGAGCGAGAAGAACCGGGTCAGCAGGTTCTGTCTCTCGTTGAAGTACCCGAGACGTCCCTGCAGACAACCGATGTCGGACGGCACCCGGCGGAACGCCGCCACTGCCCGCCGCAGCTGCAGCGGATCGGGGATGTCCTCGGCGTCGTAGATGGTGAGATATTCGCCGCGCAGGTCGGGCATCGACATCCCGTAGTTGCAGGCCTTGGGCTTCGTCTTGGGCAGGCTGTGGGGGACGATCACGATGCGCACCGACTGCATGTCGGCACCCAGCAGGGCCTCCTGGGTGGCGAGGTCGTCCTCCTCGACGAGCAGCAGGATCTCGAGTTTGTCGGCCGGATAGTCGAGGCGGCCGACTCCGTTGATCAGGTTGGCCACGATCGTCGGTTCGTCGTACACCGGCAGCAGCACGGTGTACACGGGCAGCTCGTCGTCGGGAACAGCCAACGCCTCGTCGGCGCTGATGCGGAGCAGCGCATCGGATCGGAGTCCCTTGAGCAGCAGATAGTTCCGGTCCAGCGTCGACACCAGGTAGACGACCGCGAAGATCCCGGTCAGCAGCGGCGCCACGATGTGCGGCCAGTTGGCAACGCCCGCGGCGTGGACGGCGACCACCACGGCCAGCACGACGAGGGCGCGGCGGCCGAAGAGCCCGCGCGCGGACAGGTGGGCCGGCAGCACCACCGGGGTCAGCTCAGGCATCGGCCGCGGCACCGCCCGTCGGATCGGCGGCCGCACGGGTCAGGGCGCCGGCCAGCGCGGTGGCGCGCTCGACCACGACGTCGTCGACGTCACCGGCCTCCTTGGGCTGCTGACGTGCCACCCACAGCGCGGGACGCAACGACACGTCGAACAGGTGGACCGGCTGCGGTTCCGGTGGGAGGCGGTCACCGGTCAGCGATTGGCTGGACACGACGTTGACGCGTTGAAAGCTGTTGCCCGACTGCCATTCCCACGTGATGAGGAACCAGTCGGAGTGCGCACCGTCGGTGGCGGCATCGGCGTTGCTGTAGGCGATGCGGCTGCCCGCGGGCAGTGCCGGCCGATCGGTCACCGCGCGGAAGTCCACCGGACGACTCGACGGATACCAGATGACGTCGGCGGTGTCGGCCAGCGCGGCGCGGTCCGATGCGGTGAGGACGTCGACCGTCAGCGCAGGAAGGCCGGGCTGTGCCGCGGTGTGGTAGCGCACGAAGGTGGCGCCCGGCCCGGCGTAGCGGGTGATGAATTCGTAGGCGACCGGATCTCGCAGTGACGTCCTGTCGGTCCAGTCGGCCGGCACCGCCTGCAGTGCGGTGGACCTCGCGACGGGCGGGTTCAGCAGCGCCAGGGCGACCGCGGTCACGGCGAGCGTGCCCAGTGCCCGTGCGGTGTGCGCGTGCGGCTCCGCCCAGGCCTGCTCGACGAGGTTGACCCGCGCCGGGTGGGTCGTCAGCAGGGCGGCCGTCGCCAGCGTGGGGAACACCGCGGCGACGAGCACGGTGACGATCAACAGCGACAGCTGCCCACCGACGGCGAGCACCGTGAGAACCGACACCGCGAGGCAGGACACGGCGGCGACCGCACGGTAGGTCCGTGGCGCCATGCGGCCCGCCAGGAACACCGCGACCGCGCCGGCGACTGCGGTGAGCAGCGCCGCCGCTGTGTCGGACCCACCGAGCGCGGCGGTCGCCAGCATCAGGGGCAGCGGACTGGCGCACGACAGTGCGAACAGCCACAGCGGCCACATCCGGACCACCTGGCGCACACCGAACAACACGGTGAGGACGCACGCGAACCAGACCGGGGCGCCGAAATCCTGCAGATGCCACAGGCCGGCCAGCGTCGGCGTGCGATGGCCGAGCAGCTCGATGCCTGCGAGTGCGCCCACCCCGACCAGCGCGCCGATGATCCAGTTCGACTCGGCGTCGGCGACGCCGCGCGGTGCCGTGCGATATCCGAGCGTGACGAGGATGACGAGAACCGGCAGGACCGCGGGCAGCGGCGCGCGTGAGCCGTGCAGGGCGAGTGCGACGGTGTCGGTGTAGGGGATGGCGTAGGCGATCGCGGTCAAGCCGACGGCGATGACGAGCCGCAGGTGAAACCACCGGATGGTCGGCGCCTCGGCAGTGTCGCGGCCGATAGCCGTTAGGGACGCTAATGGCTTCGCGAATAGCCTGTCAGTAATGCCAGTGTCGGATGGCGTCGCACGTGGCGGTTTGGCGACTCGAAGGGCGTAATCGGCCGAAGAAGCAGTTCCCACACCGTTCCTGACTGACAAGTAAGTTATTGACGCGGACGTTTGTGACGCGACCGTGCGAAGTTAGCAAA